>JBGSIV010000073.1:0-8224 GCA_041742355.1 Candidatus Zixiibacteriota bacterium
ACCGGTCTGGCAGTACCAGTAAGCGGTATCCCAGTACTGGTTCCAGTCAAAGAACCCGTGCGCACCCGAGGTCCCGTAGGTGCCCCAGATGTTGCGAATCGGCTCGTAGCCGCAGCCGAACGGGATCTTGACGTTGCCCAGCGCCTGGGTGGCAGCGGCATTGAGCGTCCAGGCAACCGAGTAGTTCCGGTTGATCTGCATCGTGTCACTGCCGTTGTCGCAGTCAAAGAAGTGCGTCAGGTACCAGTCGTCCACGGCCATGCCGTTGCGTTCCGTGATCTCGAGCACGTCGAGGGTCACGTTCGCCAGCGGCGCGTAGCCCCATACACTGATTACCTTCGCATTGCAGTATAACCCCATCGTTAGTGTATCATCAAACGGTGCACCCCAGTTAGTCCAATCCCAACCGCTGCCCACATCGAAATTCTGAATCGAATCAAGATACGATGCACATGCGACCGTCCCGAGGAGCGGAACATAACTGCTGCCGCCGTCATTGGTGACATACCCCAGCGTCAGCCCCGATAACAGGGTCGGCCTGCAATCGTTGTCACACCAGTTCGGATCCGGCTGCATCGAGATCATAGCCTCGGCCTCGCCGCCGCCGGCGGTCCAGTCCTGGGTGTGCGTCGCGACCCGGTACTTGCCAGCCATGAAGGCAAACGAGCCCTGGTAGTACGACGCACCGTCGCCACCGATCTCAAATCCATTGTGGCCGGCAGCACCGTCACCCCAATCCCCCGTCCCCAGCCGCGACGTATTCGAGACAATCCGTTCGTTGGTGCTGGTGACTCCAAAGTGCATCGTCGTGGTGTCGATCAGACAGCCACCGATAACGGTCACCCGCATCTGCGGAGCGAGCGTCACGTCGTCCAGGAAGAAGTCCGGGTCGTTCGATTCGATCTGCACGTAAAAGCTCTGCGGGCCGCGGTTGAGATTGGCCTGGATGACATCCAAAACCAGATCAACCGTGTCGCCGGGGGCAATCACGCTGCCGACCGACGGAAAGACCACTGAGTTCAACCAGCCCGGGAAGCCCGCAGCCGCGTAATTGGCCTTCCGTTCGATTGTGATGTCCCGGCCATTCTGCCCCTCAACATCGTATCCGTTCGGCTGACCGAGCTTCAGCAGCTGTTCGTTGGTCAGCAACTCGGCAATCTTGTCGACACGCTGCATGGTGTTCGGATTGGTCGTCGCGACATAAGCCGGAACGTAGGAGCCGAAATCAAGCTCGTCGACATTGACCGCGTCAATAACCAGGTCAGCACATCCCGTGTTGGCGAAGACGTTCGGAACGGTCACGATAAGGCTCGCGGCCGGACCAAACTCAACCGGCGGGCTAACGCTGTAAGTCTGGAATTCCAGACGCGGACGGTTGCCCTGTTTGGTTAGGTCGAAGAGGTTCCCGGCGAGGTCCGTGAAGACGAGGTGGGCATCGCCGAAGCTGTCGTATGCCAACAACCCGCCCATCCCGCGAGAAGGATGGGAAGTTCCATTAGTAGTCCACCGGCGATTCCACAACTCGTCGCCGTTCTCGCTGTTGATGCAGCTCAACCAGCTATTGTAGCCAAAGGTGAACAGCTGCTTCCCGGATTGGTAGTCTTCACAAGAGAGCACGGCGCTGCAGTAAAAGGGATACTCCTCTGGCGAACCGGGGACCGCCCAGTCTATTCTGCCGGTGGCTTTGTTGATCGCGTACAGATCGCCGCCCGCCGGCGAGGATGCCCAGCGGGTAAACGACGCCACATAGACACGGTTGGCGTCAACCGTCGGCTGCCCGTAAAAGACTCGGTTGGCCGGAGTGGCCGGGCCGGCCAGCGATCCGTCATCCGCGTTAATCCGGTAGAACACTCCGTCACACGGATAGGCGCCACTCGACACGCCGGAGTTGGCGTACAACCAGCCGCGCTGCGCGTCATACGACACGCCGCCGCGGAAGCCTTCGTCACCAGTGTAACCACCGCCCCATAATGCCCCACCCTGCAGACCCCCTTCGGCGGACAGCTGCCAGTTGATGTGACCCGTGGCCGCATCGATAGAGTAAACATCTCCCTCAACACCGGCGGCAAAGGTCGAGAAATATAAGTTCTCGCCATCGGTGGCGCCCGACGCCCACGTGGATCTCCACAGATTGATCGGATTGCCCGCCCAGCCGGCGTAAAGCGCACCCGTCAGGGCGTTGGCCGCGACGATCTTCCCGTTGTCGGTGCCCCAGTACACGACCGGCGTGCCGGCAATGTCCAGGACGATGAACGGACAATACCGCGTATCGCCGTAGAGGCCGGGAGGTCCGACACTCACTACATCTCGGCTCCAGATCTTCGCCCCGGTGCTGAAATTCACCGCATGGACTTCATCGTTCGTGCCGCCGGAGACAAACATGACCGGGTCGGGATAACCGGTCACCATCGTGATCGTCGGAGCGCACCGGATATCCGTCGGTGCAAAGGGGGATGCCTTGGGAATATATGTATAGAGCAAAGCTCCGGTCCGCAGATCAAATACCTTGTAATCGTTCAGGAACGAACAGGCCACCCGGTCGCCGTATACTACCGGACCGGTGAACTGCGCACCAAACTCCGGATCCTCGTAGTGCCAGTTGAGCGTCAGGTCGCACCACGAGTCGCTCATCTCAACCGCCGAAGCATTCGTCCGGGCGTACGATCCGCCCAGCCCCGGCCAATCCGTGATACCCCATGCGCACGAAGGCGGCGGAGACGCCTGACAGCACTGCTGGGCCTGCACGATCATCGCCACATCATCCGAACTGAGGCCCCAGTTGGACCACATCAAACCCCACGCGCCCTGGTATTCGGCATACCCGTTGTCGCATCCTCCACCACCGGCATCGGAGAGCACCGAAATACCGGACAGCGTATCCGGAGCCTGAGAAACCACCCCCACCCAGTACACTGGACCGGTCAGGATGTTCATGGCGTGCAAATCATAGCTCGCCCAGTACGACGATGAAGCCGTTGGCGACGGGGTCGCGATCCCGTAATTGCCCGGGGTAACCGTGTACGTACCAAGCAGCGCACCCGGCAGACCACCCGCGTCAGCATAAATGTTGATGTCGGTGCTCGTCGTGTAGCGCGGCCACGCGGACTGCGCACGATTCCAGTACCACAGGACGTTCACCTTGTCAACCCGGCACTCCTCAGCCGACGAGACAAACCGCTGCGCCTGGCCATAATCACCGTACCGATCGGGCAGCTGCCAGTAGTAGGAGGTCGTGGCGTAACACGACTTGATCGAGCAATCGAAGTACTCGTCCCGGCACAAAACGCTTCGGATGTAGAAATTTACATCGCGCCCCCACAAGGAGAGCATGCTCTGCCAGCCGCCGTTCGATTCCCAGTACGCTGTGGACCGGCCGGTCCCCTCGGTGCCGTCTGACGAAAGACACGACTCCCAGCCCGTGCCCCAGACACCGTCAGTCCCGAATGAGACATGGAAGGCATCAGTCATGATCCTGCCGATCGGGACGCTCTGAAGATTGGGATAAAACGTATACGTTCCCGGAGCCAGCGTTACCGTCTGCAAGAGATCCCCGGGAAGTCCTCCAACATCGTCGTAAATACGAACAAAGATCGTGTTATTGCCGGTCGGGTCGGACGCCGAACCTTCGGTTGTGCCGCCGTTGTATATTGCAACCTCCACTGCCTGGAGCGTCTCCGGACCGGCCACGTCAAACTTCATCGCATACTCCTCGATTCCGTACATTACGTGAGGAGCGCGCCAGAAGTAAGCGACATTTTGGTTGTACCACTGAGTGTAGCAATCCGAAAACGGCATCTCGGAGCAGCACCGCTCCGCCGTGATGAAGAACGAGACATCGACCCCCCAGTCGTTCAACATCGTCCCCCATAGCCCGCCGGAGTCCTCGCTCCCCCGTTCCTCGCCGGCGTAGGGACCATCCCCGGCATCCGAAATGACCGACAGCTTGTCCGTCCCGACCCCGCTGTTGTCGATAGTCGTCCAGCCGAGGTGGTATTCGGCTCCGTCGGAGAAGACCCAGTTCGCGGTGGAGAAGTCGGCGGTAAGCCAGAATAACGCCCCCGTCGTCGCTGCCGCTTCAGCCTGGATTGTCGCCCAAGGTATCACCACCGAATCGAGCTTGTTGCCGGGGAGGCCGAAACCATTGTCGTCCCACAGGTACGCTTTGAAGTCCGGAGTGCCGGCCATGGCGCCCGCGCTCTCATACATAAGAAAGCTCGCCGTCTTCAACGTGCAGTTGAATCCGGCGTCCGACGTGAACCGCATGTTGAACAGGTCGTCGCCATAAGCATCCGGAATATCCCAGAAGTATGCCGGCGTACCGCTGGTATAATCCTGCTCATCGCAGAAGTAGAATGATTTGTTGTACGGCACCTGCAGACCGGCCGGGAGCCGCTTCTCCTCGAGAGCTTCGGCCGGCTTTCTGAACACCGGCTGCTGGGGGCCGGCCTTTGAAACCTCGGCCACCCTCGGATGCTCAGGGAGAATCCTGTCGACTGGATTCAGGGCGGACGACCCCTTGACAACATCACCGAGAGCGGCCGTCCCTAGCCCGATTACCAGGAACACGGCGACCAGCGCCGCCGGCACGTGCCGGACTGACATCGCACCCTCGCCTGGAACAACCCGACGGTCCGCGGCCGGTCGATTGCAGACAACCATGCCTCTCATGTTCGCTCCTTCTCGATGTAGTGGCCCCCGGGCATTCAGAAGACGGTGACAGATAAGAATCAGGTGGAACAGCGCGACAATGTGGAAGACAACCCACCTTATGGGCAATATAGTCGACCTTACCTGCCTGTCAACCTCAACCTGCCACCGGTTGACGCGGGCAGGGGAGAGCTGCCGGACCTCCCGCGTCTGAAGTGCCCCCCTTGCATCATCTCCTCCTAAATCCTATATTCCCGCCAATAGATTCGCAAAAACATCGAGGTCAACATGAAGCACATCCGAAATGCCGTTATCCCGGCCCTTATCCTCGGTTCCTCCATCATGGCCCAGGATCTGCCCCCCATCGAACTCCCCGCCCCCGACACCACCGGCGGCAAACCCCTCATGCAGGTCCTCCACGACCGCCACACCACCCGCGAATTCGCCGCCGACACCCTGCCCCTGCCCCTCCTCTCCAACCTCCTCTGGGCCGCCGGCGGTATCAACCGCCCCGAATCGGGCAAACGCACCGCCCCGTCCGCAATGAATTGGCAAGAGATCGACATCTATGTCGTCCGGGCCGATGGTGTGCACCGCTACGACCCGAAAGCCCACACCCTCGTTCCGGTGCTTACGGGCGACATCCGCGGGCAGACCGGCATGCAGCCCTTCGTCAAAGATGCCCCCATCAACCTGATCTTTGTCGCCGACTTCACGCGAATGGGTGACCCGGCCGCCAACGACGACGAACGCCGAAGCAAAGAGCGCTATGCCGCCGCCGATGCCGCCTTCATGTGCCAGAATGTCTACCTGTTCTGTGCTTCCGAGGGGTTGGCCACAGTCGTGCGCGGGTCGGTCGACCGCGAAGCACTGGGGAAAACCCTGAACCTCCCCGAGACGCAGCAGGTCGTTTTCGCGCAAACCGTCGGCTATCCGAAAAAGTAACCGCATATGGCGGGCGTCTACCCGGCGCCCGCCCCCTGCAAATCCCCCTCATGCTGCCGTCTGAAAGATGGTATGTGTTGCCTGACTATAGCGCGATGGTCCACCTGAAACCACTCCGCCATGCAGCGGTTATGGCGTCTTCGGCGTAGCTTACGGCACCACCAACGGTGACAAGTACGCCGGCTACTTCAGCGGCAACGTCCTTGTCTCCGGCACGCTGACCGAGCCCGCCGCGGAGCGAGGCAACTACATTCATTCAGATGTGTTTGGCGCGGGGGAGGAGCAGGGTATCAGTGCCGAACGTGCCCGGGAAGCCCCCGTACCGCTGTCGCCTTCGGGGAATTCCGATCGGCGCGAATAAAACTGTCTTGCCACTATGAAATACAGGTCAGGATTGTACAGATCCTGACCTGAAACTCTACCTGGCCGCCGGTTCGCCGAACGCGTCGAGATCCTCGGGCGCCGCCTTGGGTGACGGCGATGTCTCTACCGACCCGTATACCGTCGGCAGAAAAATCGCGTCCAAATGCGCATCCCCGACATCGCACAGCGCTCCTGTCCGGCGTGCGCCGCGCAGGTGAAAGGTCTGGCTGCCGGCCCCGACGAGTTCCAAAGCGACGACCGAGAACGACGTCCGATAGGTCCCGCTGGCCGCGCCTCCCGGCACCGAGAACGACGCGAAGTTCTCCAGATCAATGATCCCCCCGACATTGTTCTTCCCGACCGAAACTCTCGCGAATGACTCTTCCGTCCCCTCCGCGTGCTCCAGCGCGAACCATCCGCTGGCGACCAGCAACACTACCCCCGAGGTCGGCGCATTGACAACCACAGAGGCGATCACCACATCCGAGGTAAACGTCCCGCCCCAGTCGGGCAGCGAAACAAGGCTGCGGTAGACTCCCATCCCCCCGGCTTCGTCCCCAATGTCCGCCGAACTGACTGACCCGTCCAGAATCTGCCCGGACGCAACCGCGTTGGCGGCGATCTCGGCGTTTGTGACCGCACCCGATGCGATATGCCCCGAATTTATGCCGTTCGTGGGAATACTGAGGGTGACCGCACCGCCGCTGCCCCCGCCGGTCAGCCCCGAGCCGGCGACTACCTCTGTCACCGCATTGCCGATATCCACCGGAAGGCCCTGCACGTTGCTCCAGTGCACCGTTCCGGCCGAATCGGCCGCCCGCGCCTGATGCGCATACGGCGTCCCGAGCAGCCGCACCCGAGGTGTCATTTCCACTCCGCCGCTCACGGTCACCCCGAGCCAGCGGGACGTATCAGCGAAGAGGTTCACCGGGAGAGGCACATACGAGCCCAGCACGTACGTAAACTGCCCCCCTGTGACCGTCACCGGCCCATACCCGTTGTCCCAGAGAATCGCCCCCCCTGAACCCGCGTTGTAGATGACGAACTTCAGCGAATAGGTGCCGTCGGCAACCGGCACTCCCAATCCATCGGTCAAACGCCCCTGGTAGGTGATTCCCGACGGCACCCCGGCCCATGCCGCGGCCCCCGCCAGCGTAAGAAAGGCCATAGTGATGCTGATTGTGCGAAGCATATTCGCCTCCTGCAAATATTGAGGTTGCGCTTGCTGAATCCGTTCCGCGCAGTATGAGAAGAAGTACATCTGCAGTATACCGCACTTCGCCGATTTGTCAAGGAGCCGGGGGAGAGGCAGCCGTCACAGACACCAAGTTTACGCTTGCGCCCGCCATGTACCTGCCCGATTTTGATAAAAAAAGACACATCTGGGCGATTATCGCCCAAACCTGACGAAAGGACGGCCATGACCGCACCCACTTCCGCCCCCCGCAAAGCGACCCTGACCGCCCTTGCCCTCGGCCTCATCGCTGGCGCTATCCCCTCCTGGCCCGTCCCTTACGACAAACTCAACACGATGGAAACGACCATCCTCATCGGGTGGGTCGGTCTCACCATCGCCGCCGCTCTCGTCACCCGCATCCTTACGCCCCTTCCCCTCAAACCAGCCGCCTTCACCGTCACCGCCGGCTTCCTCGCGGCCATGGTCCTGCGCATCATCGTCGAATGCACCATCGACCCCACCGACCACAACCTCTGGCCCTTTGAAATCGTCTGGGGCGTCATGGTCGGCCTGCCCTCGGCCTTCGCCGGCGCCTTCCTCGCACGGTTCTTCATGCGCACCGCCTGAACCGGGATCTGTCGGGAACCTCGACGCCCTTGGACGGTTTTATGGAGGACTGTCTGCAGTGAACGGTCGGACCGCTATTCGTTTAAGGTGTTTCATGAAAAGAAGCCGCTTCATCACGATCTGCGTCGCCCTCTGCCTCTTCCTCGGCGTGTCCACCACCTCGGCCGACTGGACCTCTCTGCCCCTCCTCGACAGCCGCGAAGTCCCCGACCTCTTTGTCGACGGTGATACGCTCTACATTGCGGCCGTCGCCAACATCTACCGCCACCCCTCCGGCACCACCGCCTGGCTCCCCTCTAACTCCCCTGGCCCCGGCATCGACATCGCGTGCGTCTTCAAAGTCGGCAACCGCCTCTTCGCCGGCACCTACCAGAACGGCGTGTACGAATCTCCGGACGGCGGCTCGACCTGGCAGGCCCGGAGCGCCGGGCTCAGCGGCGCCGGCTCGCTCGCCATCACCGCTTT
>JBGSIV010000074.1:0-23149 GCA_041742355.1 Candidatus Zixiibacteriota bacterium
TAACGCTTATTGCCGTAGCGGCCGTGTCGCCGGTCAAAAGAACCCCGTCCGGATTGGGTTCCGGTTGAATCTGTGAATTGGGAGCAGTGGGAGAGTCACTCTTGCTGCAGGTCAACGCAACGACAGACAACAACAGGCAGACGGTAATCGCGACTCTGGGCCGCAATGATAGCCTTTCCACTCAACTGCTCCTTTACCTAAAGGTACCACGATCGATGAGCGCCTTAAAGTGGACTCGAACGTTCCCCACATAAGGACTACATAGATCCATATTTGATTCTACGGTAATATAACTTCAGCCGCTGAACGCACAAGAGCAAACTTTGGCAGATCTGAATGTCGGCAGGTGAAACGTTTGGCCCGGCGGTGACCGTGGGACCCGACCTGTTTGGCTTTATCACGGAACGAACGAATGTTCAAACCCAAACCATGTCGCTCCCCTTCCTACGGCCACAAAAGTAATGGGTGGCCACCAACAGGGCAGGGTTGATCGCAATGGCTGTTTTTTGTGCCACTACGGCGGTGGACCACCCATTTTCACGAACGTCTCGACAGTGAGTGATGCCGTCGCTGCCCTTCAACAGCATCGCTCACCTGCGCCGAAACGCTGCGTTGTTCAATCGCGATGTCGAATTCACAGGGCAGGAGCCCCGAGGCTCCTGCGGTCCTGGTCGTGCGGTCTATCAAGGCGGGAGTCTGGGGACTCCCGCCCTACTTCTTCGTACCTTATCAAGGCGGGAGTCTGGGGACTCCCGCCCTACACTTCTTCGTCGCCCGGCTTACCTGTGTCAGGCCGCAAGCGGCCTGACCTACTCGTGCGTGTCTGAGCTCTCTGGGTCAGGCTGCAAGCGGCCTGACCTACATCTACATCCGATCGCGTGCGCGGCAGATGTCCTCATCTGCCGCGATCCCCATCGCAAGACGGCGTCGCCGACTCACCCCTTCAGGTTGTAAAACGCCTTCATCCCCGGATACTCGGCGTGCGACCCGATCTGCTCCTCGATTCGCAGGAGCTGGTTGTACTTGGCGATGCGATCCGACCGGCACATCGACCCGGTCTTGATCTGCCCGGCGCTGGTCGCGACAACCACGTCGGCGATCGTCGCGTCCTCGGTCTCGCCCGAGCGGTGCGACACTACCGCCGTGTACCCGGCTTTCTGCGCCATCTGGATCGTGTCAAGCGTTTCGGTCAAGGTGCCGATCTGGTTCAGCTTGATCAGGATCGAATTGGCGATACCCTCGTCAATTCCCCGCGCAAGACGCTTCGGATTCGTCACAAACAGGTCGTCACCGACAATTTGAATCCGTTTGCCAAGCCGCTCCGTCATCTCTTTCCAGCCTTTCCAGTCGTCCTCGGCCAGGCCGTCTTCGATCGAGACAATCGGATACTTGTTCACCAGCTTCTCGTAGAAATCGATCATCTCGCTGCTGGAGAGTTTCTTGCCCTCGGCTTTGAGATGGTACTTGCCTGTTTTGGCGTCGAAGAACTCGGTGGAGGCCGGGTCGAGCGCGATCCGGATCTGGTCTCCCGGTTTGTAGCCCGATTTGCCGATCGCTTCCATGATCACTTCGAGGGCCTCTTCGTTGGACTTGAGATCCGGCGCGAATCCGCCCTCGTCGCCGACCGCCGTGTTGTATTTTTTGGCCGACAGGACTTTCTTCAGGTGCTGGAATATCTCCGCGCCCATTTGCAGCGCCTGGGTGAAGCTTTTCGCGCCCACCGGCATGATCATGAACTCCTGCAGATCGACGTTGTTGTCGGCGTGTTTGCCGCCGTTGAGGATGTTCATCATCGGCACCGGCAGGAGCTTGCAGTTGCAGCCGCCGATGTACTCGTACAGGAATCGCCCGCGCGATTCCGAGGCCGCTTTGGCGGTCGCCAGCGATACGCCGAGGATCGCGTTCGCCCCGAATTTCCCTTTGTTCTCGGTGCCGTCCAGAGCGATCAGGTAGTTGTCGACACTCACCTGGTCGAACGGGTCGACATCGTCTTTCATCAGGGCCGGGGCGATCTTCTCGTTGACGTTCGCCACCGCCCGGAGCACGCTTTTGCCGAGATACACCGCCTTGTCGCCGTCGCGCAGTTCGACCGCCTCGTGGGCACCGGTCGAGGCGCCTGACGGCACGGCAGCCCGCCCCAGCGAGCCGTCCGAAAGGATCACGTCAACTTCAATCGTCGGGGTGCCGCGGGAGTCCAGGATTTGACGCGCATGGATAAATTCGTATTCCGACATAGAAGAACCTTTCGCCTCCAGAAAAATCGTTATCGTTATCGTGTGGCATCCTACATGCAGCCATACGCGGATACAAGTTTTAACAGCAACTGCCACTCCTCCCGGCGGGCTATTGCCTGTTCCCTCCATCCTGTTGGCTCGCCCCGTCACTTTCGCCTCGATCCGGCGGCGAAGTCGCTTGCGGCACAACAGGGTTGGGAGTGGCACGCGGCTTGCGATCTCCCCGTTTGCACCTTCCAGGTAGATTAAGTGAGGCCGGCGGATTAGAAGCAGCCGGTCGGGGCCGGTTACCAGCCGGCCCCTTTTTTTGCCTGGTGTCGTGGACGCGCTTTGTGGGTCGGTACACGTCCGTGGCCGTGCGCGGCAGATGTCCTCATCGGCCGCGAGAGGAGTAGGTCAGGCTCCGTGGAGCCTGACTTCTTCGATCTTCCGACCTTCATTCTGGGTAGTGCTCCTGACTAAACTGCCCGCAGCAGAGCTGCGGGTTACCCGGGTACTGCTCCTGACTGGACTACCCGCAGCAGAGCTGCGGGTTACTCGGGTACTGCTCCTGACTGGGCTACCCGCAGCAGAGCTGCGGGTTACCTCTTCGCCGCCGTCATCACATCTTTCTCCCGCCCGTCCCGGCATCACATATTGTAATTGACTGCATCACTCAACACCGGTTAACTGGACATTGACCCGACGCGGATGGTACAAGTCCTGATGGTTTGTGGCCCACCATTCATGGTGGGGCGGAGATCGCCCACAGCTTGCTGTGGGATCCCTCGGATGTGCTGTAAGGTGTCCTCACCTGACCGCGCAAGCACAACGACCCGGCACCACAGAGAGGACTGTACCAATGCCCGCGAAGAAGAAGACAGCGAAGAAGAAAGCGACAAAGAAAACAACGACGCGAAGCAGCGTAGGTCGGGTTCCGAAGGAGCGAAACTCCCGAGAAACCCGACAGGCTGACCGTCCAATCGCAAGCGTTAGCCGGATGCCGAGCCGCGTCAGCGGCGGGAAACCCGGCAAGAGCCGCAAGAAACCGAAGGATACACCGATGTCCGACCCTGTTGCTGTAAAGACCGAGCCTGCGATCGAGGCCGAGGAGTCCGCTCTCTCGACTATCGAGAAGCCGGGCGCCACGACGACCGACAAGCCGAAGATCTCGATGCCCACGCTCGACTGGAAAACCGCCACCTGTATTGTCTGCGGCAAACCGTTTGATTACCACGGCAAGAAGAAGCCGAAGATCTGCCGCGACGGCGGCTGCCGCTACAAGTTTGAGTACAACATCGATCCCGACAAGTGGGCCGGCCACCAGTCGGGGTTGTTCGACAAGTAGGCTATTCGAGGTGGCCCACCATTTATGGTGGGAACCCGGCTATCTGCACCCAGAGAAATTGTAGGGCACGACCCTTCAGCGGTCGTGCCTTTGTCTTTGTGCCACGGACACACTTCGTGTGTCCGTGCGACGGCCATTCGGTCAAATCCCCTTTGCCGCCGACTGCTCCACCACCTCCGCCGAGGCTTGACTAAACCTCAATTCGGCACGCTCCGACTCAAGGGATTTGACATTTGCCACCGCCAATCCCTATCTTCCTCCCATGGTTGACCTGCAGCAATTTATCGATACCATCAAGGCGGAATTCCCCGACGACCGCCTCACCTGGCAGAAGGGGATCACCACGTTCCACCCGGAATCCGCCGCCGAGGCCGCCGGGCTGATCAAACTCGCCAACCGGTACCAACAGCCCCTCTATATCACCGGTTTCGGCAACAATATCGATCCCGACGGCGCGCCGTTCACCCGCATGGTCACGATCCGCACCGACCGCCTCAACCAGTTCCACGGCGCCTCTAAAGAGGATTTCGCGGTCGAACTCGGCGCCGGCTACCCGCTGCGCGAACTCAACCCCCGTCTCGCCAAAGACGATCTGTATTTCCCGCATGCCGCGCTTCCCTATGTCGGCTCGATCGGCGGCGCGCTGGCCGCCGGGCTCGCCGGACAACTCCACGGCGCGGAGGTCCCGCTCAAGAAGTACTTCATCAAAGCCGAGATAGTAACCCCCAATGGCGATATCATCACGCCCGGCTCGCGGTGCTTCAAGTCGGTGTCGGGGTATGATATTGTCCGCGTCTTTTTCGGTTCGTGGGGTCTGCTCGGTCTGATTGTTCGCGCCACTTTCCGTGTCATGCCGATCACCGGCGCGTTCGATTTCGGCGCGATGACGCAGCTTGGCCTCTCCCGCCAGCCCTTGTTGACCGCACTCGACCAGCGCAACACCGATACCGCCGCTGTGTACTCCCGCAAGATCAAGGACCGCTTCGATCCCAACGGGATTTTCCCGATCGTGCCGTGATTGAGTATTCGTAGGTCGGGTTCGGAGGCGATTCGCGCCAAGAATCCCGACCCGTCACCCTTCGACTCCGCTCAGGGTGACGGAGAGTTGAGCAAAACGTGTCGACAAAGTCATGCCTGCGGAGGGGCACTCATGCATCTTGAGGTTTTCTTTCGCAGTCGGGTTTAACGGAGCCTTCGGCCCCTCGGAATACCGACCAACGCCTTGGCTCTATAGCCGAGAGGGACCCACCATGAATGGTGGGCCACAGGAGATAGGGTTCGTTTGGTGATCCCGGCATACGGTAGAGTCAGGCTTGACTGGGCCCCGGGCCAAGCCCGGGGTGACAGAGGAGGAGGCATTGGGTTCGTTTGCGCAAGGATGCGGTTTCATTGCTTGTCTCCCAGTCGGGTTTCTCGGGGCTTGCGCTCCTCAGAACACCGACCCACTATACCGAATCCTCACCGATACCCAGTCGGGTTTCTCGGGGCCTTCGGCCCCTCGGAACGCCGACCTACCGGAACGCCGACTTCTTGGATTGCCACGGTCGTACGCGCAGTCGCTTTGTCGAAAGCCAAGTCAGGCTGCAAGCAGCCTGACCTACGTCCATAAGCGCGCGGTGTCCTCAATGTCAGGACCGCAAGGGTCCTGACCTACAAGAAGAGTACTCGTGTCGAGCGGCCCGCAGCAGAGCTGCGGGTTACCTAGTACGTAGCTGAGAGGCACGACCGCTGAAGGGTCGTGCCCTACGTCGGACCGGTTCACACCATACCGATCCCACAGCAAGCTGTGGGCGACCCGGCCTACGAGAAGAGTACTCGTATCGAGCGGCCCGCAGCAGAGCTGCGGGTTACCAATTACGTGGCTGAGTGGCACGACCGCTGAAGGGTCGTGCCCTACGTCGGACCGGTTCACACCATACCGATCCGACAGCAAGCTGTGGGCGACCCGTCCGGTTCACACCATACCGATCCCACAGCAAGCTGTGGGCGACTCGTCCACCGGAATCTCCTCCCACCGCAAGCGGTGGGGCACCCAGGCTGTGACTCCTCTGCCCATGTTTTACCCGCCATTGTCCCCAAATTCCCTTTTGACAGACTCATGATTCACGCGTTACTTAAACGCAGACCAATCGGGCGAACATCTGGAGGCAACGCGCGCATGCGTTTGTACGGCACAGCGGATTTTCAGCCATTGATGCGATTCCCCTGCAGAGCATCGCTGTGCCTGTACCTCTGCGTGCTGCTCGCATCTCTCCTCCTCGCATCTTTCCTCCTCGCATCCCCCCTTGTCGCCCAACCCCGCGAGCGACCGTCGCACGCCCTCTCCCCCAATGTCGTGATTGAAGACAGCCTCTGGATGACGGTTGTGCATACGATCAACCAGATGGCCCTGACGGTCAGCAACCGTGGCGTCATCGGCAAGCCGACCACCAGCTTCTACGAGGAGTGGGACGCCTTCACCGGTTCCGTCATTCGGAACAGCATCATCTTCCCCCGCGGCAGCCGGCGCACGCATATGTCTTATCTCGAGCTCTGGGCCGGCCGCGACGCCAACCTCGGGCCCATTGTCAGCGCCGGTTTTGGAATTGGTGACCCGAGAAGCGAAGGGGAGTTTGTTCCTCTTGATCCCCCCGGGACAATCGTGCGGCGGTCGACCACAAACCTCTTCGGCGCGCCCGCCCCGGAGGCGGTCTCCGAAGAAGACCTCGTCTGCGAATACACCGATACCATAATGATCCGGAGACCTGCCGGCTGGACCCATGTGACCGCGCCTAATCCCAACTCGCTCGGCATCGGCGTGCGCCAGGCGACTTACGGCTGGTCGATGCGCTACGCCGAGGATTTCATCATCGCGGAACTGACGTTCAAGAATATCGGGCGTGAACCCCAGCGCAACCTCTACTTCGGGCTGCACTACATACCGCTGCCGACGATCGCACCGTCGTACATGGACTGCAGTTCCGGTTCCAACTGGGATCAGGTGGGTCTTCGCACCGCCGCACCCGCCGCCTTCGGCTGCGGGCTCGTCGACTCTCTCGATATGGCATGGAGCGCCAGCCACTCCGGCACCCCAATCGACGGCGCCTGGCTGGAGGAATTGCGCTATGACCCGAGCGGGGAGTGCTTCTGGGGTTCCTCCCGGGGCGCGCTCGGGATCATGCCCCTCTATTCGTCCATCCCCATGCCGCACCCCAACTACAACTGGTGGTCGGTGCAGTATCCGCCCGACTGGCCGGAAAGCTACGACGTCTTCTATTTCGAGCCGAGCCAGGATGCGTCAGTCGCATCTTTTCGCCCCGATTCCTGGTGGCGCGGCGGCGACAAGGAGTATTTCCGGCTCATGTCGACCCGAGAGATCGACTACCCCACCTACCGTACCGCCGAGATAGCCACCTCCGGCTTCGGCAACTGGAACCAGATCCCGGTGGCGTGGGCAAACACGGTCGCGAAGAGGCCGTGGGCCGAGTGCCTGCTGTCCTGGGGACCGATCACCATGTTCCCCGGTGGAGAGGCCTCAATCACCTTCGCGATTGTCGGAGGAGAAAACCTCCATGTCGACCCGACCAACTACCTCAACCTGCCCTATTTCCCCAACCGTTACGAAGCCGGCCTGGATTTCTCGGATCTGGACAAGAACGCCCTGGTGGCCCGCTGGATTTACGACAACCCGGGTATCGACACCGACAACGACGGCTACTTCGGCGAGTACCGGGTCTGTGTCCGGGATTCGGTACTGGTGGGGAACGAGTGGGTAGCGCAGAAAGCGGACACGCAGTGGTACAGGGGGGACGGTGTCGCGGATTTCCGGGGCGCACTCCCGCCCCCGGCGCCGGACTTCTGGGTCACGCCGGTTCACAACGGCTTGCATGTCCGCATCAATGGCCAGGTGACCGAGACCGCGAAAGACATCTTCCTGCAGAAGCCCGATTTTGAAGGCTACCGCGTCTACATAGGGAGAGACGAACGCGTGGCCAGCCTGAGTGTCGCCGCGTCCTACGATCTTGAAGACTTCGACAAGTACCGATTGAACCTTTCTCTTGAAGAGCCTGAGTGGCAGCTGACCGATGAACCGTTCAGCAAGGACGAGCTCCGCTGCCTCTACGGCTTCACGCCTGATCCCTGCAACGACAGCCTGTTTGATCCCCTGCACTATACTCAGGTAGCCCCCTACCGGCATCCGCAGTACCCGAATGACTCCCTCTTCTGGTTCAAGCCGCACGACTACAACGCGAGCGTACACGGCGTGTCGACACCCATCACCAGGACCTATCCCGATGCGCCCGATCCCCGCCCCCTGCCTGCTGATTCGATTTCCGACGACATGTACACTGAGGACGGCTACCTCAAGTTCTACGAGTACGAGTGTACGGTGGAGAATATCCTGCCGACGGTTTCCTACTGGGTAAATGTCACGGCGTTTGACTACGGATCCCCGGCGATGGGGGTGACGCCCATGGAGTCCGACAAGAGCAAGGGCATTCTCGAGGCGTTCCCGTTGCACGAGCTCGATCGACCCCTCTCCGGCTCCGACAAGATCTACGTCTACCCGAATCCCTACCGTGTCGATGCCGAGTACCGGGACATCGGATTGGAGGGCCGCAATCAGGACGATCGCTGGGATGAACGGGTGCGGGCGGTCTGGTTTGCGAATTTGCCGCCTGTCTGCACCATTCACATCTACTCCCTCGACGGCGATCGTGTCCGCACGATCGAGCACGATGTTCCCGCCGCCGATCCGACTTCCCGCCGCCATGCCTGGGATCTGATCAACCGCAATTACCAGAAGGTCGAGACGGGGTTGTACTACTGGGTGGTAGAGATGCCCGGAGAGAAGACGCAGGTGGGGAAGCTGGCGATCATACGGTAGGGGGATTCGCGGCCGATGAGGGCATCGGGCGCGGATGCCGCAGGGGTCACGCAAGTCCCGGTGGAGTACAATTGTGTCACCCGTGATGCATCTCCGAGTTGGGTTTGTTTGCGACCGCTCGGGGGTGACACATCGACACATTGGGTTCGTTTGTGCAATAGTCGCTCGTTCATGGCTTGTCTCCCAGTCGGGTTTCTCGGGGCGTACGCCCCTCGGAACCCGACCTACGTTTGGGTTCGTTTTGGCATGTTTTCTTCTGCATTCGATTTCTCCGTTGGCTCTGTAGCCGAGAGAACCCACCATGAATGGTGGGCCACAGTTTAGCTGTCAGGCCGCAAGCGGCCTGACCTACTGACCCGGAGATTGGGTTCGTTTGGTAGTCCCAACATACGGTAGACCTCGGCGTGACTGGGGCCCGGCCTCCGCCGGGCTGACAGGATAGGAGCCGGGGTGACAGGAAGAAGAAACTGACCCTTCCCCCGGCCTGAGATCCTGTCTTCTTCCTGTCCTCCCCGCCCCCACCTTTTTTTTGAACCCCTTTACTCCAACTGTGTTGTTATTGTATCCGTGACCCGGATCGCCCGAACCGCAAGCACAAGGAGTGACTCGAGATGCCCAAAGCCGCCCCCGATGCCACAGTCGCCGTCCTCGGCGCTTCCACCAATCCCGAACGCATGTCGTTCAAAGCCGTCCGGCTGCTCAAAGTGCGCGGCTACCAGCCGATCCCGGTGCATCCGGCCGGGCACACGGTCGACGATATCCCGGGCGTGAAATCCCTCGACGACCTCCCCGCCCCACCCGACACCCTCACGATGTATGTCAACGCCGACATATCGAACACCGAAACCGACCGCATCCTGAAACTCCGTCCCCGGCGCGTGATATTCAATCCCGGCGCCGAGAACCCCGGACTGGCCGATAAGCTCCGCGACGCCGGGATCGAGGTGGTCGAGCACTGCACGCTCGTCATGCTCCGCCAGGGGGAATTCTGACCGACTGCTCGCGAGGCTTCAGGATTCATCCTTACGTTCGATAACCAGACTATGGCGAAACAGAAGACTGCTTTCCAGGGAGAGCGCGGCGCGTTTTCCGAAGTCGCCGCCCGACGCCTTGTCGGCGACAGCGTCAGCCCTGTTCCCTGCGACACGTTCGACGCCGTTTTCGATACGGTGGAATCCGGCCGCGCCCGCTACGGCGTGATCCCGATTGAAAACTCTCTCGTCGGCTCGATCCACCGCAACTACGAGTTGCTGCTGGAACGCTCCCTGCACATTGTCGGCGAAAGCCAGTTGCGCATTGTTCACTGCCTCGTGGCTGCGCCCGGAGTCTCCCTGCGCTCTCTCCGCAAGGTCTACTCCCACCCGGTTGCGCTCGATCAGTGCCGCCGCTTCTTTCGGAAGCACCCCCGGATCGAGCCGGTCCCGTTTTACGACACCGCCGGCGCCGCCAAAATGATCGCCGAAACCCGCCCTGATGATTCGGCCGCGATCGCTGGACCATATGCCGCCGAGCTCTACGGCCTGTCCACTCTCCGCGAGGGGCTTGAAGACGAGAAGTCCAACCATACGCGCTTCCTCCTGCTGGGCAAACGCCCCGCGAGAGTCGCCGGCAACGCCAAGACCTCCATCGTCTTCTCCATGAAGAACCAGCCCGGGGCGCTTTTCAAAATGCTCTCGGTCTTCGCCTTGCGCGATATCAACCTCACCAAGATCGAGTCCCGTCCCGTCCGCCACAAAACCTGGCAGTACTACTTCTACCTCGATTTCGAAGGATCGCCGGCCGAGCCGACGGTCGGCCGTGCCCTCGAGCACCTCGAAGAACTCGCCAGCTTCATCAAGATCCTGGGCACGTATTCAAAGGTCACCCACTCCGACTGAACGGCCGCCGGAGAGTCCATAATTCCGCTTGCCCGTCAGCGCGTTCCGGTCTATATTACTCACAGTTCCATCCGCCCAAACAAACTCAACAGGGATGAGTATATGCGCCGGATAATCACGGGTGCGTGTCTGCTTGCAATCGCTCTAATGCTGTTTGCATCCGGTGCGTTTGCGCAGAGTCTGAATATCCAGTATGTCGAGTTCTGGTGGCACGGGGTTCCGGCCGAAGTGGGAATTACCGTTGACGGTATCGACCGGGATCTGTCCGCTTTCGATCTGCTCATCGCTATCGATGACGAGTACATGAGCGTGATCAACGTCGTCCGAGGCTCGGCCCTCCAGCAGTCGGCGTGGGAGTACTTCTCCTACACCCGCCTGCTTGACTCCCTAGGCTTGTACCCGCTCGGAGACGCTTCCTCGATGCTCCGTATTCAGGCGCTCCGCGGTGACGGGCTTCCGTTCGCCGATCCCGCCGGGATCAACGAGCTCGCCCGCCTGCGCATCCTGCCGGCATACACACCCGAAACCGAGTGCATGGGTGCTCCCCTTCGCCTCTTCTGGCGCGACTGCCGCGACAACGTTCTCTATGTCGGCGCCGGCGACACCGCCCTCACGGTCGATACTGTTATCGATTACACCTGGCCGCCGCAGAATCCGTACCTCCCTCCGGATCAACAGCCCGGATATATCTCGCCGGTTGTCTGTGATGAACCACCCGCCCCTGTTACAGAACGTATCCTCGCCGCCAACAACGGCATGATCGACTTTATCTGCAGCGACAGCCTCGGCCGATGGGTTGGCGATGTCAACCTCGATGGTCAGTACATGACGATGGCCGACGCCGTCATGTTCGGCCAGTGCTTTGTGTACGGAATCGGAGTTCTCCCCTGGCCCACTGAAGCCGCCATCGCTCAGACCGATATCAATCTCGACGGCATAGTCCTATCGGTCGCAGACCTTGTCCTTCTCCTGCGGTATATCTCCGGCGATCTCTACATCGGCGCCGTTCCCAAACCGGCCCTCCCCACTGCGCCGCTTGTTATTCGAATCAGTCGTGATGATGCCGGTGTGAATTTCGAGCTGTCTTCCGACGCCGATATCGCCGCCGCGTGGCTGCGCTTCGACGCCGCCGATGGCGCAACGATCACGGTCGATGGCGTCCCCGCCGCGTCAGGTCAGTTCAACGGTGAGCCATCTATTCTTCTCGCCGACACCGAGAACCTCGAGCCCATTCTCAGCGCCAACGAACGCCTCATTATCCGTGTCGAGGACCCGAACGCCCGACTCGCCTACATCGAAGCCGCCGATCCCGAAGCCCGAAACCTGAAAGTCACCGAGACCGGCTCGCTGCCGTCCTCGTTCACGCTGTCGCAGAATTACCCCAACCCGTTCAATCCGTCGACATCCATCGGCTTCTACCTGCCGACTGAGAACGATTGGACGCTGGACATACTGAATATCGCCGGCCAGCAGGTGGAGACGATGACCGGCCACGGGCAGGGGAATATCTCGGTTGAGTGGAACGCCGCGTCCTACTCCTCAGGCGTCTACCTCTACCGCCTGAGAGCGGGAGCGTTTGAAGCAACGAAACGAATGGTGCTGTTGAAGTAGCGGCTTACTTCCGCGCCGCCTCGTGTAGAATTTCGGCGTAGCGCGCCGCCAGCGGTTTCGAGGCGAACCGCTCCCGCGCAAAAATGTGACCGGCTTCGGCCAGACGGCTCCGAAGCCGGTCGTCGTTTAAGAGCCGAAGCATCGCCTGCGCCAGCGCCGGCATATTATCGACGGGCACCAGGAGCCCCCGCTCCTCGTGCGTAATGATATCCGTGATCCCCCCCGACTCCGCCCCGATCGCCGCCGCCCCGCACAACATCCCCTCTGACAACGCCAGCCCGAACCCCTCCTGGTACGAGTTGAGCACGACCATGCCGGCCCGGTTGTACACGGTCCGCAACTGCTCCTGGGTCACCGGCGCGAATATCGCTACTCGTTCCTGCAACCCGAATTTCTGAATCAATCCCCGGATCTCCCCCTCCAGCGGCCCGCCGCCGTAGATCTCCAGCCGCGCCTCGGCGTTCTTCTCCGACACGAGTGCGAACGCCTTCACCAGGTAATCCACCCGCTTCTGGTCGGTGAACCGCGTCACTGCCACGATCGTGTTCGGTTCCCGGTGAATTGCCGGGTCCCGGTAGAAAACCGCTTCGTTGTGCGGCAGGGGAAGGACTTCAAGCACCGGCGCAAGCGACGGATCCAAGGCCGCGATGCTGTCCCGCAAGAAGCTCGACACGAACGTCCACCGCTTCAGGCCGTGGCAGAAGGGTCGGAAGTAGCGGTAGGTTGCCCCGGCGTACTTGCGCATCATGCGGACATCGGTGCCGTGCGAGGACAGGATCATCGGAAGATCGGTTCGCGCCGCGATCGTCTTCATCACGATCCCGGCGGGCACCAGCCACTGTCCGGCGATCAGGTCGATCCGTTCGCGTTCGATGACGTCGAAGGCCGCCGTCCGCCAGCAATCGAGGAACCGCTTGAACTTGAAAATCCCAGACACGGAACCCAGCACCAGTTGCTGCATGTTACCACGGTAGGCGACGTCTTCATTGTCATCGCGGTCGGCGTAGCGGAACCGGTAGATCGTGACGCCGTCGACTTCTTCCCGCTGGGCCGCCCCCGGGTCATGCGGGGCCAGCACGATCGGTCGGAGTCCGTGCGACACGAGGTGCTTCACCAGGAGCGCAATGAACACTCCGGCGTGATCCCCCGCATAGCGCGGGTAGTTGTGGGTCGGAATCAGCAGGTTCAACTGGTTGGCCATGGTGTAACGGTAGAAAAATCCCGCCGCTGGGCCAAATATAATTTTCTCCCGGCGGCGTATTGTATTATACTCAGGACTCTGCGTATGAAAACGAAAAGCGGGACATCCATCGACTTCGCGCTCGATCTCGACTTCAGCGAAATCCTCACCAACCCGATCCTCGATATCGCGGCGCGCTGCTGGGCGGACGATCGTTACGAGGCGTTCAAGATCTGCTACCGGTCGATGCGCATCATCGATGACCTGGTCGACAACCAGAAATCGACCGGCCGGATCCTTTCGCCGGACGAACAGAATCTGTTTGCCTCGATGATCGACGACTGGATCAATTCGATGCGCCGGAGACGCCCCACCGATGCCTCCCAGGAGAACCTGCTGGACACGATGGAGCGGTTCTGCCTGCCGCTGTGGCCGTGGGAGAAGCTGGCCGACGCCATGACCTACGATCTTTACCACACCGGCTTTGCCACCTTCCGGACCTTCCGGCGCTACACCGAGGGGGCTGCGATCGCGCCAGCGGCGGTCTTTATGCACCTCTGCGGTATGCAGGCGGAGAACGGCACGTGCACCCCGCCGGTTTTTGACATCCGCAGCGCAGCCAAAGACCTGGCCCTCTTCTCGTACCTCGTCCACATCATGCGCGACTTCCGGAAAGATCAGGCTGATTCGCTGAACTACTTCGCGCTCGACCTCATGATGCAGGAAGGAGCGACCCTCGAAGACCTTCAGCGCGCCGGCCGCGGCGATGAAATCGCCCGACCTGTCCGCGACCTGTTTGCCCGCTACCGTTCTCTCGCCGATTGGTATCGGGACGCCGCCCGCCGGACCCTCGACCGGCTCCTCCCGTCTCTCGAACCCCGGTACCGGTTGAGCCTGGAACTGATCTACAGCCTCTATCTTCAGATATTTGAACGGGTTAACCCCGAGTTCGGATGTTTCTCCAAAGAGGAACTCCACCCCACTCCGACTGAGGTCCAAGCCCGCATCACTGCCACCATTCAGGCCTTCGAATCCGACTGAGTTTTACTTTTTGCGGAAGAAACTATGCCGTAGATTGGTACTCCCGGTAGCGCCGCCCGGAAGGCCCCGGCGACGCCCCTACGGGTGAAACGGCCTGACAGGTGTATAAACGTGCGGAGGACCAAATGAAACTGCTTGTGGCTCTTATAGGTAGCATCCTGCTCGCGACCGCCGTCGGCCGGGCCGACGACATCGCGGTCACCATCTACAACAGCGACCTCGGCGTCGTCAGCGAAACCCGGGACCTTGAATTCGTCAAGGGCACCGGCCAGGTGGCCTTCCGCGATGTCCCGGACCAGATTGACCCCGCCTCCGTCCGTTTCGACATCCTTGGCAACCGCACGGTCAACATCCTCGAGCAGAACTATGCCTACGATCTGGTCAGCACCGATAAGATCTACGCCCGCTACGTGGATAACGAGATTGAGCTCATCACCAAACAGGGCAATCTGATCAGCGGCGTTCTGCTGACCGCGGGCGGCGGGGCAATCACGCTGCGCGATGACTCCGGTCGGGTCAAAGTCGTTCTCATGGACAATGTCACCGAGGTGAACTTCCCTAAATTGCCCGAGGGCCTGATCACCCGCCCGACCCTCTTCTGGCGCTACAGCTCCGACCACGCCGGAAGGCTGCCGGCCCGGGTCAGCTACCAGACTTTCGGTATGACCTGGGCGGCCGAGTATGTCGGCGTCCTCAACCCCGAGGAGACCAACCTCGGCCTTTCCGGCTGGGCCTCGATCACGAACAACACCAGCAAGACGTTCGAGAACGCCACGGTCAAGCTCGTGGCCGGTGATATCGGCCGTATGCCTCAGCCGCGACCGATGCGCGGCGGCGCTCAGATGGAGCTCTCCGCCAAGGCCGATGCCGGGTTCGAGGAGAAGGCCTTTTTCGAATACCACCTGTACACCCTGCCGCGCCAATCGACTGTCGCCGGCCGAGAAATCAAGCAGATCAGCCTGTTTGAGCCCGCCTCAACGGCCGTGACCAAGCGGTATGTCTATAAACCCGACCGCAATCCGGGACAGGTCGAAGTCGCCCTGCGACTGAAGAACTCCGAGGCTGCCGGGCTCGGGATGCCCCTGCCGGAGGGCCGCGTGCGTATCTTCAAGGCCGACGACGACGGTTCACTCGTGCTGCTGGGCGAAGACGCCGTCAAACACACGCCGCGTGATGAGGAGGTCAACCTCCGCGTCGGCTATGCCTTTGATATCGTTCCCGAAGAACGGCTGATGAACCAGAACCGGGTCTCCCAGCAGATCGAAGAACGCACGTACGAAGTCGAAATCCGCAATCGCAAAGACGAGGCGGTCACTGTCAACGTCGAGAAGCTCCTTTATGGCGACTGGCAGGTGACGAGCGCCAATTTCGAGCACAAGAAGAAAGACGCCAACACCTTGACTTTCGACATCAACGTACCGGCACGGCAAACCGTCACGGTGACGTACGCCGTGCGCCTTCGCTGGCAATAGTCGCGATGGTTGACAAGCGGCACGATAGACCATACATTCCGCAGGATATTGGATACTACAGTCTTTGAGAGAGAGAATTCAGGAGGTACTGATTTTGAAAACGACTGCTCGCATATTCGTAATGACGCTTGTGGGGGTGGCGCTTATTGCCTCGATGTCGCAGGCCGCCAAGCCGCTCAAGGCCCTGCTGAGCGGCGCCAAGATCGCCATTGTGGAAGGCCGGCCCGATGAAGCCCTGGGACTTCTCGACACCATCTCCATCAACTACGGACCGGTGCCGGAGGCCTACCAGTGGAGCTTCCGGGTCTACGCCGACAAGCTCGATGGCGCCTCGGGGCTCGACGCCAAGCGCCCCTACCTCGAAAAGCTGCTCGTCTACGTCGACTCCCTCCACATGGCCTGTGAGGGCAAAATCGAGGTCAAGGACGCCAAGAAGAATAACAAGGACTGCAAGAAGTTCATCGAACTCGGCGACTCCACCAAGGTGAAGTACTTCCGCCAGTTCTATAACCAGGGGCACGAGCAGATCAAATCTCTCGAACGGCTCGCCGGCGACCTCCAGAACGAGACCGATTCCTCCCGCATGGATTACATCCGCGGCGAGATCCAGGAGAATATCGACTCCTGCATCGCCAACATGAGCATGGCCATCATGGTCGATTCCACGGAGTTCAGCCCGTACGTCGCGATCGCCGACGCGTACGACCGGGCCGGCAACTACGACAAAGCCATCGAGTGGATGACCCGCGGCTACGAGCGGGCCAAGGATCCCACCATTCTCAGCCAGCAGCTGGCCTACTACTACATTCAGAAGGAAGACTACTGCGGCGCCACGCCCTACCTTCGCCAGTATGTCGACAAGAACCCGGACTCCCTGACCTCCATGAACTACCTGGCCATCAGCTACAACAACTGCGGCCTCGAACCGGACAAGCGGGTCTACCTCGACTCCGCCATGATGGTCTACCGCGAAATTCTCGCCAAGGATCCCCGGCAGCCCGATGTGCTCGCCGCTTCCGGACGCTACTTCCTTATGCAGGCGCAGGATTTCTCCGAGCAGGCCTCCAAGGCCCGCGAGCAGGGTGACCAGAAACTCGCCACGCAGCTCGATGACCAGCGCAAGGAGATGTTCGACTCCTCCCGCACGTACTTCAAGCAAGCCTGGGAGTACGAGCCTGAAGACGCCACGTTCGCCGAGCAGTACGCCTTCACCTCGGCCATCCTCGATGACTGCGAATCCGCCGTCGGCGCCTTCGAAGTCGTCGGTAAGGCCCGCCCGGACGATGTCGGCAACTGGACCTCCCTGGGCGACTGCTACCTGCGCCTGGCCAAGTGGAACGACGCCATTCGCGCCTACGAGAAAGTCGCCGAACTGGATCCCGGCCGCGCCGTCATCTGGGATAACCTCGTGGCGCTCTATAACCAGGTCGGCCAGACGGACAAAGCCGCAGCCGCCGCGGCCAAAGCCAAAGCGCTGCAGGGCCAGGGCTGATACCGAAAACACTGCCGGCCTCCGGCACGCAGAACGACTAATACAAACGGCAGGCTTCCGGCCTGCCGTTTTTCGTAGAGCAATGCCGTCACACGCACACACCGACCGCTTCGCCGAAATCGCTGTCGGCGGCCCCCTCCGCCGCACGTTTACCTATGCCCTCCCGGCCGACTGCCCCCCGCTTTCCCCCGGCCAGCGCGTCCTTGTTCCCTTCGGCACAGCCCGCAAAGTCGGCTTCTACCTCGGCCCCGGCACTCCCCCTGACGGCATCACGGTCAAACCGATCCACGGCCCTCTCGACCCGTTCAGCTATTTCCCGGATGACCTCTTTCGCCTCTGCTCGTGGATGGCCGATTACTACTTCGCCAACCCGGCCGACTGCCTCACCGCCGCCCTCCCTCCGGCCGTCAAAAGCGAAGCCGCCGCGCAACTCCTCTGGTGTGACCCGCAGACGGATATCCCCGCCGCTATTCGGTCCCTCGTCCGCCCCGGCAAACGCCTCACCCCGGCCGACCTGAAATCGCTGCGCGACCGCAAGGCTAATCTCAGGGCCCTCATCGCCGACGGCCTCATCACCGAACACTGGCCCGCCTCGGGCGACCGCGCCACCCGACGGCTCTCCGGCTACCGCGCCGCCGCGACCGATATCTGGGAATCCTGGTTCGAGGGCAAGAAGCTCAACCCCCGCCCGTTCGACGGCACCCGCACCCGCGCCGAGCTCCTTGCCGACGGCTGGACGCCCCACTACCTCGGCAAAGCAATCCACGCCGGCCTTCTCGAAGCCGTCCACATCGAGGACACCGCCGACCTCTACGATATCGTCCGCCCCCGCGAAAACGTGGACCGCATCACGATGACCGCCCAGCAGCAGGCGGTCTACGAGCAACTCCGCACCGCCACGGACAACCCCGCCTTCCGGGTCTTCTTGCTGCACGGTGTCACCGGCTCCGGCAAGACCCTCGTCTACTGCCACCTCACCCGCGAGGTTATCAACACCGGCCGCACTGTCCTGATTCTGACGCCGGAGATTGCCCTCACCGGCACGACTCTGGCGTACTTTCGCGGATTTTTCGGCGACCGCGTCACCGTCATCCACTCCGCCATGACCGACCGCGAACGCCTCGCCAGCTTCTCCGGCATCCGCGCCGGCAAGTTCAACATCGTCATCGGCCCGCGCTCGGCCATCTTCGCGCCGCTGCCGAACCTCGGGCTGATCGTCGTCGACGAAGAGCACGACGCCTCCTACAAGCAGGACGAACCCGCCCCCCGGTTCCACGGCCGCGACTGCGCCATCATCCGCGCCCAGATGAACAAGATCCCGGTCGTGCTCGGCTCGGCGTCACCGTCGATCGAAAGCTACTACGCCGCCCGCACCGGCAAATACACGCTCCTTGAACTGGCCGAACGCCCCGCCGGCGCCACTCTGCCGACTGTCCGCGTGATCGATATGCGCACCGAACGCCTCCACGGCGACCTCCCGTTCCTCTCGTTCCCCCTCAAGAAGGAAGTCGAGAAACGCCTCGCCGCGAACGAACAGGTCATCCTCTTTCTCAACCGCCGGGGCTACTCCCCGCAGCTCAAGTGCGGACGGTGCGGCAAAGTCCCGAGCTGCCCCAACTGCCGCGTCAAGCTCACCTACCACAAGGTGGGCCGCAAGCTCTCCTGCCACTACTGCGGCTGGGTCGAACGCGAGTACGACACCTGTCCATCGTGCGGCGCGACCGAGTTCTTCCACCTCGGCGCCGGCACCCAGCGGGTCGAGGAAATGATCCCCCGCCTCTTCGATGGCGCCCTGGGCGTCCGCCTCGATTCCGACACTGCCACGGGCAAGCGCCGCCTCCACGAGATCCTCACCGATTTTGCCGCCGGAAAGAGCAACCTCCTGCTCGGCACCCAGATGGTGACCAAGGGGCTGGACCTCCCCGGTGTCACGCTGGTGGGAGTCCTGGCCGCCGATTTACTCCTCGACATGCCCGATTTCCGCGCTTCCGAACGCACTTTCGCCCAACTGCTGCAGGTCGCCGGACGATCCGGCCGCGCCGACAAACCGGGCGAGGTGCTGATTCAGACCTACGCGCCCGAACACGAAGTTATCGACCGCGCCGCCTCACAGGATTATCGCGGGTTTTATGAAACGGAGATTTGCCGCCGGGAAGAACTTGAGTACCCGCCCTATTCGCGCATCATCAATTTCGTCCTGTCCGGCTCCGATGAGAAGGTGCTGGAGAAGGAATCACTTTCCTTCCGCGACGCCCTCGGGGCCCGCCTTGCGTCTGCGGGGGACGTATCAATTCCGAAATCCAGTCGTGTGGCCGCGCAGATTCTCGGCCCCGCGCCGTGCCCGATGTATTTCCTGCGCTCGGTATATCGCCGTCATTTGTTTGTGAAGACCCGCCAGGTCCAGCGCCTCGTACGGTTGCTGTCGGAGTGGGAGTTGTCGCAGGCGCGTTTCGGTATCGCTGCGAGCATTAAGATCACGGTCGACGTGGATCCGGATGATATGATGTAATTGGTAACCCGCAGCTCTGCTGCGGGAAACCCCTACTGGATATGGCAGTGATTGGTAGGTCAAGCACGGCTTTGCGTGCTTGACAGAGAAGAAGATAGATTAGTCACGTCAAGCACCGAAACCGGTGCTTGACCTACCAATGGACTAGGTGTGAACTCATAACGGAAGTCTCACCACGATTCGGAGAACTTTCTACAAGGATCCTATTTTTCGCCGAGTTCGGCCACCTGAATGGGGTTCCTGTCCGCCTACCGGCAATCCGGTATAGACTAACCAATACTACCGAATCACTACAGCCACAGTCCCCTTCAAAGAACCGGTTTCATACGGCATGGTATAGCCGCTTGTAACAGCTTGTCTGGTGTGGAGTGAATCTCCTTCGACGGCGACGATCACTGTAACGTCACTCGGAGAATGTGCATTAGGCACCTGGAGCGATTCGTTTGGTCCGAGCGTGCCCCAATGCCTTTTGGGTTCCTCCGCATACACTTCGACGGTCCCGTTACCCTTGTTGTGAATCTCCGCCGATTTTCCAGCCGGAATTTTGACTGAATGCGCTGCCACTGACTACTCTCCTTAACCATATACAATTCAGACATCAGTACTTATCGCCTCTGCATCTTGCGCCAAAAGTACGGCGCCATGCAAACTGAGTCTATCCCAAATCTTGAATCTGAATAAGCCTAATGGGGGGCGCTCACATGGAATCATTGCTGCCTCGATGCCTGGTGCAAGGTCGTGATGCCAGGCGTAGGTTCCGTAGAACGAGTTGAAACATTGAACGTCAGAGTCCTCGGTGTTGATATAACATTCAACTTCGTACTCTGGACCAAGAATGTAGCCGCCTGTAACAAATGACATACCCCTGACAAGCTTGCGTCCAAATTCCTTGAGGTCGGCTTCGGGTATTAGAAGTGATGCATGGCCCTCCGGCCTTGTACCTGGTTTTGGCCCGAAATACGGCAGTACTCGTTTCAACGGCTGCCCTCGGAGCTTCAGAATTTCAGCACGGATAACATCGCGTTTCTTCGCCCGTCGCGCACTGTCCTTTGGGTTGCGTCCACTTGATGGCTTCAGCGCTCGAGCTGCTTTACGTGCTATATCTCCTACAAGTGGATCATTGGGATTCAGGCATAGACCAAGCCGTTCTATGAGGTTCTTTTCAATCCTACTGAAACGATTGTTGCAGTCTCGACACGCTGGAGCTTTCCACCGCGCTGTATTCTCGGGTGTACCTTCGGGAAACCACGAATTCGGGATGATGTGGTCAACCGTGATATTTGGTTTTTCAGTGAGACAGTAGATGCAGATACCCGATTTTGCTTTCATTAGTATCAGGGGTGCTTCGTAAGCTTGAGATTTGTGAAATTCGCCTGCGTTTGCTCATTGTTAGTCCAAGGCCGGCGTATCCTCGGAAGAAACCACTGTGCTACCTTTCGCGGTGCAGTGATGTGAACGACTACCCTCGATCGACTCAATTACCCTACACCGGAACGATTTACCCTACTTCGGAAAGGACTATCCCATAATACAAAAATGTCGGGATCTGTCAATCGCAATCGCCGCCCCGCCACTCCTCGATAGCACTTCCGACGGGCTTCTCGACAGGCCCTTCCGGCAGGCTCCTCGATCGGCGACTTTCGATCGATAGACGTATTATCCGAAGGATCCCTCCCAAAATCCCCCTCCCATGCGTCACCTAATGACCGATACCCCCGCGATCGCAGGGGTGACGCGAGGCCACCCCCTTCGGGACTTCCGAACTCGCGCTCCCGGCCAAACCCTGTTCTACTCCGTCACCCTTCGACTACGCTCAGGGTGACTCCCAATCGTCATGCTGAGCGTAGTCGAAGCATGACGGAACCACCGCCCAAAACGAACCCAAACTCCCGGGCACAAAAAAACCGCCGGCCCGGTCAAGCTTTACGATCCCCTCGTGAATACTCGTGACCGGGTCCGGCGGCTTTCATCAAAGTTGCGTGGCTCTCTCTAAAGACGAAGGACGCTAAAGAGGTCCCTCATTCACCGCGGACTGCTCTCACTCAGCCTCCGCGATCGTGAGGAATAAGCCGGGCGGACTTTCCTTTTTCCGCCCGCTGATCACATTGTAACAACATTCGTGCCGCATTCGTTTCGCCCGCATGCGAAGAACCCAATACGTTGTCGACCAACAGCATAACTCTTCGCACACGGATTCCCCCTCGTCTAATCATACGAATATGACTCGTTTTATCGGTGTTTGATCGTGTATCTCCACGAACCGCCCCCCATGCGACAACCCTGCGGCCACCCGCACGGTCCGTGCCGCGTGCGACCCAGTTGCATCCCGTGCCGCGTGCGACCCAGTCACGACCCGCGTCTACCCCGGCCCATGAAAAAAGCCGCCGGCTGGTCGCCGGCGGCTTCGCATATCGGCCCGGAGAATCGGGCGAGAAGCACGAAGTATGCGTCTGGCTTACTTCTTCTTCTCCTCCTTCTTCTCTTCTTCCTTCTTTTCTCCACCGGCGGCGGCTTCGCCCTCGGCGGTTGCGGCAGCAGCAGCAGCCTCTTCGGCTTCGGCCGCGACAGTCTTGATCACAGTCGGGGCGCTGATCACCACGAGCGTGCGATCCGACTCGGTCAGCATCTCGACATTCGGGATAGTGAGGTCGGCCACGTGGATCGAGTCGCCGATCCCCAGCCCGCTCACATCGACATTCACCGACTCCGGGATGTCCTTGGGCAGGCAGGAGACCATGACTTCGCGCACGATAATCTGGAGAATACCGCCCTCGTCCTTGACGCCCTTGGGCAGGCCGACGAAGGTGATCGGAATCTCCAGGTGGAGGGGCTTGTTCTCGCTGATCGCGTAGAAATCAACGTGGGTTATCCGGCTCGTGACCGGGTCGCGCTGCATGTCGCGCAGGATCACCCGGTTGGTCTGGCCGTCGACCGACAACTGGTAAATCGTCGTGCCGACACTGGCACGCATCGCGGCGTGGAAATCACGCTCGCCGACCGCGATGGTCCGCGACGGGAAGTCGGGGCCGTACACGACCGCGGGAATTTCGCCGGCCATGCGGTGGCGCCGGGCGGGACCTTTCCCGAACTCTCCCCGGCCCCGGGCGGCGATAGGTACTTCTTTCATGGCGTTTACACGTCCTCCGTAAGATATATACTAACGTTCTCTGTCTGTCTCATACCACCAGCGGCTGGTCCTCGAACAGGGACGACACCGACTCTTCGTCGAATATCCGCTTGGTGGCTTCGCCGATCAGCTCGGCGCAGGTGAGTATCTCGAACTTGTCGCTCAGCCCCTTCTGGCTGAGGTCGATCGAGTCGGTGATGATCATCTTCTTAATGGGCGAGTCGTTGATCCGGCTGATCGCGTCGCCCGACAGCACGCCGTGGGTGGCCGCCGCGTAGATGTCTTTCGCGCCACGCTCCTTGATGAACCGGGCCGCCTGGCACATCGTGCCCGCGGTGTCGACCATGTCGTCGCGGATGAGGATATTGCGCCCCTCGACCGTCCCGATCAGGTTCATCATCTCGGCGTGGTT
>JBGSIV010000075.1:0-4471 GCA_041742355.1 Candidatus Zixiibacteriota bacterium
CGCCGCCGGTGATTTCGATCAACTGGCCGCAGGGGATGCCGCGGTGGGGGAAGAGGCGATCGAGGGCCGGGATGCCGGTGGGGAAGGCGAGGTTGAGGCGTTCGGAGGCAAGGCCGGCGGCCTCGGGCCATTTGCGCTGGATCAGGCGTTTGAGTTCGGCCAGATCACGCGGGGTGTTGTCGATGGGGTCGGTGTTCATAGTTCGGGATTCCGCCGAGGTGCCTTGTTATGCGTCGAGTACGTCATGCTTCGACTACGCTCAGCATGACGTCGGAGAAGTCAAACACGCAGAGCCGTGTTTGACCATCAATTGATTCGTCATCTTTAAGTCGGGTTTCTCGGAGCTTCGCTCCTCGGAACCCGACCTACTTCCTGTGTTTGTTTGCGACCGCTCGGGGGTGACACAAGGCCACCCCCTACGCGGTCGGTCGTCTGGTAACGCACCGACACAGTGGGTTCGTTTGTGCCGTTTCTCCTCTGCGTTCACAGCTCTCCTTTGGTTCTGTGGCCGAGAGGGACCCACCATAAATGATGGGCCACCGAGGAGAGATTGCTTCGTCGCTCCGCTCCTCGCAATGACTGCCGGCACTCGTACGCGGACTTTTCCAACAGGCTCCGCAGCCCGGGATGACAGAGATTCGGCGTTGGTTCAGGTCCGCGTCATGCTTCGACTAAGCTCAGCATGACGTAGGGGAGTCAGGGCCGCGAGGGTTCTGGGCTACGAAAGACATGGCACGACCGCTGAAGGGTCGTGCCCTACTTCTCGTACCTAACTTCTCCTGTTCTACTTCTCGTATCCTACTTCTCGTATCCTACTTCTCGTATCTTACTTCTCTGCTCCCTTTATCCTGTTTTCTCTGTCTTCGTGCTCCTGATTGTTCTGTCGGCGATACCTGCTCGTTTGTGCAGTATATGTTACGAAGATCGGCGGAATTGTCAATGCCTGACCAACGCTGGAAGGCAAGATGTGATGCCGGGGATCCGGTGGGGATGCGGGGACGGTCCTCGTGAAAGAAGTGACAAACAAATGACGCAACGGCTTGACCAAGGTCAAGGAGGAAACGGCGTGGCAGGCCGAACTTACGTGCGACATGAGGCAGGATCGAAACGAAGCGACGGTAGTACAATGGACTCTATGACGGACCAGAAAAAGATAACTGAGGCGGAGCCGGACGACACGGCGATCGATTGGAAAACCGCACCCGATGGGAAGCAGGCGAAACGGCGACGGTATATCCGACGGGACAAGAGAGACAATATCCAACAGTGGCGGTTCTACGCCCAGTTGTTCTCGCTGGTGATCAACCTGTGGATCGGCGTGCAGTTCTACCTGTGGACGAAGAAGATCGAGTTCTGGGATGTGTGGCAGTGGGTGCCGCGTCCGGCGGGGGTCGAGGGGTGGCTGCCGATCGGGGCGATTGTGTCGCTGCGGTACTGGGCTGAAAGCAATGTGTTCAGCCATGTGCATCCCGCGGCTGTGGTCATCTTCTTATTCGTCGTGGGGATCTCGCTTCTGTTCAAGAAGGCGTTCTGTTCGTGGGTGTGTCCGGTAGGGTTGATTTCGGAACTGCTGGGGGACTTTTCGGCGAAGTTTCTCAAACTGAAGATCCGTCCGTGGAAGTGGCTCGACTGGCCGCTGCGGATGCTCAAGTATGTGCTCCTCGGATTTTTCGTGTGGGCGATCCTGGTGCAGATGACGCCGGAGTCGATTGAGGCGTTTCTCCACTCGAACTACAACAAGGTGGCGGACATCCTCATGATGCGGTTTTTCACCGATATCTCCCGGTTTGCGCTGGCGGTGGTGGGGGCGCTGTTTCTGCTGTCGCTGGTGATCCGGGGGTTCTGGTGCCGTTACCTGTGTCCGTACGGGGCGCTCTTGGGGTTGGTGGGACTGCTTTCGCCGACGCGGATAAGGCGGAATGCGCCGACCTGTATCGACTGTTCGAAGTGCGCGAAGGTTTGCCCGGCGTTTATTCGGGTCGACAAGGTCAAGGAAGTGGTGTCGGATGAGTGTGTCGGGTGCATGGCGTGTGTCGATGTCTGCCCGGTGAAGGATACGCTGACGGTTCATTTTGGAACGAAGAAGAGGGCGGTGAACAAGCGGGGATGGGCAATAGCCGTAGTGGTGGTGTTCTGGGTCGGGTTGCTCGGATTCAAGCTGCTGGGACCGTGGGACACGAGCACAACCGAGGCGGAGTACCGTCAGCACTACCCGGCGGCGGTGAGCGGGCAGTACACGCATCCATAGGGGAAATGAAAACGAACGTTTGAGCCGGCGGGAAAGGATTTCCGCCGGCGTTTTCTTGTGTTGCCGGGGAACGGTCGGGAGAGTGAAGCTCAGCGGCAGGGGGCCGATACTGAGGGAAACGGGATCAGGATCGAGTCGGGTCGTCACAGATGCAACAGGGAGCATCGATGCGCATTATCTCGGAGAAGGTGTCGGATGAGTGTCTTGAGCGGCCGCTGCAGTGGGAGGTGGAGTTGGCTGCGCCGGTGACGCGGGATGTGATCGAGCAGATGCGCCGGTTCGGGGATGTGGAGTACCACCGGGGATTTCTCAAGCCGCTGTATCGGTTGGAGGTGACGGGCCGATTCTGGATCAAGGGGGTGCAGGGGAGTTCGAAGATGCGGCTGATTCTCTGCCGGAATGATTTTGAGGGGGCGATGGCGGAGTTCCGGGAGATGGTGGGGCGGCTGGAGTCTGAGCGGGACGCGCGGGCGGCGGTGGAGCCGCAGGAAGTCGGGGCGTAGCTTGAGTAAGCGCCGAAGAGAGGCCGGAGGCGCCGTGAGGAGAGCATCGTGATCCATTGCACGTGGTGGCGACCGAGAGGAGGTGTCGATGGGGGCCAAGCTGCTCGCGTTCTATGAAGAGGCCAGAAGACTCGGCGGCACCAAGGCACAGATGCGTTTGGCGATCATGACCACGGTATCCTCGGGAAAGGCGGAGACGATTCCGGACAGCCCGGACATTCTGTCGCGGTTCGAGAATGCGCTCAGGTTAATTCGGGCGGAATCGTGAGGAGAGAAGAGATGGCGACAACAACACGGACAAGTCCCTGCACGTCGCAGGGATCGGCGGCAGAGTTTAAACCGGAGCAGACCTTTGACCGGAGCCGGATGTGCCACCTAGTCGAGGGGACGGTAACGGTGCTTCACTGCCACCACTACGCGGCGCTGATCACGCAGTTGGCGCTCGATGCGGCGCAGTTGGATGGGCCGGGACTTCTGATGAGGGCGAGTGCGGAGGCTTTTCGAGCGCCGCTGGCAGACTACTACGAGAGGTACGGCATCACGGAAACGGTGGACAGAATTGCGATTGCGGAGCAGTATTTCGCTCATGCGGGATTGGGGCAGATCCGGTTCGAGTGTATAGATGGAGCGGCGGCGGTGACGATGAGGCATTCGCATGTCGACGAGGGGTGGATGAAGAAGTGGGGGCCGCGCGGCCAGCCGGTCAACGCTATCGGTCGCGGGTACATTCAGGGAGCGTGCGTGGCCATTTACGGTCTGAAGGATGCGCAGCAGGTGCGGGTTGCCGAGACGCAGAGTATTGTTTGCGGAGCCTCGGTATCCAAATTCGTGGCGTCGTGGCAGGAGTGAGGAGCGGGAAGATGGCTATCGATCGAACCAGGATAATCGATGACCTCTCGCAGGTTCGCATAACGGGGAACGGGGAAGGGCTGATTCCGCTGTACGGCGTGTTCGTGCAGCAGGTGCCGGCGGGGTTCTGGAACGGGTTCTCGCGCGCCATTATTGAGGCGGCCGGGGAGGATCTGCGGGAGGCGGCGGAGTCGTTGCTGGAAAACGCGGCGGCGGAATGCGGCTACCACACCGGGTACGGGGTTATCACCTCGGAAGAATTCGAGGCGGTCGTCGGTCCCATGATCGAAAAGGCGCCGGAGGACATTCTCCACGGGGTGTACGGTGTCATGGCGACCTGGGGGTGGGCGGACGCCGAAATCGTGGAGCTGGCGCCGGACGAGAAGATGGTCGTTCGGGCGCGCAGCTACTACGAGGCGGAGACCCCGGGTGTGCAGCGGCCGTTCGCGTTCATGATGCGAGGTGTGTCACGGGCGTTCATGGATCTGGCTTACGGGGAGCCTTATCCGAAAGGCTTCGGGAAGTTCAAGTGCGAGCAAACCAAAGGGATCGAATGCGGGGATCCGTACGGTGAGTTTGTCGTGACCCGGGCGTAGGGAGCGACACAGCGTCGGAGAGAGACGGGGCGGTCGGCCGCCCCGTTTTTTTGTCGGGGGATCGGAGCTTGCTTCGTCGATGCGGAGGACGTATTTTGGCGTCTATGAATACGAAAGAACGATCGGTGTTCGAGGTCTACGCGGACGAGTACGACCTCATCACGAATGCGGCCCAGCGCGAGGCGGGGCATGCGCGGGAGGTCGCGGCGATGATCGCGCGGTTCCGTCCGGGACTGGTGCTCGATGCCGGGTGTGCCTCGGGGCTGACGACGCTC
>JBGSIV010000076.1:0-5944 GCA_041742355.1 Candidatus Zixiibacteriota bacterium
ATTCAGTTCATTTCGATATCACAACCAGTGCGGTGCATTCTGGTCTAATAGAAATCTGTTTCCACTATGAAGATGAAAATTTGATTGCACCAGAAGAGGAATTGCAGCTGTTTCATGGAATTGGTGGCCCTCCTACCTGGCAGGACATTACAGTATCTCAAGATACAGTTAACAATTTGATTTGTGGTCAGACAGCGTCATTATCACCGTTTATCCTTGTGCAGCTCGGTGATGGCTGCTGCGTCATGCGCGGCGACGTGAACAACGACCGCAGGGTAATTGTCAGTGACCTGACCTTCTTGGTCAACTTCCTCTTTAAGAGTGGAGCAGCGCCAGCCTGCTCTGAACATGGCGATGTCAACGGTGACACTAAGATAATAGTCTCTGACTTGACGTACCTCGTGAACTTCCTGTTCAAGAGCGGCCCCGCACCTGTAATCTGTCCGTAGCCGCTCAGGCTGCTCCGAATTTGATTATCTGGGCCCGTGGCTTCGGTCACGGGCCTTCTCTTTCCTCCAACCTCCCCCTTGCCCCGATGGCCCCTGAGCCCTATATTCCCTCCATGCTGCTTGTGATCGACATCGGCAACACCAACGCTGTCTACGGCCTCTACCGGGACCGCGACCTGCTGGGGGATTTCCGCATCGCCACCCCGCAGCGCTACACCGCCGACGAGGCCGGGCTGTCGATCCTCCATTTCCTCGAGCGCAACAAGGTCGCCGCCGCCGATATCACCAAGGTCGTGATCGGCTCGGTCGTTCCGCACCTGACGCCGATTTTCGAACGCACCGCGCGGCGCTACCTGTCGTGCGAGCCGGTCACGATCTCGCACCGGCTGAACCTTCCGATCACAATCGAGATCGACTCCCCCGACCAGGTTGGGGCGGATCGGATCGCCAACGCGGTCGCCGCGTTCACCCGCTGGGGCGGCCCTGCGATCATAGTCGATCTCGGCACGGCGACGACGTTTGATGTGGTCGACGCCCGAGGGGCGTATATCGGCGGCGTGATTATTGCCGGTCCCGAGACGGCGATGGGGGAGCTGTCGCGCCGCGCCGCGAGGCTTTTTGAGGTCCGTATCGAGAAGCCCGATAGTGTCGTGGGGAAATCGACCGCCGGCGCGCTCAAATCCGGCGCGTTCTACGGGTTGGTCGGGCAGGTGGATTACATCATCGACAAGATCCTTGAGGAGTGCGGTTTTGCGTCGTGCAAGGTGGCCGCGACGGGGGGGTTGGCGCTGGAGATCGAGAAGCACTCCCGCCATATTTCGGAGGTGGTGCCGGCGCTGACGCTGGAGGGGTTGAGGATTATCGGGGAGGGGAATTGAGCCATCAAAGGTTTAGTTACAGGATCAGATTTAGGCTAGCTGGCAGTGACGTATTGAACAGTACCTCTGCTCAACTCGATGTTTCATTGCCGGGATTGCAGCCTGTGATTATTCGGCCGGTTCATTCGAAGACGCTACAAGAATCGAATGTACTGGAGATTCACAGTTGTACTGTGATGGAGTTAAATGACGCGTGGCGAGAAGCGTGCTTACTACAGACAATCCTGCAGGTTTCTACGCTCCGGATCAGAACTGGTGTGGATACTGGATCATCACCTTGGTCCGGCGCTGATTCCGAACCAAACGACTACATTGACCGAGAGACATCTGAGAATTGGGATAAGTTGGGTATATCCCTATTTGAGGGCCCGATCCCTAAGCGCGCTGGTGTTAGTGGCATTTCACTTTCGAGACTGCATCCGTCTGATGAGCTCATTGAAATCATGAAGCTTGCAGCTGAGCGCCTTCCGGAATTGTCTCCAAAGGTTAAACTAGCCTTAGAAGTCTATTCCTCCTCTCACTTCGAATCTACGCCTAGAGCGCAGTTTCTCACGCTGTTTACGATTCTAGAAATACTCTCGAACCGAAAGCGCCGAACCAAAGATCAACGCGCGGTCTTGAAGCAGGCAGAGGGGGTGATTCAACAGAGCGGGTTAACTGCACCAGAAAAGGAATCACTACTTTGTTCGCTTCGGGTTGGCAGAGATGAGTTTATAGCCGATGCTCGGTTGAGGCTGATAGAAGAAACACTTGGTCCTAGCGAGGCTGCTGATTTGGAAAGGTATTCGAGGGCTAGAGATCACCTTGTCCACCGTGGGAAGGTCAAACCGACGATATCATTTGAAATGTACCTTAGTGGACTTAGTCATCTTGTTTGGCGACTGTTACTGATCACCATATTCGGCAGTGATCCCTTTAGGGACATCATTGCACGGTATAGACGGTCCGGATAGGCAGATGCCATACACTCATCCTGTGCCGCTTATCAAGCGACTCTCTCTATAGGACTTGAACTGAAGTCATAGTAGTGAGCTACTGCACACCCGAGTTAGCGAATTTGAAGGTACTCTCTCGAGTGTGGCGGGAACTTTCGGCAGTAGTTCGCTAGCATCGAGCAGAATCCGAGGATACTTCTCTTCACGAAGCACGGAGTTTAGGAACAGCAGCTCCTATTGATCGATTGCAACGCCCTCAATTCCACGAACACTCGGGCCGTCAAGAGACGCCTTCTCTCCAGCCTGCAGACGGATGGGGGTAGCGGTGGAGGCTCGAGTCTCTTTCGGTTTATGTAAGCGTACAGAAAGGGACCTATGACTAGTCCGTGAAGAACCGGGTATCGGACTCGGCCAGCGAAGGCCGTGCCTCTCCGCCCACGGGCCGCTTTTCCCGACTACCTATTTTAATGTATCCCCCCGCTATTGTGCTACTCCTGTGCGGCAAAGCGCGTGGTCCAAGCAAGAATGCCCGCTTTCCTTAACTCGAAAACGGGGTACAATAAGAAGCGCGGCCGACAGCGATGTCAGCCGCGCTCTATCTTACCTGCTTATCTGACCGGATTTCTAACGACCGACCTCTACTTCACCAGGCTCATCTTCCGGGTCTCCACCTGATCCCCGGCGGTCAGGCGGTACAGGTAGACCCCCGAGGCCACCTCTGCGCCGGTGCCGTCGGTGCCGTCCCAAACCACCTGGTGCGTGCCCGCGTCGAGATGCCCCTCGACCAGCGTCTTCACCAGTTGCCCCTGGACGTTGTAAACTTCCAGCCGCGCCTCGCCGGCCGACGGCAGGCTGAAGCTGATCGTGGTGCTCGGGTTGAACGGGTTCGGGTAGTTCTGGTCGAGCGAGAATGCCTCCGGCAGGGTGGGGTCGGTCTTGGCCGCGGCGTCGCCATAGGGTACCGCAGCGGCGGTCGGCCCGCAGTCCCCGACCTTGAGGATCATCAACGACTGGCTTCCCGAATCCCCCTCAATCCGCTGAACGGTGAACCCCTGCGCCTCGAGAGCCTGAAGGGTCGAGTCGTCGAGATCCATCGACTCGCCGCCGAACAGCTGGATTTTCGGCCCGCCGAGCGATGCACTGTCGCACCAGACGATCGGCTGATCGCAAGAATCGATACTGATACACACCAGCCGTTCCAGGCTGGAGTCCGGACCGAGCGCTTCGAGAATGATACTGCATGCCGAGTCGCGCTGAATCGTTGCGCAGTCTTCCAGGTCGCCGGCCATAATCGCTATCCGATACACCTGGCCCTCGTCTCCCTGCCGGAGTTCCAGGACATCCCCGTGCAGGTCGAGCTTGACGAAATCGTTGAAGGCGGTGTACACCAGAAGCGCCTCATCGGCCGACTTGAGCTGGGTCACCTTGAGCTTGCAGGTTTCCTCGCAGTCGCCCAGGTTGACCTCCGCGCCGGTCACCCCCAGTTTCGCCAACAGGGCTTCGATCTTATCCGTGTCCATCGCGACCGCCTTGTCGACTCCGGCGAATGCGACTTCATAGCCGAGCGTGTTGTCCTGGAACTTCATCGGGATCACCAGCGCCAGCAGGACGACCGCCGCCACCGCCGCCACCCCAAGACCGAGCCGTGGGCGGCGGGAAATACCGTGCATGAACCTGGCCATAATCGATTGCTCCTTCGGTTGCGGTGACGGCTGCGGTGCGCGGTTCTCCACGAGCGCCCGCAGCCGATCGAGCGGCAGGCCTCCATCGAGATCATCCCGACCGGCGATCGCGAGGTCGCCGCCGAACTGAAGCAGCGGCTGCGCGATCCGGCTGCATTCCGGACACTGCCGGAGGTGGGCCATCAGGAGCAGGTCGTTGTCGATCCGCCGTCCCGAGTCAAAGGCCTCTTTCAGCTGTCGCCGAGACTGTCTGCAACGCATACGTCACCTTCTGTTTCCGGGCGTGTGACCGGCTCTCCGGCCGCCGGGGCCGAGTTCTGCAGGACACGCCGCATCTTCCTCCGTGCCCGGTGCAGTCGCACTTTCACCGCACTGACCGAGAATCCGAACACCTCCGCCGTTTCCGCGTTGGGCCAACCCTGAAGGTCGGTCAGGGTGACCAGCGCCTGCTCGACGGGGTCGAGCGCGGCGAAGGCGACGGCCAGGCGGCGACGGGCGGCATACAGCCCGGAGGGGTCCTCACCCACGGTCCGAGCGATCAGCTCGTCGGTGAGTTCGACTTCTCGATGTGTGCGACGAACACGGTTTTTGAACGTGTTCACCATGATCCGGTACAACCAGGGCCGAAACGCCGATTCCTGCCGCAGGTCGCCCAGCCGGGCATACGCCGTCACGAGGGCGTCCTGGTAGAGGTCGTCGCCGTCATCGCGCCCGCCGGCCAGTTTCCGGCAGAACGCTCGCGCCTTGAGATGTTCCGGCTGGAGGAGATTCCAGAACCGGTCTTGGTCTTGTTCCATCCGCGCCTAAGACACAGTCCGCAATCCGAAGGTTACAGGGTGGTAGAAGACTGGTACTGATTCTACGGTCATTCGGGTGAGAAGATTCACCCCGGTGGTTCGGGCAGGCCATGGAGATCTGTCACCGGGTCGGCCGCTTTTTGGAATACGGGCGGGCTGTCAGCCCGCGCCGCTACTGGGAAAACGCCGCCTCGTTGCGCTCAAGGCGCGCTTTCATATTTTCGAAAACGATAGTCCTCGTGCGGGCGAGGATCTGGCGAAGCGGCACCGCCTCAGAACCGGTGGCGCAAGGCCCGGTCGGGGGTGCGTCTGAAGTCTGTGAGCATATTCTGATCTGCAGGGATCCGTCGGTGGTTCGCCGCTATTTGTTTCGCCGTGTGGGGCGGAAAGCCGTGCCGCACAAGCCTTCACGCCCGGTCCTCTAGTCTGATTCCGCTTTTCGAGAAGACCTGAAGCGCGTTTCTGTTCAGGGAATGCACAGTTCGGGCCGCGAGCGCGCCGGTGGGCTGACTCTGGTCTCACAGTCAGAGGGGTCGAAAACCCCTGATGCAGTAGTGCTCACGGTCCCGGGGGACCGCGATCTATCGGTTTCGGAGAATAGAAAGCGGGGGACGGTCCGTGGCCGGGCTCCGGAGAAGTGCTTCTGCTCGCCGGCGTGTGTGTCGGCGTTTGGCGGGAACGCGGTTTTGGCGGCAGCGGGCGGGTTGAGGCTGTTTTGGGGGCGCCGGTTTGCGAAGGAGCGGCCGGGGGGAATCCCGCGTGACAGTAGGGCAAAGCGGGTCTTCTGTCCGGCATAACCCGTTTTCCTGTTCTCGAAAACGTATGGTACGTTTTCTAATTGTCGAAAGGATACGGTTCGCTTTCTAGTATTCGAAAACAGCCCTCATTACGTTTCCATGTGTTATCTTTGATTTGGAGGCAACCGCGCCGAGGCGGGCGGTGTCCTAAGGACAGAACCATGGATAACGAGCGCTTTTGGAAACTGCTGGAACCGGAGCACGCAAAGGCCCAGGGCTTTTGCCGACGGTTAGCCGGGAACGACGACGACGGCGATGATGTCTACCAGGATGGCCTGCTGGCTGCCCTGCGGCGGATCGATTCGCTTCGCGATCCCGGCGCCTTCAGGGCGTGGCTGTACCGGATACTGATCAACAGCTACCGCAACCGGTATCGCAGTGTGCGGCGCCGCCGCGAGGAGGCGCT
>JBGSIV010000077.1:0-48121 GCA_041742355.1 Candidatus Zixiibacteriota bacterium
TCTCCTCAGATTTCCTACGCCCGTATCAGATAGGGACCGAACTGTCTCACGACGTTCTAAACCCAGCTCACGTACCACTTTAATTGGCGAACAGCCAAACCCTTGGGACCTTCTCCAGCCCCAGGATGCGATGAGCCGACATCGAGGTGCCAAACCCCCTCGTCGATATGAACTCTCGGAGGAGATAAGCCTGTTATCCCCGGAGTACCTTTTATCCGTTGAGCGACGGCGCTTCCATACGCAACCGCCGGATCACTAAGACCTGCTTTCGCAACTGCTCGACTAGTAGGTCTCGCAGTAAAGCTCCCTTATACCTTTGCGCTCTTCAGCCGATTACCATCCGGCTTGAGGGAACCTTTGCACACCTCCGTTACATTTTAGGAGGTAACCGCCCCAGTTAAACTACCCACCTGACACTGTTCCTGGGCCTGATATAAGGCCCAAGGTTAGATGTTCGATAACACAAGGGTGGTATTTCACCGGTGGCTCCACCGACACTAGCGTGCCAGCTTCAACGCCTCCCACCTATGCTACACATGCGACACCAAACACCAATGTCAGGCTATAGTAAAGGTTCACGGGGTCTTTCCGTCCCGATACGGGTAAACGGCATCTTCACCGTTGCTACAGTTTCACCGGGCCTCACGTTGAGACAGTGCCGCAATTGTTATACCATTCGTGCAGGTCGGAATTTACCCGACAAGGAATTTCGCTACCTTAGGACCGTTATAGTTACGGCCGCCGTTTACTGGGGCTTCAATTCAATGCTTCACCTTGCGGCTGACATCTCCTTTTAACCTTCCAGCACCGGGCAGGTATCAGTCCCTATACGTCGTCTTGTTAGACTTGGCAGAGACATGTGTTTTTAGTAAACAGTCACCGCGGCCATTTCTCTGCGGCCTCTTTCGGCTCCGACAGTAAAATCTTCACCTACTCGAGGCACCCCTTATTCCGAAGTTACGGGGTTAATTTGCCGAGTTCCTTAACGTGAGTTCACCCGAGCACCTGAGGATACTCTCCTCGCCTACCTGTGGCGGATTGCGGTACGGGCTATCCAGCAGCTCGCATAGAGGGTTTTCTTGGCAGCCTGTTTAGGGTCATTTCGGCCGTTTTACGGGCCTTATCCATCACGTCTCAGCGTTAGGAGCGCGGATTTGCCTGCGCTCCCCGCCTACACGCTTGGGGCGGGACAACCATCACCCGACTGACCTTTCACTTCTGCGTAACCCCATAGCTCAAACGCTACTAGACAGGTACAGGAATTTTCGCCTGTTTGCCATCGACTACGCCTTTCGACCTCGTCTTAGGGCCCGACTAACCCTGGGAGGTTTAACCTTCCCCAGGAAACCTGAGGCTTACGGTGTGCAGGTTTATGGTCCTGCATTATCGCTACTCGTCCCGACATAATCTCTTGTGTCAGATCCAGCCGACCTTACGATCAACCTTCGACTCGGACACAATGCTCCCCTACCGCTCACGCTTGCGCATGAACCCGCAGCTTCGGTGTCGTGCATAGTCCCATATATTATCGGCGCAGAATCACTAGACTAGTGAGCTGTTACGCACTCTTTAAATGGTGGCTGCTTCTAAGCCAACATCCTAGCTGTTTAAGTAATTCCACATCCTTTTGCACTTAGCACGACTTGGGGACCTTAGCTGGCGGTCTGGGTTGTTTCCCTTTCGGCGACGAAGCTTATCCCCCGTCGCCTGACTCCCGGAGAACATTTCGCGGCATTCGGAGTTTGATTGGGTTTGGTAGGCTTGTAGGCCCCCTAGCCCATTCAGTGCTCTACCTCCGCGAAACTATGATCCGAGGCTAGCCCTAAAGCTATTTCGGGGAGAACCAGCTATTTCCAAGTTTGATTGGCCTTTCACCCCTATGCACAGCTCATCCCCTAGCTTTTCAACACTAGTGGGTTCGGACCTCCGGCTCGTTTTACCGAGCTTTCATCCTGGCCATGCATAGATCACTTGGCTTCGGGTCTACGCCCTGCTACTATTCGCCCTATTCAGACTCGCTTTCGCTACGGGTGCGTGAGTGTTTCACTTACCCTTGCAACAGAGCAGTAACTCGCCGGGTCATTATTCAATAGGCACGCCGTCAGTCCGGCCGATCCGAAGACCGGCGTTTCCTCCGACCGCTTGTAGGCACACGGTTTCAGGTACTATTTCACTCCCCTCACGGGGTTCTTTTCACCTTTCCCTCACGGTACTTGTTCACTATCGGTCACAGAGTAGTATTTAGCCTTACCAGATGGTCCTGGCAGATTCGAACGGGATTCCACGTGTCCCGCCCTACTTGGGAAATTCGGGGAGAGTCGCATGCGTTTCGATTACGGGACCGTCACCCTCTGTGGTCAGGCGTTCCAGCCTGTTCACCTACACATACGATTTGTAACTCTCTGGTTCGTCTGTCGTCGAACCGTCCGACTCCCACAACCCCGGTAGCACAACGCCGACAGGCTTTAACGTGCACACCGGTTTAGGCTGTTCCCCGTTCGCTCGCCGCTACTAGGGGAATCACAATTGTTTTCTGTTCCTGCAGGTACTTAGATGTATCAGTTCCCTGCGTTCGCCTCACACGCCTATGTATTCAGCGTGCGATAATCCGCCTTTCAGCGAATTGGGTTATCCCATTCGGAGATCCCCGTCTCAAAGGTTGTTTGCACCTAAACGGGGCTTTTCGCAGCTTACCACGTCCTTCATCGCCTCTCTGTGCCAAGGCATCCGCCGCGTGCCCTTAGTAACTTAACCAAAAGCCTTACCTAAGAGCATCCATTTGTCACCTTACGTGACACAGCCAATTGGAAGATACGTTTTTTCCGTATCAACCCGGGTCGTCAAATCTATGAAGTTGTCAAAGAGCAGGTTGCCCTGGAGGGCAACTTATCTAATACAAAACAAGAATTCGTAAGTTCCAAAATTGGAGATGACCGGGATCGAACCGGCGACCTGTGGCTTGCAAAGCCACCGCTCTCCCAACTGAGCTACATCCCCGAAACCAAAACCGTTTTTTTCACACTGGGCCTAGATGGAGTTGAACCATCGACCTCGCGCTTATCAGGCGCGCGCTCTAACCAACTGAGCTATAGGCCCGTTAAGCTCGTTTACGCGCCTGATGGCGACGTTGTTTTATCACGTAAATAGTCATCGGGAAGTCCAGGAGGGGTAGACGGCGTGCCGGTCGACCTTGGAACGGCACCGCGCTTGCGCGCGACGCTCGCACCATTCTCCTTAGAAAGGAGGTGATCCAGCCACAGCTTCCGCTACGGCTACCTTGTTACGACTTAGCCCCAGTCGCCGGTATCACCTTCGGCGCCACCCTCCTTACGGTTAGGTAGGCGACTTCGGGTGCTCCCAACTTCCGTGGCTTGACGGGCGGTGTGTACAAGGCCCGGGAACGTATTCACCGCAGCCTGCTGATCTGCGATTACTAGCGATTCCGCCTTCATGGAGTCGAGTTGCAGACTCCAATCTGAACTGAGGCCGGTTTTTGGGATTGGCTCCGTCTCGCGACCTTGCTTCCTTCTGTACCGGCCATTGTAGTACGTGTGTAGCCCTGGACATAAGGGCCATGAGGACTTGACGTCGTCCCCACCTTCCTCCGGTTTATCACCGACAGTCTCCGTAGAGTCCCCAGCATTACCTGATGGCAACTACGGACAGGGGTTGCGCTCGTTGCGGGACTTAACCCAACACCTCACGGCACGAGCTGACGACAGCCATGCAGCACCTGTGCACGGACCTCCGAAGAGGAGACCGGCTTTCACCGGCTGTCCCGTGCATGTCAAGTCCAGGTAAGGTTCTTCGCGTTGCCTCGAATTGAACCACATACTCCACCGCTTGTGCGGGCCCCCGTCAATTCCTTTGAGTTTCAACCTTGCGGCCGTACTCCCCAGGCGGGGCACTTAATGCGTTAGCTTCGGCACCGAGGGGGTCGATACCCCCGACACCTAGTGCCCATCGTTTACCGCTAGGACTACCAGGGTATCTAATCCTGTTTGCTCCCCTAGCCTTCGCGCTTGAGCGTCAGTATCGGACCAGAGAGCCGCCTTCGCTACTGGTGTTCTTCCAGATATCTACGCATTTCACCGCTACACCTGGAATTCCGCTCTCCTCTTCCGTACTCAAGACCCTCAGTATCAGATGCAGGCTACCGGTTAAGCCGGCAGATTTCACATCTGACTTGAAGGCCCGCCTACGCGCCCTTTACGCCCAGTGAATCCGAACAACGCTTGTCCCCCCCGTATTACCGCGGCTGCTGGCACGGAGTTAGCCGGGACTTCCTCTGTGGGTACCGTCAGGCACGTGGCAGTTACTCCACGTACGTTTCTTCCCCACCGACAGGGTTTTACACTCCAAGAAGCTTCATCACCCACGCGGCGTTGCTGCGTCAGGCTTTCGCCCATTGCGCAATATTCCCTACTGCTGCCTCCCGTAGGAGTCTGGGCCGTATCTCAGTCCCAGTGTGGCCGTTCACCCTCTCAGGCCGGCTACCCATCGTAGCCTTGGTGGAGCTGTTACCTCACCAACTAGCTAATGGGCCGCGGATCCATCCCTATGCGGCAGGTTGCCCCGCCTTTGACCCCTGGAGGATGCCCTCCTGTGGTCTCATTCGGTATTAGAACTCCTTTCGGAGAATTATCCCCAACATAGGGGCAGGTTATCCACGTGTTACTCACCCGTTCGCCACTTTACTAACGCCCCGAAGGACGCTTTCTCGTTCGACTTGCATGTATTAAGCACGCCGCCAGCGTTCGTTCTGAGCCAGGATCAAACTCTCCACAACAATATTAAAATCATTGTAATCGAGTTTAAATCCGTCAGTCCGAACAGCACATTCCGAGGAATGTATTGTTCTGGATTCAAGAATTTAGGGTTCCTGAAACCGGCGAACCGATCTCAGGACAGCGACATCGTCGCCTTCCCGCTCCTGAACTTTCCGATGACTATTTAGTTGTCAAAGAACGTTGTGCGAAAAAAATCTGCCAGCTTTGTCCGGCAGACCCCGATAATACCAGATCGCCGTTTCTTTGTCAAGGCCTTTTTTTGCCTTTTTTCGACGATCTTTGTCCGTCGCGGATTTAAGATAACCGCCGGACTGCCCGTACGCAAGCGGAAAATAGTGGCCACGGCCGGTCTCTTCCGCCTACTCTCTATCGGCGGGGCGAACTTAATCATTTACCCCGACCATGTCAAGGCCTTTTCAAAGAAAAATCTGATGGGCTCTGGCTACCCCGGCGGCCTCTCACTTCCTGACCGGTCCTGCGTGTCCCCGACGCGGCAACGTCGGCGGTTCTCCCGCCGGTTGTCCGCTTTCTCCTGTCGGCAGTGCTCCCGACTGGCTCCTTGCATCGTATGCGAGCATCCCAGCACCGGCCGGAAGTTCCCCGTGTCTGCTGCATGAGCAACCAGGTCATAGATCGACTTTTGCCCGCTGTCAAGTATCGCCGCGCTGCGACAGTCACGTCGACAGCGCTGATAGCTTACCGACGAACCGTGGGCAGGGTTCCGGTTCGCCGCGAGAAACTTGCACCGGGCTCTTCCCTTCCTCAAGACACACTTCAGATCACTATCAGATATCGAGCTCAGCGGCCCGAGTCAATCGGGTTGGCCGTTTTCTATAGGGAAAAACACAAAATTCCGGCGCGGGTGGGGGTGTCCTGCTTCCGTCATCTTTCAGACGGGAGCGGACATCCCACCTTTCCTTCAGCGACACTTTCCTTCGACAAGCTGGGCGTCTGGTGCTGGTCACTCACCGCAGTGAGTGCCTGTCGAACCGAACGTCGTAATCGCTCGCCGTTGATTCATGCCGCTGCTGCTCAAGCCCGCGTCGGTTATCTTTGTCACTGCTCCTAACCGCAACGGTTACGCCCGGGTTCCCGGCCGTCAATAAATATGCGACAATATTATCGATTATTCTCGCGTTCTCTCGTTGTTCTCCCCCGACTGGTCGATTGCCCCTCGGCCGCCAGGAGCTCCGAGAGCAGTTGCCCCTCGAGGCTTTCCGATTGCCAGAAATCCCCGTTGCGACTATTTTACAGTATGAGTAAACAGCAACCCGCCACTCACCCGCACGACCGCCGCCCGTGGCTCATTCCCCTGATGCTGGCCGCCGGAGCATTCCTCGTCCGGTTGATCTATCTCTTCCAGATTGAAGCGTTCCCTCTCTTCTACCACCCAACCATGGATGAGCGGTACCATGTCGAGATGGCGCGGCAGATTCTCGCAGGGACGCTCCCGGCTGAGCCATATTACCGTGCTCCCGGCTACCTGTACTTTTTGGCGGGACTTTTCAAGATTACCGGAGAAAACCTCTTCTGGTCTCGGGTCATCCAGATCGCAATCGGGGCAGCGACCCCGGCAATTACCTATCTGATTGCCAGAAAGGTAGTTACAAGACCTCTTGCCCTCACTGTCGGGATTTTGGCCGCGCTCTATCCTACGCTGATCTTCTTCGACTCTCAATTGCTCTTAACAGGCCTGAAGACACTGCTGCTTACCTCTCTGGTTTGGCAGCTCTATAGAACGCAAGCAAACCCGGTGTATCGGGAATTCATCATTGCCGGCGTGGTACTCGGTTTGGCCGGGCTCATCCGCCCAAACATCCTGATTGTAGGTCCGGCGCTAGCCATTTGGGCCGCGGTTGAACTGCGCCCGAAATTTGGCTGGCGAGGCACGATAACGCGTTATGCCGCTATGGGTTTAGCCGCCGTGGTCGTCGTCGCTCCGGTTACTATCCGTAACTACGCGGTCAGCGGCGACCCGGTGTTTATCGCGTGGCAGGGGGGATTCAACTTCTACTTGGGAAACAACCAGCAGGCAACCGGTTGGTCGGCCACGGCGCCCGGGATAGACCAAAGCTGGATGGGTGGCTACAAGCAGGCGATCGCCATGGCCGAAGACGGGATGGGGCGACCGCTCGCACGATCAGAGGTATCCGACTACTGGTATGATAGGGCATGGGAGGAAATCCACCGCTCCCCCGGCACGTTCGTGAGCCTCGTCGTCAAGAAGCTCAGGCTGTTCTTCAACGGCTACGAAATCCCAAACAACCAGGACACGTACTTCGCTCGCGACTACGCCTGGATCATCAGACCGCTGTTGTGGAGTGAGCCATTTCGCTTCCCCTACGGCCTACTCGCTCCGCTGGCGCTGCTCGGCTTGTACTTCACAATTCGGCAGTGGCGCAAGTATTTTCTCCTCTACCTCGTGATGGCGGCGTACATCGGCTCGTTCCTTTTCTTCTTTGTCTGCGACCGCTACCGCCAGCCGATGGTCCCGGTGTTTATTATCCTCGCGGTTCTGGCCGTCTCGGAGATCATCAGCCGAATGCGGGAGCGCGACTATCGAACCCTGGGCATACTTGGGGTGGTGCTGATCGCGCTGTTCATAGAGAGCAACCACGATATGCTCGGGCTCACACCGGAGCGGACTGCATCGAACAATCAGAATTTGATCGGCAATGCGTATCTTGAGCAGGGTAACACCCTGCTTGCGGCGGAAGCATTCCGACGGGCTGTTGCCGCCGATCCGACTAACGCCGAGGCGTTGAATAATGCGGGGATGATGGAGGCCCAGCGCGGAAACCGTCGCCAGGCAATGCAGCACTTCCTACAGGCGATCAAGTACGATCCGGCCGAGATGGGATCGTATGTCAATTTGGCGACGCTGCATTTGGAGGAGGGGAACACGGCGGCTGCAGCACAGATACTCGAACAGGCCTGCCTTGTTCGCCCCTACGACGATTACATGCACCTGCGGCTGGCGATGACCTACCTCGAGGCGGGACGGCTGCAGGAAGCGTGGAATTCGGTCAATCAGAGCCTCCGGCTGAATCCATCGTCGGGCACGGCCCAACAACTGAGAGTGCAGATCGCCCAAGCTTTGCGAAACGCGGCCCCCCCCGACGGCATGTCGGACCGCCCTTGATTGCCCGTTGTAGATTCTGCCATGAGAGGGCGCTTGAGCCCGGCCCAAGTACGTTGGTGGATCGGTGCTGTACCGCGATGGAGCCGGGAAGGGGTTGCCGCACAAGCGCGATCCCAGACCCGGGCAGTTCGACAGGCCGCTCCTGTCCAGCCTCACGTCTATCGGCTAACGTCGACGTTTTCCTTGACAACAAAGACCTATCTAAGTTACCTTTGATCATTCAGAGCTAAATCCGATTTCAATTGGTCAAGCGCCATAGCGTCGTTGCCGGCCTTGGAGATTCTCCCGGCGGGGTCTGCGACTTGGCGAGAGTCTTAAGTAGAAGAACCTACTTCGGCGGAGGATTGATTCCGATGAGAAATGTCCCGATACTCGTGACACTCGTTGCTGCAGCCGTTCTGGTAGTTAGCGGCTACGCCGGCAAAGCAGTTGCTGACGATTCCGTTATTCTCGATCATGTCGTGGGTTTGGCATATTCCGGCGCGATCATGGCCGATAAGCCGGTGGTCTTTGTTTTTCGGTTTGATATCGAGTCCGGGAATGTGGTAGCGGGTACTCTTGGGTACACGATCTATTCTCCCGACAGCGCCCAGTGGGTTGGCACTTCCATTTCGGATATTCGCCTCAGCCAGTTCTGGGATCTCGGGGTTCCGGAAAACAACACCAATGTCGATGGAATTTCCCCCGATACCGTTTCCATTGGAGGATTCTCTCTCGCCAAGCCCGGCATTCCGGTCGGGTACGACAGCACTCTGTATCAGGTGTCACTCACTATTCCTCTGACCGAGGCCGGAAAGACTATCTGCATCGATTCCTGCATTTATGTCACGGGAAGCCCGACCTCCTGGGGTACAAGTACGGCTCCGTTGGTTTACCCGGCTTGGGGCGGACCCTACTGTTTTGAAGGTGTTCCGTGCTGCACCGGGATACGGGGAAATATCAACCTAACAGGCGGCATCGATATCTCTGACCTAAATTTCATCGTCAAGTATCTCTTTCGCGACGGCCCCTCGTCACCGTGCGTTGAAGAAGCGAATGTTGACGGAGAGGGGATGGCTCCAGTGAATATCGCGGACCTCACCTATCTGGTCAATTACCTTTTTAAAGCCGGCCCACAGCCTGTTGCCTGCCCCTAGCGGCAGCTTGCTTCCCGGTTAATGGGGGCATTACAGTGACCGATCGGCGGTCTGCTCTCCCCTATCCGATGACTGCCCTCTCCCGCTGACGGTCGACGTCCACCGACTTCTTCGGCAGAAGTGTCAGAAACAGCCCTACTCCGAAGAGTAATATCCCCAGCCCGCTTTGCGCGTAGTCGTTCCAGCGCGGCTCGGGCATAATAGTGGAGCGGTTAGGATCTCCCGGATCATAGTACACCGTCACCGGTGTCCCGGGCGGAAAGCCCGCGATCTCCTTCTCGGCCACTTCCATGTTGCGCCGTTTGTTTCCGAACAACGGCACATTCCGATCGCTGATCCCTGAGTACCGTCGCCCGTTGAGAGTAAACTCGTAAGTGATCCTGGGCGCAAACGACCGTTCACCGGTGATAATCGACGACGCAATGACTCCGTCGACGGTGGGCCAGTCCCTCCGCTCGAACCGCTCGGCCAATCGATCAAAGGCGCTGACCGCCAGAACCACACCAGCCACTCCGCCGGCGATTCCCAGAAGCAGCAGCCCGGTCCGTTTAGCCGGCAAGGCTATCCGGCGCAGCGATAGCCGGAGTCCGACCACCAGGGCCGCGGTCGCCGCGAGTATCCAAACAATCAGTACCATACAATGCACCCAACATAGTGAGCGGGCCGTCGGGCCACAAGGCCCATTGAGCGGCCAGCTCTGAAGTATAGCCTTGTCCGCAATTTCGGCACCTGATCCATCATAGACAATGTTTGTACGCTATCCCTATCTCAAAACGAACCGGATACCTGCAATAGAAAGGTCTGCGGGTGCCGCGTATCGCCCATTTCGATCTCACGCCCGCAATGCCGGCTGCGCCCAAAATGCGATCGTCGAACCTGATTTGGACCGCCCGATCGGGCCGTCGGCGGCTGCAATCGGTCGGATTGTGGGGCCGAAAACGCCGGGGGCGAGACTCGGCCGGCAGGCAGGCTGCAAAGGTACAGAGCGAACCATTCTTGGCTTGGCGCATCAGGATCCGCCCAACCGCCGGTAGTACATTCGCTGCCCGGTGTTCACAGTGGGCAGACCAGTTGTGTATCGAGTGCCCCGGTCATTGCCGTGCAGGCAAGCTACCTGGCTCCCGCCACTGGCTGTAACAGCCATCCCTCAGGATCGCAACCGACGGATAAGCGTCAAGCTGGGCGGCGAAGCAGACGTCGTCGCGAAAGCCGATGTCACAGAGCTCCCGGCCACTTATCGATCCGAGCAGGGCATCCTCCAACCGTCGGCGCAGGTGCAGGAATGTGCCCTCCGCAACTTCGGCTTCAGGTGCCTTCACACAATCAAGCGCGGCGATAATCGCACCTGCTCCGATGAGATCTTCGGCGGCGAATCGCAGCAACGGACCGGTGGCGCCTGGCTCCTGCTCTCCACAGGCCACGACGGTAACCTTCCGTTTCGCATCAACCTGCATTAACTTCCGCAACGCCTCCGCAGTCGCCCCGGCATTGACCAGGCCGGCAGCCACAACAACAGGCGCAGCCGAAGCTGCGAGCGTACACGCTCCGCCGTTTACTGCCCGGAGTACGACACGCGTGCCCGGTGAAATGCCGAGGTAGGTGAGCGGAGACAGGGAGAATCGACCGCGCGCAGGGACTTCGCCGCGAGCGACCGCCGCCTGACCGTTGACGCACGCAGCCATCTCGGCAGCTTCATCGTATGAGGCGCAGGGGTACATCTGAGCGCCGTACGTGACCGCGGTCGCAACCGAAGTTCCGAAGCTCAGCGTGTCGACGATGACGACAATCTCCCCTCTCTCAGCCGCTGCCGCAGCCCCGGCAGGCCCCCACGCCAGAGTGCACTGGGCCACAGTCAAATCGCCTTGCGGACCCATATCCGTCTCCTCACATTCGCGAATTTTCGCCGCGAAGACTGGTCAGAGGTGTCAGTCAGTACAACCGCCACCGCATGGAATTGTTCACTGTGTCGCGACTGAGGCACCGGCCCGTTGGCAGAGGGTATTGAGAACCGCCAGCAGCCCCTCGGGTGGCTGCGTGCATTCGACCGGCAGAAGTTCATACATACGGCCGCAAAGGTCCTGCGCCAGTCCTGTATCGCCCTCTTCGATCCGCGCCGCGATGAGCGTGCCGAACGAATTGTACAGCAACTGCGCGTACCACGCGCTTGGCGGCTCTAGCGGCACTGACGGGTGATCGAACCCGCGGACGATGTAGACATCAGTCAGATTTCGCTCGAGCACCCCGACGTCAATCGGTGGATTCTGCACCGGAAGAACACGGGTCACCAGGCCCTCGGGACGCCGAAAGGGCTGTAACCAGGGGAGCTGGTCGGGCCCGAGCGAAGCCACCGTGTACAGTGGGCGTTCCCATCGGAGCTTCTCCACGAGGCGGAGGACCACATAGTCCTGCGGCAGAAGGTAAGCATCCGCCGCAGTCGGCTGAATCGAAATTCCTATCTCGTCTGTGGCCTGGGCGGAATCCAAGGCGGCTGAGCCCGCCTGGCCCACCACCTGGACCATCACCACAGTATCATGCCAGGGCACGACCGGAATCTGCGTCAGTTCCTCATCGGTGAAGTCCAGTCTGAGCCCTGGATCACGTCGCTGCCATTGACGTACGAACCACCCCGTGTTCAGCAGGGGAATATTCAGCACGGTCACATCGGTTCGAACGCCCTCAACCGCCTGAAGGTACCATAGTGGAAAAGTGTCGTTGTCGCCTGTGGTGAGAAGCACGGCGTCGGGTTCCAGCCCGGCGAGCATATTGGCGGCATAGTCGCGTGCAAACGAGCGGGTTGAGCCGTCGATATCGGCATAGTAGTTTAAGCCATGATTGATCGGAACCGCCAGAAGAAGAAGCAGGGCAATCACGCTCCCGATGCGACCGATTAGTCCGCCGAGCTTGAGCAACCTCTGCAAAACCGTTACCGCTCCAAACACGACGAAGACACCGAAAATGACCAATGAGGGAAGGTAGTGCCGGTGCAGTGAGCGGAAGTAATTCTCCGGAATATTGAAGTAGACAATGGCCGCGGCCACGGTCATCATAAACAGAATGCCGGCGGCGATGCCAAGCCGCGGAGAACGACGAGTCATAACCGCGAGACCCAATATCCCGGCCGCCAACGGGACGACTCCCACAACGCTCAGCGGGCCATCTGTGGAAACAAACGTCTGCCCGAACGCGGCCAGCCAGTCGGCGACCTGCACATTCCAGAAGTCGGCGTTGCGAGGGTACAGGTTTACGAGGAACCCGCCGCCACGCATCTTGAGGAAGAAGTAGTCCCAGAAGCGTCCGATTGTACTGGGATCGCCGATGTTCATGAACGGCTCGCGGGCCGCCATAAACATGATCACTCCATGGAATGACAGCCCCAGAAACAACCCCAACGCACTGATCCTCCAGGTCTTCCACTGAAGCAGCGCTCGGGGATTCCCGAGAGCGATCCATACTGCCAGACCCGGCATTAGAAGAGCATTCGTGCGGTGGACAGACACGTCGAGGCCAAACAAGAGCATTGTGACGAAGAGCCAGCGGATTCCGCCGGTCGATCTCGCACTCTCCCACCACTTCAGCATGGCAAAGAGGATGAAGACGGTGAAGACGGGCGTTACCACGTAAGTCGTGTACTGCACCGCGTAGAACCACAGGGCTTCGCCAAAACCGAGCGATAATGCCGCGCCGACGGCACCAAGCCACAGAAAGAGGCTGCCTCCGCTCCATCGTTCCCCGGCAGTGAGCCCTTGGAGCCGGTTCGCAAGCAGCAGCACACCTGCGGTCACAAACCCGGCGAGTACACCGGCAAACAGGTTCAGCGTGAGGATATCGGCGGTCGCGGGTACAAGATGGACAACGAGCCAGCCAAGAATAGTGGATATGAGTCCCCCCGGCGCCGACATTACGCCGAGGTCGTGAGCAGCCAGGGCCTCTTCGGCATTATTCCACCAAGCGATGGTTCGATAGGCTGTCAGGTAGTAGACCGCGAACGCAGCCGCAAAGGTCAGCCCTGCTGCCACCAAAGGAAGCCGCCGGGGCGATGTGGCGTCGCGAGAAAGGCTCGACGTGGAACCAGCGGATGACAGGACACGCATGACGCACCTCCCCAGTGTCAAAGGTGTTGGTTCAGCTGATGAGCGATCTTCCGGTTTATGTTAGTTGGTCCACGATACACGGGCAAGCTGATTTTGCCCGCAAAAAACACCCCTCGGGATAAGCCGAGGGGCTGTAACTTAAGTTAACTTGTTCGGAAGGTGCCGCTACATGTGTCGCATCACGCGGCGGGGTCGGGATCCGTCCCCGGAAACCCCTGTAGATCGGACTTCCTGACTATAGAATAGTCGCTCGCCTCCACTTTGTCAAGCGAAAAGTGGACTTGGGGCATCGTTTTCGCATTCGTCTTTCAGCTCTGCCGACTATCGAGAATTCGCCGATCGGTCAAGATTGACCAGACAAATGATGGCCCTCCGCTTAGGGCCGCTATCTTCCCGGTCGAAGCGCCGTGGACCTGCGCGAAATATCGAGCCAATTCCCTGCGGCTGATGGAGATATCCGAATGGCTCGGACGAACCCGATCGCCGTCGACAATTTCATAGCGGAAGGCCAGACCCGCTTGTGTTTGAAACTGCTCGCCGGCGTGCTCGACAATCCGCTCCCAGATTTGATCAAACGGTGTGCTCATACGTTCCCCTCGACAAGTCAATTCGGACCGATACGCTCTCCGACCGCTGACAGCCAACCGCAGGTGAGTTCGACTGGCGTGCGCCCGATTACAGTGCTTCACCAGTAGGTACTCGCACAGTCCGTGAAACGCAATCATTTTTTTGCAGCCGAGACTCCCTTCGGAGTCCGGCAGAAACCACTTGACACAACCCTCCGGCAGACGCTACTTAGGAGCGTAACGCAACTCATTCAGGCAGGGCTGAAACCATGGATCAATCGGAATTTGTATCGTACCTGCGGCAGCATATTCTCAAAATCGATGCCCGTGTGATTGTTGGACCTTCCGTCGCCCACAGCAAGGACCTTGGCGCCACAGTCGTTGTCTCGTCGTCCAAGACGCCGGCCGTTACTCCTCGATAATCACTCTCCGCTTCACCCGCTGCCCATCATCTGATCAGTTCGTCTTCGCCCTGAAGCGGAAGACACACACATTCTCATTGACGTAGTGCTCGCTGTCCATTATACTACATACAGGATTCTGCATGCGGACCGGAAGCGCATGGGTTCAGACGACGGGAGGGGGATCGTATTAATGGTGGTACCAGGAATTGCGCAGCTCGCATTGGTCCATGCCGGATTTTCAGGATATTCGCAACGCCGAATCGAGTTCTTGAGAGATAAGAAGCCGGCTGGCGTATCGCTGCCGGCAGTTCGCAGCGACGCCGGCGCGCCGGGGAGGTGCGCCGGCGTTTAATTGCCGGGGTTTGTGAATGTCTGCTTAAGCGCTATCACGATTCGTGCCCGCCTGCCTGAGACCGGCTCTTCTTGAATGCTTCAAGTACGTCCAACACCATATCAATATCTTCCGGCGTCATGTCCGCGGCGACCTGGAAGCGGATCAACTCCTCCCCCCTTGGTACGATCGGGAACCCGAGTCCTGTCGCTAGTATTCCGTGGTCGTGCAGAAACCGCGCCATCGCGCGCATCTGCATGGTGTCGCGCACGATCAACGGCACAACCGGGTGGGGGCTTGGGATTGTCTCGAAGCCGTGCGCAATCAACCCCTCCTCGAATCGTCGGGTCATGGAGTGCAGGTGAGCGATCATCTCCAGTCCCTCGCTGCTGTCGACAATCTCGAGCGACTGCAGCGAAGCTGCCGCCTCTGGTGGCGTGATCGGATTCGTGTAGATGTAAAGCGGGTTCTTCTCCCGGAGGTATGTCGTAACCGCTGTATCGGACACAATGTACCCGCCATTCACCCCGAACGCCTTGCCGAGTGTAGCGACGAGGATATCGGCCTGCCCCCCGGTCTGTTCCTCGGTGCCTCTCCCCGTCCTCCCCAGTGCACCAACGCCATGAGAATCATCGACAATGAGCACGACCCCTCGTGGAAAGTCCTTGTCGTGGCGCCGGACGATCTGCTCGATCTCGTCCAGTGGCGCACAGTCTCCCCGCATAGAGAACACTCCGTCGGTGATCACGAGCACGGACTCCGCCTCACCGACCGAGGCGCCAATTTGTCGATCCAGCTCAACCAGATCCAGGTGCGGGTAGATTTTCTTCGCCTTCGGCCGGGACAGCTTCATCGCATTGATGATGCTGTTATGATTCAGTTCGTCGGATATGATGATCGTCTCGGGCGTGGTCAGCGAGGTGAGCACGCCGAGGATGGCGGTATACGCCGCCGAAGTGATCATGCAGGCGTCGCGCCCGTGGAATCCTGCGAGCTTATGCTCCAGTTCTACGTGCGGTTGGAACGTGCCGGCGATGAACCGTACTGCCCCAGGTCCGACCCCCATCGACCGCGCGGTCTCCTCTTCTGACTGGATGAGACGCGGATGTGTGGAGAGGCCGAGGTAGTTATTTGAATTCATGCGCAGGAACTCGTGACTCCCGTGACCTTCGAGAAACACGCGCGGTCCGGTGGTACCGTGCGGGCGACGGACCCCGACTATGACCTGCTCATGGGCCTTAGACAGTCCCTGAGCTTCAAGCGCATGCGCTTCGTCTTTGAGTGCAGCTGTAAATTTGTCGAGCGGCATAATCCTGATCCGGCAGTGTTTAGGGGTTCCATGCGGCTCGGCCGCACATCAAAATTGCGCAAACATAGTGGAAAACTGGAGGTGTGGCAAGGGGTTCCCACATTTCGAAAGTACGTAAGGCCGGACTCAAATGAAAAGGCGCCGGGTGGCTTCACCCGGCGCCTCGTTTCGAAGGATGTGCGGCACAGGCTACATGCCGTACATCTCGATAATCTCATCCTTCGTCTTGCCCAGGATATTGTACTTGCAGCCGACCTTTTTGAACGCGTCGAGCGCCTTGTCAAGGTGATGTCGTTCGTGTGCGGCCGAGATCTGCGTCCGAATCCGCGCCTGCCCCTGCGGCACGACCGGGAAGAAAAACCCGATCGCGTAGATCCCCTCGGCGAACAGGTCGCGCGAGACGTCCTGCGAGAGCTTCGCGTTGAACAGCATTACCGGCACGATCGGAGTGTCCCCCTTCTTGAGCACAAAACCGGCCTCTTCGAGCCCCTTGCGCCAGTAGGCGGTATTGGCCTCGAGCTTGTCGCGCCGCTCAGTGGTCGCCGATAGGATCTCAAGGACCTTGAGCACACCCGATACCACGACCGGAGCGATCGTGTTAGAGAAGAGATACGGACGAGCCTTCTGACGGCACATTTCTACCAGTTCCCTGCGTCCGGAGACACAGCCGCCGGAGGCACCGCCGAGCGCCTTGCCAAAAGTAGTAGTGATGATATCGATCTTACCCATCACGCCGCACTTCTCATGCGTGCCCCGGCCGGTCTTGCCGATGAAGCCGCTGGAATGCGACTCGTCGACAAACAGCATAGCGTCGTACTTTTCACACAGCGCCACCATCTCATCGAGCTTGGCCGTGTCGCCGTCCATCGAGAAGACGCCGTCGGTGATAACCACCTTGCGGCGCTTGCCGGCGTGGAGTTGGAGCTTCTCCTCGAGGTGCTCCATGTTGGAGTGCTTGAACGTGTCGTGCTCGGCGCTGCACAGGCGGATGCCGTCGATAATCGAAGCGTGCACCAGTCGATCCGAGATCATGACATCGTCCTTGTTCAGGATCGCTTCGAACACGCCGGCATTGGCGTCCATGCAGGACGGGAACAGAATCGTTGCCTCGGTGCCCAGAAAAGCCGTGACCTTGTCTTCCAACTCCCTGTGGATGTCCTGCGTGCCGCAGATGAACCGCACCGACGACATGCCGTAGCCGCGGGTTTCGAGCCCCTCGTGGGCGGCCTTGATCACATCGGGATGGCTTGACAAGCCGAGGTAGTTGTTGGCGCACATGTTGATGACCTTTTTGGTCGCGGCGCCAACCGGATATTCAACATCGATATCCGGCGACTGGGCGGAGTGGATGAAACGCTCCTGCTTAAACAGGCCGGCATCCTGCAGATCCTTGATCTGCTGCTGGTAGGTCGACCGGACAGTATTGCTGAAACTCATTGCCTTACTCCTTGCCGCTCACGACGGAGAAACCGCCGGCGGCGAATGCCGGGCCTGCCCGGACTACTTCACATACTCGCGAACCAGCGCGACAATCTTGTTCACGGAGTCGAACGCCTCCGGGGTCGCCTTGTCATCGGGAATCGAAATCTTGTACTTGTTTTCGAGGAAACGTTTCAGGGAAACCATCGAGAACGAATCGACGATGCCGCCGGAAATGAGCGGCGTATTGACGCCCAGATCCTCGTCCTCATCCTCGAGGTACTCGGCCTTGACGTATTCCAGCACAACTTTGGTCATGTCATCCATGGTCAACTCCTGCCGTCAGGCTGTATATCGTACATGCTAGTCGTTTTCGAGCGACGAAACATCGCCGACTTCTTCGCCCCACTCCTTGGCATGCAGCAGGCGACGCACGATTTTCCCGCTGCGCGTCTTCGGCAGCGACGGAACGTACTCGATCTCCTGCGGCATCGCCAGCGGCGAAAGCCGTTTCCGAATGAAATTCATGATCTCAAGTTCGAGGTCGGGACCGGCCTGGAAACCGGGTTTGAGAGTCACAAACGCCTTGACCACTTCCATGTTGATCGGGTCGGGCTTCGATACCACGGCCGACTCGGCCACGGCCGGGTGCTCGAGCAGGGCCGATTCCACTTCGAACGGACTCACAAGGTGGCCGCCGGTGTTGATGATGTCATCGTCGCGTCCCGTGAACCAGAAGTACCCTTCGTGGTCGAGTTTGGACCGGTCGCCGGTGAGATACCAGCCATTCTTAAACTTCGCCCGGTACGTGGTTTCATTGTTCCAGTATGTTCTCATCATCGACGGCCAGCCCGGCTTGATCCCGATGAGGCCGATCACGTTCGGACGCTCGATCGGCTCATATGTCACGGGGTCGAGTACAGTCGCCGTGATTCCCGGGAACGGGCGTCCCATCGAGCCGGGCTTGATCGGCATGCCGGGGAAGTTAGTGATCATGATGCTGCCGGTTTCGGTCTGCCAGTATGTATCGTGGAACGGCAGGCCGATAACCCGCTGTGACCAGACCACCGCCTCGGAATTGAGCGGTTCGCCGACGCTGGCCAGATGGCGCAGGCTCGACAGGTCGAACTTCTTCGGCGCGTCATCGCCGGCCTTCATGAGCGAGCGGATTGCGGTCGGGGCCGAATACCACATCGTGACGCGGTGCTTCTCGATAAACTTGTACCAGCCCTCCGCGGAGAATCCCTGGTCGATCACGCACTGCGTGACTCCCAGCGAGAACGGCGCGATGATGCCGTAGGAAGTGCCGGTCACCCAGCCGGGGTCGGCCGTGCACCAGTATATGTCGTCATCGCGCAGGTCCAGCGCCCACTTGGCAGTGAGGTACTGGCCGACCAGGGAGTAGTGAACGTGCTTCACTCCCTTCGGTTGGCCAGTCGTCCCGGATGTATAGTGGAGCACCGACGGCGACTCCGCCTTCGTCGGATGAATTTCAAGGTGCTCGACCGGGGTGGCTGTCTCCAGACTGAATGCTACTTCGCGTTCCTGGAGCGGCTTGCGGCCGTCGTAATCGACGATGATGATGTGCGTCAGCGACGGAAGCTGGTCGATGATCTTGCGCACCTTCGGCACGTGTTTTCTCTGCGTGATGATTGCCTTCGTCCCGGCGTCTTTCAAACGCACGAGGAGCGATTCGTCGCCAAAGGCGGAGAACAACGGCTGCACGATGGCGCCCAGCTTGAGAACGCCGACGAAACCGAGATAGAGTTCGGGAATTTTATCCATGAAGAGGCAAACCCGGTCGCCGTCGACAATGCCGAGTCCGCGCAAAAACGCCCCGATCGTGTTCGAGGTCAGGCGGACATCGTTGTAGGTGTACTTCTTCTCCTTGCCAGTCGCGTCTTCCCAGAGCAGGGCCATCTTGTCGGCCTTGCCGAGTTGACACACGCGGTCCGAGCAGTACCAGCCGATATTGATCGTACCGCCGGGAGTATAGCCGAGTTCCTTCTCGGCAATTGACCAGTCGAAGCCTTTGACGCGGTCCTGATATGATCCGAAGTTAGTCATATCGATCGAGAGCCTCCTATTTTTCCAGAATTACCATTGCTGCCGCTGTTGTGGTCGGTACGGATAAAGCGAGGCGACACCGGATGATGCCCCGGCGGTCGGTCTGCCGACGGGCCTCCCCCGTCACCGCCAGGTCGGGAGCACCAGAGTCACCGCTGATGACCTCAATATCGGAGAAGCGAATACCGCCTCTCCAGCCTGTTCCGAGGGCCTTCAGATAGGCCTCCTTGGCCGCGAATCGGGCGGCGAAGTGCCGTTCCGGATGGCGCTGGCCCGCACAGTGCGCTATTTCCGCCGCGGTGAACAGCTGCTCCATGAGGCCGGCCTGCTCTTCGAGCTGCCGCGCCACCCGCGGTACTTCGATTGAATCTATGCCTATTCCGACAATCACCGCGACACCGGTTTCGCGTCTCCTTTGCCGAACCGGGCCGCGAGCACATCGAGCATCTCGCGCGACATCTTCGGCAAATCAAACTTCGGCCGCCAGCCCCACTCCGCCCGCGCCGCCGAATCGTCCATGTAGTTCGGCCACGAGTCGGCGATCGCCTGCCGCACCGGGTCGATCTGATAGTCAATCGTGAATCCCGGAACGTGCCGGCAGATCTCCGCCGCGAGTTCCGACGGAGTGAAGTGCATGGCAGTAACGTTGTACGCGTTGCGGTGCACCAGAGAGGTCGGATCCGCCTCCATCAGCTCGATCATCGCGTTGATGGCGTCGGGCATATACATCATGTCAAGACTTGTGTCCGGACGAAGGTAGCAGGTGTATTTCTGGTGTTTGATTGCTTCAATGAAAATCTCGACCGCGTAGTCGGTCGTGCCGCCGCCCGGCTCGGTTTCATAGGAGATGATTCCGGGGAAGCGCACGCCGCGCGTATCGACTCCGAACCGCTTGAAGTAGTACTGGCAGAGAAGTTCGCCGGTCAGCTTCGTGACGCCGTAAATGGTTTCGGGGCGCTGAATAGTTACCTGCGGCGTGTTGTCCAGCGGAGTGGACCGGCCGAAGACGCCGATCGAGCTGGGGACGAACACGCTGCAGTGGTACTGCCGCGCCGCCTCAAGGATGTGGTAAAGTCCGTTGACATTGACCTGCCACGCCTGGTTGGGACGGCTCTCCCCCACAGCCGACAGCAGTGCGGCCAGGTGGAAAATCGTATCGGCCTGGTGGATCGACATCACCCGCGTGATGTGGTGCGGATCGAGGACATCGAGAAATTCGAACGGTCCCGACTCAAGGAACGACCGATCGGCGGGCATGCGGATATCGGTGGCAATAACGTTCTCGGCGCCGTAGCGTTTCCGCAGCGCCAACGTGACCTCGGAGCCGATCTGACCAATGGCGCCGGTGATGAGGATCTTCTTCATGATGCTTCACCTATGCTAAGTTCCCGCCTTCCAACCGAACCGCCGGATCAGGCGTCCGCCTGAGAGTAGCCGAGGGTACGCTGGTCGACGACATTTGGCGTACAAAATACCTGTGATGCCGGGGCAAGGCAAGGGGAAAAAGTCCCTGCTTGTCCGGGTTTGCCCCTCAGGAGAGGTTAGGCGGGAAAACGCTACGGCGGCGAAGCAGCCCTAGCAGCGGCAGACCGATCACGTAGCACGCGATCAGCTCCCCTACCCCGACCATCTGCACACAGAACCAGTAGTTGACTCCGATAATTGGCGCCAGGTATGCCGACACCCCCAGGGCGTTGAGCACAACCGGCGGAAGCGGCGCCAGAAGAACGCCGGGCCCGATCTCCGAGACAAGGCTCCAGGAAAACACTCCTGCCCCGGCCACAGCTGCCACCATAAGCAGCGCCCCGCAAACAATGAAGTAAGTGTCCGGGGTGACCCGAAGGAGCAGCACCGCTACCATGGCCAGTATGAGCGATACAATGAATCGTGTGCCGATCTGCTCGCGCAGGTCGTCGGCTGCCTTCCCCTTCGGCGTTCGGTACACCAGAAGCGGCACAACTGCGGCTACGCCCAACGCGGCCCCGAGGACTGTCAGCAGGGTGAGCACCAACCCGCTGAGCAGGTACACCGCCCCCAGCCACATCAGGACGACCGGGAGAACCGCCGGCAAGAGGGCCGCCCTCCGACTGAGCATACCGGCACGATGTGTCAGCACCGCAGCCACCAGGGTGATCAGCGGCCCAACCACAATATCGATCCAGCCAACGTTGCCGAAGACATTGGCCAGCAGGCAACCCACATAGAGGCCGGGAATAGCCGCCGGGAGAAAGAACGGAAGGACGGTCAAGGCCTCGGCTACCCGAATCTGATAGACGCCGAACGAAATTGGGGCAAACGCCAGACTGAGGACGGCGTAGAGCGCGGCAACAAGACCAGCGTGGGCAATATCACGAATAGAGAACCGGTTCATTCGGAGGAATGAACCGGTTCGGGGAGGTGACGTCAATGCTTTTCGTACACTGGGAACGTCAGGACACCGAGGCCGGGGCCGTGCCGGCCACTGGCTGACGGTGGTACGGGACGTCGGTGACGCCGATCCAGGAGAGGGTGCTGAGGTTGTACTCAACCACCCGTCCCTGTTCGTCGGCGACCTTCAAGACATTCTCATGATCGCGAAGGCCCACCGAAATGGGGGTGTACAGATCGCCATTGGTGTTGTTTTCCTTGGACTTGATGCGGATCTTGCGGCGACTCTGGAGTGCCCGGAAGAACTCCGCCAGGATGTCCGGATCGGTCGGTTGGTTCAAGACATTCTCGCTCGTCTCGAACTCAATGGCCCGCTCGTCGTCGCGGCGCATGCCCGAGATGAACCCGCCGAGCTTCTGCTCGATTACGGCGAACCGGCGGCGGAAATACGGGTGCTTCGCCAGATTGTTCGAACGGAGACAGTAGTTGACCAGCGCCACATCCGAACCGTCCAGCGAGTTCTGCGGCAGTTCCGCGTCCGGTGTAAGCTTGTAGCCGTCCCGGTACTGAATGACGAACCCCAGCCTGAGAAGGGAGCTGATGTCGCGATACACGGTGCGTTCGGAAACGCCGCATTCGCGGGCCATATCTGCAATATGCACTGCCGTCTGGTTCTTCAGCAGACCCAGCACATACATCAGACGCTCTGATTTGGTCACGATGTTAACCCCTTTTTAGTAGTTATCACAGGCGCCCGGTGCCCGGTGGTCAGTTCCTGACCCGTCCCATTACTCAACCGATGATACAATCTGACAGGCGTCTGTTTCCAGCTTGTCGGTCGTTCTAGGTCGGAAAAAGTGAATTGAAGCTACCTGCCTCTCTGTTAATCGGTCCCTGACGCTTACCGTCGGCCTATCCGCCTAATAGTCACTCCCTGTTGAGACCGGCGGCCATTCGCGTGGCCGCCGGCCAGACAGTCTGACTCGGATGTCTCAATGCTGTCCAAAGCCACCGCCGGAGCGGGGGCCGCAATCCTAGCGCCCTCTGACAGGAAAGGTCGGGGAAAGTAGCTGATTGGTCAATAGGAGTAAATTGCTAAGGTAATGCGTATACCAAATACGTAATTATAAGGATTGCAGGTAGGAATTCAGGTTGATGTCGCGATTCTTCAACCCAAGCTTGTCACGAATGGCCTCGCGGTGTTTATGGACTGTAAGCAGTGATGTGCCAATTGATTCTGCTATTTCCTTGGAGGTATAGCCGTTCTTGATAAGTCTGCAGATCTGGACCTGACGGGGGGTTAAATTCCGGAACTGCTCACGCAACCCCGAGGCAAATTCTGACGAAATCTGGTCCAGACCGTCCTCCAACACCTCGAACAGCGCCGCCTGCGGCTTCCCGCTCATTGCCCTCAGCCGCTGGAGCGTGGGTAGGATGTCCCGCTCGATGTTGTCCATTACCAAGCGCTTAACCCCTTCCTTCTCCCCTTCAATCTGATTCAGCACCTCTCTCAGCGCGATGTTCTTCTTCTGTAGCGCTTCGTGCTCCTGTTCGAGTTGTTCGTGAGTACGATGGAGGTCTTCCTCCATTCGTCGCCGCTCGGTAATGTCGATTCCCGAAGCCAGGATGCCGCCGATCTGTCCATCCGGATTTCGGACGCCCGTCAGGTACCAGGCTATCAGCCGGCGGTCGCCCGCAACCGTCAAAGCATAGCTTTCATAGTAGTCCAGACCGTCCATTTGCCCAGAAACAAACTTCCGGAACAAACCCCGGACCAGATCCCGATCCTCCTTCGGAACAAATTCGTCCACCCATACCCTGCCAATCAGGTCCGCCTCGGGCAATCCGATCAGATCGGCCCCCTTACGGTTGATCATTAGGATTCGGGTGTCCGGATCGAAGGCCATCATCAGGGTCGCCGCTACATCAAGGTACATCTGAGCTCGCTCCATTTCACGGCGAAGCGCCTCTCGTGTGTCCTTGAGTTCCTGGATATTGCGGGTGATGGTCAAAATGTGCGGTCTGCCGTCGAGGGTCATCAGGCTGGCTGACATCAGTCCGACCAGCACTGATCCATCTTTACGGCGGAACTCCATTTCCAGGTTCTCCATGCGCCCCCGATCCCGGAGACACCGAATCATGTGGTCGCGGGCGGTCTGATCGACCCAGATGCCCAATTCAAGGCTGCTCCGGCCGATGAGTTCTTCGCGGACGTAACCCGTGATCGAAGTGAATCCTTCATTCACGTCGATGTAGACACCGTCCTCGACACGGGTAATAGCGACGGCGTCCGGACTCGTGCGGAAAGCCCGGCGGAATCGCTCCTCGCTCTCGGCAAGAGCCGCGTGGGTTCGGTTGCGCTCGGTGATGTCGAGCGCAGCCACAGTGATGCCCGCCGACGGGTCCTTCGGATCGACCGGCGCCATCTGCATGAGGACATCGATGATCTCGTCATCCTTGCATCGCAGCCGGGTCTCGATCGAGGAGAACCCGATCTCCTCGCTCTGAGCCTCGAGGAAGGCTTCGATACCCCTCCAGTCTTCGTCTGATGCGTACAGGCTGCTGGCTTCGCGCCCCACAATCTCTGTACGGTCATACCCGACCATCGAACACAGGTGATCGTTTACCCGTTGGATGATGCGGTCGCGGATCACAGCAATGGCTACCGGCGCCGCCCGGAAAATGCTCCGCATCGCTGCTTCGCTGGCGCGGAGTGCCTCTTCGGCCTCATGGCGCTGTGTGACGTCGCGGCCGACCGAATGAATCTCGATCAGGCTACCGGCATCATCGAAGAGTCCTCGGTCCGTCCACTGCACCCACGCCATACGGCTGCCGGCCATCACCTCCAACTGCTCGTTACTGATAACGGGCGTAGCTGGACTGAGCCGGGAGGTTTTTTCGCGCAGCATGCTTGAGAGGTCGCGCGTCGGGACTTCCAGGATATTTACCCGCAGTGCCTGTTCCTCGGTTGTTCCAAAGAAACGGCAGTAATGCTCATTTACGTACGTTCGAGTACCGTCCGGCCGCCATCGCATGATGAGTTCAGTCTGGTCTTCGACGAGACTTCGATATCGTGCTTCGCTCTCCTTCAGCAGCCGGGCGGCGCGGCTTCGCTCGGTGACATCGAGAAACATTGCCGCCACACGGTCCTGTGAGGTTTGAAAGGCCACTACCTCGTAGGCTCCGCGAATCTGATCGTCTTCATATATGATTTCGTCGGTTCGCCAGGTCGAACCATCACGGGCCACCTGGCGGTAACGGGCCGGGACCTCCGTGGATGCCAGAGGAGGGAATGCTTCCTCAATGGCTTTGCCGATAAATCGGGAGTTGTCCACAGCGAGCATCTGGTCAGCCGCCGGATTTCCCCCTTCGAAAATAAGCCGACCATCAGGCTCCAATCGATACAGGTGCACTCCCATCGGCGACGACTGGACGATATTGCGGAACTTCTCTTCACTGCGACGAAGGTCATCGGCGGCCTGGCGTTGAGCTGTCACCTCGGTCATCACGCCGGTGAGGCCGATAATACCCTCCTCCCCTTTGACCGGCCCCAGCGTGATCGTGTACCAGGAACAGCCAGACGTCTCTCGCCTCATAACCTCCCAGGTCACAGCCCTGCCGGAATGCAGTACCTGGTCGGTATACTCGGCCACCGAGGTCACCCGACCGCAGTCCAGAAAGTCACTGATGGACCGGCCGATCATCCGTTCCGGGATCTCTCCGGGCAGCGGACGGTTGATGAATGTTATGGCGCCGCCGAGGTCAAGGGTGAACACGATATTCGAGAGATTCGTAACCAGCGAACGCCAGAACGCCTCCGAATTCTGCAACGCCTGACGGGCTTCCGACCGCTCCACCGCCGCACCCAGAGTACCAGCCACAGCATGCACCGCATCCAATTCTGCCTGCGACCAACCGCGACCGGCATCCCGGCTGTGGAACGCGACGAAACCCCAGAACACTCGTTGGACGAATATTGGTACGGCCGCCAGCGAAAGCACACCTTCCGCAACCATGCGGACTCGCAGCGCTGCCGGGACGTCCTCAACCCCGCCGTGAACCGGCACTCCTTCCGCGAGAAGATCGAACACCGGAGCAAAGCCGGAATCATCACAAGGGATGTCAGCAGCCCTCCGATCCTCGTCGTTGCCCTCCTCCGAGTCGCCGGTTGTCCACACGCACCGGCAGCGATAGACCGATTCTGTCCCTGACTCGCGACCGTAGATACAGATCCGATCGACCTGGGTCGCGCGCCCGAGACGGGCCAGACAGCTGTAAATTGCCTCTGACAGCTCGGGGATCTGAAGCAGCGTCTCGGCAACATCACCCAATGCCTGCAAAATGGCGTCTCGTCGCCACAATTCCAACTCGGCGTGTTTGCGGGCCGTTATATCCATCAGCACAAGCTGCACCGCCGGTTCCCCGCGAAACAGAATCCGCGAAGCAGCGACGTCGGCCCAGAGCAGCGAACCGTCTTTGCGGCAGAGCACAGCTTCGTACCGTGAGGGTTCATCTTCGCCGCGGAGACGTGCGATGTAGCGTGGAAGCAAATACCGCGATTCCTGTGGCAGCAAAATGTCGAAGGAGTCGGCGGCGAGCAGTTCGTCGACGGCGAACCCGGTGACGCTCTCGACCACGGGATTGGCAAATACGATTCGTCCCGCTTCCCCTTGAAGGATTACCAGCCCCTGCAGTGACCGATCAACGAGCGTCCGATACTGCTCCTCGCTGCCGCGGAGAGCCGCTTCGGAAACCACCCTGGCCGTGACATCGGTAATGAATCCCTCCAGCGCGGTCAGTCCACCGCCCAAATGAACCAGACGCCCCTGCTCCCAGACCCAGCGTTCTGCTCCTGTACGATTGATGATGCGATACTGAATCTGAAAGGACCGCTGATTCCTCACTCCCGATTGGACACTCCTCCAAACCAACTCACGATCCTCGGGGTGAATGAGCTGGCCGTAGGGCACTTTCCCGGACACCAGGTCTTCCGGCTCGTACCCTGTCAAGTCGCGGCAGCCATCGCTCACGAACTCCATGGGCCAGTCTTCGGTGTTCGCACAGCGATAGGCCATTCCCGGAAGATTGCTCAACAGCGTACTCAACTGCCGGCGATTTTCCCTGAGCTCCTTTTCGGCAGACTTGCGCAGCGAGATATCACGTATGCTGGTACGGTATCCCGAGAGCTGGCCGTCGGTTCCGATGATCGGCTGCCATGATGCTGCAACCCAAAGGGAACTGCCATCCTTGCGGCGAATACGGAACTCGACGTCGTTTCCCGATGTCCCGTTGAGAGCACCTTCAAAACATCGTGCCGCCCGCTCGCGATCATTGTCCTCAATTAGCGCCAAGGGGAATCCCGACAGGTCAAAGCACTCCGCCTGAGTATAGCCGGTGACTCGCTCGACGGCCGGGTTGACCCACAGGAGCCGTCCGTCGGCTCCAATCCAGTTCTCCCAATCGTAGCCGTAGTTGGCGATCGCCCGGAGGGGATTGTCTTCTCCGACTGCCTCGATATTGAAGCCGTCTTGAAACCGCGGCTTCAGACGCTCCTCGTCGGAGGAATGGGAAATCGACTCGGGTGGTGCGGAATTGCGCGAGTGCTGGTGGTCGTCTTGGTGCATATCGAGTTACCTGAGGTCGACGGCTGTTCCCTTCTTCGCCCTGCGGGGACCTGAGACTCGTCGATGGCAAAGAGAATGGGCTTACAATTCAGCTTAATTCAAATATGTAAAACCAATCAAAGCGAGTCAACGAAAACCGGTTTCTGACACCCACTGACAGCCGATTTTCTGCGTAATTGTAGACTCCTCCGGTAGTTGGGAGAATAGGCGCGAGTATTGGGCTTTCCCCCTATACCCCGGAGATCTCCGGTTCCCAATAGTGAGAATACGGTCTATCAGCCAGGTTAACCTGTTGCGGATCCTGCGGTTATCCACCCATTCGATCCGGGCATTCCATTTGCACTCTCCGCCTCAGAAACAAGAATGAAACTGTCTGCCACAAGGGGGTCTTATGGCCCGAACAAATCGAGCGCGTGACAACGATGGGGCCGGCTCTCCGATTGTCGCGTTCTTCCTGAGAGCCGGTTCGAAACTCCTCTTTGGAGTGGTCATTGTACTGGCTTTCCTGACCATCGCCCAGTGCACGGTGAAGAAGCCGGAGGCACCAACTTGGTCCACCCAGTTCGTACTGCCGGTCGTCAATCGAACCTACACCATGGAGGAGTTGCTCCAGCGGATCGATGAGGAGGGGCTTGCGATCAATGACTCGGGCGAAGTGGTCTTCAGCATAACCGAAGACTTCGATACCGTCGGACTCAACGATGATGACTTCGCCACCGATGACCTGAGCTACACGCTGTCCGAGCAACTGGGGGTCATCGAGTTAATTGCGCCGTCAATATCGCCGGTTACCGTCACCTTTGCCCAAATCGGGTCTTTGGGCGCGGTGCTGCCCGGCGACTCAATGTTTGTTCCGGACACGACATTCACCGTGGAGAGCGCCCTTCCGCCCATCTCGAGCTTTACGAGCGCCACGGTGGCGCAAGGCCGGATTGACGTGGCTCTCACAAACCACCTCGATCTCACGCTGGACAACATCGTGCTCGACCTTGTCGACGCCCAGACAAGCGCCTTGATCGTCAAAGGGACGCGGCAGGCTCCGTTGGCGAGTGGCGCGCAGGCGATCATTCCGCTGATTCTGGACGGCAAAACGGTTCCCTCGGGGATGCGCCTGGTCGCCACCTACCACTCTCCTGAGGATACTGTCCGCAGCGCTTCTACCCGCTACATCACATCGTCCTTTGATTTCAGTGATACACTAGCGGTGACGTCCGCCCTGGCCCGAATCCCCGCGCTCACCCGCGTGGACACGACTGCGGTGAACCTGGCGGAAACCGAGAAGATTGACTCCGCATCGCTGGCAACCGGATCGTTGCAAATCACCATCACGAACGGCTCCAATCTCGACGCCGCCGTGACTGTGGATATTCCCGACTTCGTGCATAACGGCCAATCGCTGACATTCGAGCGGCAGGTTCCCGCCCAAGGCTCTGCAAACATCTCCGTGAATCTCGCCGGATACGCGCTGGTCCCGCAATCCGATGTTGTGCCGCAGCACCTGAATATCGTGGCCACGGCGGACATTCCGGGTACAGGCCTCTCCCAGGTTGCGGTCAGCCAGAACGACGGATTCACCGTCTCCGCCCAAGTCACCGACCTGACCTTTCACTCAGTTACCGGCCTCTTCCAGAGTATAAGCGCCTCGTTCGACGACATCTCCGAAAACCTGGATGTTCCCACTGGTTTCGAGGACGTCGAACTGGTGAATGCCATCCTCACGCTCGAGATTCAGAACGGCATCGATCTTCCCGGTTCAATGGACATTCAAATCACCGGCAGCAACGGCAAGCAGACAGCGTTCATCAGCGACATCGCCCCCCGGGGCCTGGCCACCGCTGTGACCACGACCGTCGTAAATGACGACATCGCCGACTTCCTCTCCCCGCTCCCCTCGCGCATTGATGCCAGCGGCACCGTGACCTTCGGCGACGGCTCCTACCAGGGGACGATCACTCGTGACGATTTCGTCGTGGGTCGGCTTCTGCTGCATGCGCCTCTGGAGATGATCATCAATCCCTCCACCGTTGATATGGACATCGAAAACGAGGAGATTGACCAAGAGGACATCGATATGGTCACCGACCACTTCATCGAGGGGAGATTCGTGTACCAGTTGACCAGCCACCTTCCGGTCGGCGCTTATCTTAACGTTTACCTCGGTAGTGACTCGACGACCCTGTTCACCAACCCGCAACTGCGTTTCGATTCGCTGTACATGACGGCAGCCCCGATCGGCCCCGGCGGCATAGTCATCGACACAGCCCAGACGGGAGAGCAGGAGATCCACCTGGATTCGCTCGACATCCGCATCCTGGAGAATCCGGTGCTCTACATCGGCCAGGAGATCCTCCTGGAAGGATCGGGCGGGCAAGTGGTGAAGTTCACGGCCAGCGACTACATACAGGTCACCGGGCGGATCGAGATCGAATACCTGTTCAACGGTGAGTTCTAAAGGAGTCCCGGCATGAAATCAATCTTAAGAATACATCCGTGGGGTCTGTTGGGGGGAATGATGGTTGCGGCGCTGGTATTCAGTTTACCGCGAGCCGAAGCCGCTCCCTCGTCGGCCCGCAGCATGGCGATGGGCGAGGCCTTTACTTCGTTGGCAATGGGCGTCGATGCCGCACGGTTCAATCCGGCCAACCTCGGCCTCGACGGCTTCCGCCGGGCGGAACTCGAGCTGGTCGGTGTCGGAGTCAATCTGGACAATAACTCGTTTAGCCTTGAGGATTACAACAACTACACCGGTGCGTTCCTCACCGATGCCGACAAGTCCGACATTCTGAACAAAATCCCGGATCAGGGTCTGTCTCTCACAGCCAACGCCCATGCTTCCGCCATGGCGCTGTCGGCCGGTCCGTTCGTTATCTCGGTGAGCGGTGTCGGCCAGGCTGAGGTAAACCTCAGCAAGGACATCGTAAACCTTCTCCTCAACGGCAACTCCTTTGGCGATTCGGTGGGTGTCACCGGATCGTATTCGGATGCCATCGGCTACGCGGCAGCCGGAGTCTCTTATGGGCTGCCACTCTACACTTCGGGCTCCCGACAGCTCGCCGTGGGCGTGACGGCAAAGTACATCCGCGGACTCGCTATCGAACAGATTGTCGAGATGGAGGGACTGGCCGCCACCTTTGCGACCGGCTATGAAGGTGAAGGACGCATGATCGCCCGGACTGCCACCGGCGGTTCCGGGTATGGCGTGGATATCGGCGCCGCCCTGAAGCTTTCCGACAACTACACCACCGGTGTGCGGGTTTCCAACGTACTAAGTTCTATCACCTGGAGCACCGACCCCGAAGAACACAGCTACATCTTCAGCTTCGACACCGTGACGGTGGACAACATGGAAGACGATTTCGTGGTGTCGGAAAGCGAGACACGCTCGATCGAGCCGTTCTCAAGCACCCTGCCGTCGGTGATGAATGTTGGCTTCGCCAACACAACCGGAAAATTCGTGTGGGGTGTTGACTGGCAGCAAGGGTTCCGCCGTGCCGCCGGTGCCGCAACGGAGCCGCGGATTGCCGTCGGCGCAGAGTGGTCGATCATCCCGCTTCTGCCGCTTCGGGCCGGCTACGCCACCGGCGGGGAACGCCCCTCGGCCGTATCCTTCGGCTCGGGCCTCGATCTCGGCCCCATTTACATTGACTTCGCCGCCGTGACCGGCACCTCGATTTCCCCCTACTCAACCAAAGGTGTGAACGTCGCCTTCTCCACGGGCATGACGTTCTGAGGAAAGGACTCTTCGCTATGCGGATTCAACGAAGTTTGCTTCAATACGGTGTGGTCGCGGCCGCGGTGGTTCTTCTGCTCACCGCCCTGGCGACTGAGGCCTGTCCCCCGCACCCGGATCTGGCTGCCGATATCGCAGCCGGCCTTCGCCCCGCTCCCTACTACCTGGAGAACATCGACGGGTTGCACGCCCGGGGCATTTCCACGGGCATGTCCATGCGACAGAGCGCCGGCGGGTCCGCGAAACTGGTCGAAGGAAGGGCTCCCGGCTTGACCGGGACATTCAAAGCCCTCGCCGTCCTAGTGAAGTTCAGCGACAAACCGTCCGGTGTCAACGGGGTCTACTTTGACTCGCTGCTCTTTGACTCCATCGGCACAACGGTACGTGACTTCTATAACGAAATCTCGTATGGCCAGTTGGACCTGATCACGGTCAACCTTCCCTCGTCGCTGGGCTGGCGAACGGCTCCACAAACCTATGCCTGGTACGTCAACGGACAGAACGCCACCGGTCCCTACCCACAGAACAGCCAGCGTCTCACCGAGGATTTAGTCGATCAGATCGATCCCCTGGTGGACTTTTCGCAGTACGACAATGACGGCGACGGTTACGTCGACGTGCTGATCGTCATTCATGCCGGGTCGGGCGCGGAGATGACCGGCAGTCCAAATGACATCTGGTCGCACAAGTGGGGGATCTTCCCCCGACTGAAGGATGGCGTGTACATTTCCGACTACACCATCCAGCCGGAGTTGTGGATCTCGGCGGGTGACATGACCATTGGTGTGTATGCCCACGAGCTTGGCCACGCTTTCGGCCTGCCTGACTTGTACGATACCGACGGCAGTTCGTCCACCGGTATCGGTACCTGGGGGATTATGGGCTATGGTTCCTGGAATGGCCCGGGCGGCATGGGGGGCTCTCCGTCACACCCGTGCGCCTGGAGCCGCGTTCAGATGGGATTCGCGGCGGCCACGAACGTTACGCAGAACGTGGACGGACAGGCTATCGCGGCAGTTGAGACCAGCGGCGAGATTTATCGGCTGTGGACCGCCGGATCCGCAAGTTCGGAGTACTTCCTCATCGAGAACCGCCGGAAGACTGGCTATGACAGCTATCTGCGAGGTGAGGGGCTGCTGATCTGGCACATCGACGACGCCAAAGCAACGCTGAACAACTTGGACAACTCACAGGAGTGGTGGCCCGGGCTCCCGGCCGCCCAGCATTTGCGGGTCGCGCTTGAGCAGGCTGATGGCCTCTGGGAGATAGAGAAGGGGCTCGACTACGGCGACGGCAACGATGTCTTTCCGGGCGGACTCGGTCGCCGCGTCTTTGACGCCATTTCGACCCCCAGCTCGGATTCCTACCTTAGCGGCGGGTCTTTCGTGAAGTTGGACAACATCTCCAACTCCGGCGCGGTGATGACGGCGGACTTGATTGTCGGCCTCGCAGCCGGCGTGGATCCGGACGATCCGTCAGTCCTGCCGGCGGCCATAGAGTTGGCGCAGAACTATCCGAACCCATTCAATCCGGCCACATCAATCGGCTTCGAGTTGAACCAGGCCGCCCGGATCAGCCTCGAGATCTACAACATCGCCGGGCAACGCGTCCGGACGCTCTTAGATGCATGGGTTGAGGCCGGCCTGACAACGCTGACATGGGATGGCCGCGACCATGCAAACGAACCGGTGGCTTCGGGTGTGTACCTCTATCGGGTAACCGCCGACTCCGGCGCCAACCAGGTTAGAAAGATGGTTTTGTTGAAGTAACCAAGCCCCCTTGTGCTGACAGGCGGTTCACGCATCGTGACCGCACAAGTAACCCCGGCCATCAGCCGGGGTTCTTTTTTGGCCTGTGGCGGTTACTCCGGGTACTGGATCTCGGCGTGGGTCGATTCATGATGCGACCGGCCGTTGCTGCGCTGATCCTTCTTGTACTGCGTATGGCAGGTTTTGCACCGTTTTGGATCTTCGGTGTATCCCCGCTCGGCGAAGTACTGCTGCGCAGCGCCAGTGAAGACGAACTCCTGTCCGCATTCACTGCAAATTAGAATCTTCGGTTCGAAACCGTGGTCCATGTTTCCCCCTCTAGCATCGCTGCACGCCTTCCATGACGGCCGCAACACTGGAAACATTTGTCTACTTTCGCCTAATTGTTACGGGAGCAGGAATCCTGTGTCAACAAAAAAGGCATCAATTTGTCAGTATGGATTGCAGATCGGGCTATTACCGCCCTGGAACAGGTACTTGACCAGCTGAGTGAGATCGGTGACGTTCACGAAAGCATCACAGGAGAAGTCTCCCGCATCGGCCATCGGAACAGGAGGCGCGCCTGACTTGAAGAGGAAATTGACAAGGTACGTCAGATCGCTGATTTTGATTTCCCCCTCAAAGTCAAGATCCCCCCGCTGGAGTGTTGTCCGTGCGCCGACAACCTGGGAATCGACCATCGCCGGATTCCCCCGCGACGCTACCTTGAACCACATTTCTGAGACACTGCCCAAGGGAGTGGCGTTTGGCGGAGCGACCTGAATGGTCACGATTGAATCCGACTCAGCCGCCAGCGAGAAGCTCTGTGTCCCGGGAGAGACCCAGCCCGAGTTGTCCCAGGCCGTCACATCGAGGACATCGACCACGGGGGCGTCGTTAGTAATACGGTATTCGAAATCGCGCCGGCCTCCGGAGTACACCGCCGAGTCCACCGTGACCACGGACGAGCGAACCGCATACGGCGGGATGATCGTGGCCGAATAGTTGAAGAACGCCCCGGCCGAATACTCCATCGTGTTCACCATCACGAGGGTGACACGGTAGAAGTTTTCGATGTGCAGAACGCTGTCGATGCCGTAGTAGGCCCCCGGCGACAGGGCGAGCGGCTCGAACGTGTGGACGTTGTCCGCAGAAGAGAGCACCAAATAGGCCCCCCACTCCCTTGCATCATCACCGTTGACCGTAATCTCAAGCGTGCCGAGTCTCCCGCCCGGGAAGAACTGGACGTATGCTGCACCGTATCCGGCCGGATTGTAGGGAGCTGTCTGCAGCGTTACGGGGAACAGCGTGTGGGTCTTGGCGGTCTTGACACTGAAGGGGTAATCTTCCGAGTAGTGGACTCCGTCATCCCGTCCCTGGGTAAGATAGTTCCATATCGCAAATTCTGTGAAAGCGGCATCCCTGGATACGCCGTAGCGCCCTGCGATCGTGTCGGTCATGGCCGCAAAAGCTGTCTGGAACCGGGCACCGTCCCAAATCGCTTCCATGAGCGATGTATCGAAGCGTTCGCCCAGGAATATTCCCCATATAAAGCTGCTGTAGGCATGGTTGCCCGTTTCCATGAGCGATTTCTCCGGAACGGTGAAGAAACCCGGCAGGTAGTTGTAGTTGTCATCAACCTGCTCGAATACAATGTCCTCGATATGGGTAGCATCCATTTCCATGAACCATATGTCGTCCCCGGCATCGTAGGCAAACTGGACACAATGGTGGAATTCGTGCGCGCACGTAGCTTTGGCTGCCCCCGCCTGCGATCCTTCCGGATCATAGTTCGCCGGAAAGTCCAGGAAGTCGCGATGCAGGACGAGATAGCTGTAAGAATCATTCCAGGGCTCCGGTCCCGGCCCCTCCGGTTGCGCATACCCGTAGATACCCCCCAACTCCTCGAAATAGACGTCCAGCAGCGTGTCGCCACCCAGTAGGCTGTCGCCGGGAGGGAGACGGTACCCGAGAGCCTGGTGGGTAGCCAAACTCGAATCGAGGTATGCAGCGCATCTCTCGACGAAGTCCGGGACTCCGCTGGCATCGAGATCATCGATCGGCACAGCATTGGCGCCAGTAGTGTCGTAATGAAGTTTAAAGAACCCGCTTGGGGAGACATAGACCGATTCGGTCACTGCCCGGAGGAATGCGGCTGTATAAGTCGCCTGCGTCGAAGAATTCAGGAGATCCCAATTGCTCCGAATGTCGAGAAGAACGGGAGTAGCGCACTTGGAGAAGTAAGTCGCACTGGCAGCCACAGTCTCCGGCCGATACCGATCGGGCAAAGCGGCAGGATTCTTGATGGCCGCGATCTGCAGAAGAACCCGTTCGTCCAGCGTCAGGCGGCCATCCCGGTAATCCTGCTCGATAGACGAGAGCGGGTCTACCGCGGCGGAAATCCCGGCCGGGCTCAGAAGCACAATGAGAACCAGGAGCACGAAGGATGTCAGAAACGATTTCGGCATCGATGTTTCTCTCCAGGGCACAGATCGGGTGGTCTGGTCGGTGTATCGGCGGAAATCGCCGCCGCATATATACATTTCGGGTCGGACTTAGATCGGAGAACGTGGCGGCCTATCGCCGCCGGTGTACATCGATTGACGATGAAACAAGAGCGGATCTCTATATGTTTCCGTCGCTTGCACAACGGGACGATGGCCCGTCCGGCACGTCGACCCGCCTTTCCTTACCCTGCTATAATTTATTGCATATCAGGGACTTGTCAAGAAGAATCCCGATGCCGGTGCGCCGAAATAGTGATATCCGCTGACCGATAGCTGCCAGCCGTTGACCTCCGAGTACGAGAAGTCAAAGCGTATCAATCGTTCGCGGGCAGAGTGTTCCAACGCAACTCGGATGCCCGCACCGACCGCCGCATGGATTGCGTCGAAATTCAGCTCTTCCCCGCGCTTCCAAGCCTGCCCGAAGTCTGCAAACATGACGGGAGAGAAGACAACCGAATGGAGGCGCACGGATGGAAAGAACCGTGCCTCGAGATTCATGATGGCCATCCGGTCACCTGTTCGGAAATACCGATCATAGCCCCGGAGGCCGGATTCCCCGCCGAGAACAAGGCCTTCCGATCCGTCGACTCTCCAGTCAGAGATATAGGCCCCCCGCCACACGAGGGTCAGATAGTCAGTCGCGCGGCTGTATATCCGGCCGGAGAAGCGGGCGGTCTTGCGTATGTCATCTCGACCATGAAACCAGAAGACCCGTTCGTACGATGCAAACAGCAGGTTGGACCCAAGGCGATACCCCTGGGCGAGAAGCACCGCCATATTATCGTATACGTGATCCCGCAGCCCGGGTGAGAACGCCCGGCCAAACGAGAGGCCAATACCCTGCCCCAGAGTGAAATCTTCTGTGTACGAAAACCCGTCGATCTGGGTCATTTTGGTAAAGTGGAGGTTTGAGAAGGCCAAGCCGAGCTCCACTGCGTGGTATATCGAATCTGCGCCAAAAGAAGCCGTGGCGTCGGCAATATCTTCTGGTTCGTCGGAGTAAACCCTCTTGTCCAGGGTCTTTCCGTATCGATACTCGTAACGACTGGTCAATTCCAGTTTGCGATGGTAGGTGCCGGTCCGTGTCTGCACCTTTGCTTCAAACCAGTCCCCTTCCCGGTCGGACTGACCAATCAGCGCGTCGTCCTGGTACACGTCGCGCCTGCCGTCATGAGACCCAATAGCAAAGCTGTAGGCGTAGTCCTGCGACAGGTTATAGAACGGATGCCCCACTCTCAGCCACCGGATGCCATCCTGTGGATCGTTGCGGAAACCGGATTCAAAGCTGATACCTTTGCCCCAGAGCCGGCTGTTGCCATAAGAGAGATCGGCAAAGTCCCCCTCTATGCTCTGAAAGACATACCGGGCGGATACCTGCTGATTCCGACCGAGGAGATTGCGTTCGACGAGCGAAAAGTCGTAGCGGTTTTCGTTCCCCTCGCGTCGGACGTTTGGACCCACGGCGAGTGTCCATTCATCGATCGTCACCACCCGGACCAGCAGGTGGCCGTTGGGGAGTGTCTCGGTTTCGATCCAGGCATCATAGACCGACAAGCGGGTGCGGATGTTGCGGGCAGACTCCTCCGCAAGTTCATACGGAAAGGGTTCCCCTTCGCGGAAGAGGAGTTCCCGCCGGACCACCCCGTCGCGGGTAGTCACATGCACTTTGTTCGCAAGGCGAAAGAGGAAGTTGTTATACTTGGGGTTTCCGGTGTCGTAGACTTCACGATTTTCGATGACAATTGTATCAACAACTGACCCAAGCCTGGGGGTTGCCGGCTCCTGACGATGGGTTGGAGCTACCGAAAGAGCACCCTGGGTCTCAACGGCTTGGGCAGTAGAAAGCAGAATCAGCGACGCGCATGTAAGCAGGCTTCGGCGCAATAGGGTCTCCAGTCAATCACTGAGAAGGCGCACGGCCTTCCCATTAATGTAAACACATTCAGTGCCGCCGGGGAGCAGTATTCCGACACCACTGCCCCCAACACAACCTATTTTACCCACTACCAACAACTTATTTCAGATAATTCCTGGGGGGCTTTGAATTACTGAGGAACCGTGCATGCAGAAATTCTGCGCTCGGGCGCTGAATTCAGCCATGATGCACTCCCCTATCTGGACTGCTTGCTCAACGGCCCCGACCCGTTCAGTCCCCGCGGCAATCATCCGATAACTGAATGAAGACTTGGAGTTAACCGGCCGCTTCCGTGGCCCGACAGCTGCTGACACCCGGAACGATATGGAAAAGAAGAAAATTGGCGACCTCCTCCTGGAGAAGGGTTACCTCACCGTTGGCCAACTCGACGATGCCCTGAAGGAACAAGCGCTTAGCGGCCGACGTCTCGGGGAAATTCTCGTGGAACGGAAGCTCATCACCGAAGAGCAGTTGGTGGGCGTTGTCTCGGAGCGTTTGGCCATTCCCAAAATCTCCCTGGAGTCCATGGTCATCGACCCCGATGTCATCCGCAGAGTGCCGGTGAGTGTCGCGCGCCGCTACACGCTCATCCCCATTTTCGAGATCGGCAATACGCTCACGCTGGCAATGGCCGACCCGCTCAATATCATCGCCATCGATGAAATCAAGTACGTCACCGGAAAAACCATCAAGCGGGCAATTGCTACTCCAAGCGAGATTCGTGCGGCGATCGACGATTGCTACTCGGTTGCGGATTCTCTGAACATGATCATCGGCTCGCGCAGCGGGGAAGATCCCGCGCGCCCTGACTTCGCCCAGCAGAAGGGGGACGAAGAGTCCGAGAGTGCCGTCGTCAAGATGGTCAATATGATGATCCAGCGGGCCGCAAAAGACCGGGCCTCGGACATTCACATCGAGCCGGAAGAGAACCGGCTGCGGATCCGTTACCGCATCGACGGCTCCATGCGGGAGGAGGCGGCCCCGCCGAAATCGATGCAGAACGAGTTGATTTCACGCGTCAAGATCGCCGCCAATCTCGATGTTTCGGAGAAGCGGCTGCCGCAAGATGGCCGGTTCACGATGAATGTCGACGGTGGCAACGTCGATCTGCGCATCTCCACGCTGCCGACCATCCACGGCGAGAAGATCGTTATACGTTTGCTGGACCGCCGCAATTTGCTCCTGACGTTTCAGCAGCTCGGCTTTCCTTCAGTGCTTGAAACGGCCTGGAAGAGCGTCATTCACAAACCTGAGGGGCTCATTCTGATTTCGGGGCCGACTTCCAGCGGCAAAACTTCGACCCTGTACGCCACGCTGCACGAGATCAACTCGGTCGAAAAGAACATTGTCACGGTGGAAGACCCGGTTGAGTACTCCTTGCCCTTAATCATCCAGATTCAGATCAATGAGAAGGCCGGGCTGACCTTCCCCGTCTGCCTTCGCGCGATTTTGCGGCAGAACCCCGATGTCATCATGATCGGCGAAATCCGCGACCCGGAGACGGCGCGCATGGCTATCCGGTCGGCCCTGACCGGACATACGGTCTTTTCGACCATTCACACCAATGATGCCCCCTCTGCGATAGCCCGTCTCGTCGACATGGACATCGAGCGCTACCTCGTGGGTACCGCCCTCAAAGGAGTCCTGGCGCAGCGGCTGGTGCGGGTGAACTGCCCCGAGTGTTCTTCCGTCTACCGTCCCTCTGAGAGCCTCTTGCTCCGGTCCGGCCTGATCGACCGCGCCTCCGAGTTCACCTTCAGGAAGGGCACGGGCTGCCCCAAGTGCAAGAACTCGGGCTTCAGGGGCCTCACCGGCATCTACGAGTACGCTGAAGTGACGCCGTATGTTACGGAGATGATCATGCGCAATGCGTCGCTCGGCCAGATCAAAGAAGCCATTCGCAAGAACGGCTATGTCCCCTTGTTCGAAGCCGGGCTTGAGCGGGTGCGAGACGGTTCGGTGTGCCTCGAGGAGCTATTGAAAGAGACTTCCAACGTCGAAGACTACCTCATGCCGGAAGAAGCGGCTGTGATGCGAGCGATCCATGCAGAGTAGGTTCAAATACCGGGCCGCAGCCGGCGACGGCGAAACTAAGACCGGGGTTCTCCTGGCCGACAGCCCCGATCAGGTGCTGGAATATCTCACCGAGCAGGAGCTCGTCCCAATAGCTGTCGAACCAGCTCCTCCGCGCAGGGGCTTCTCCCTTCTCGGATTTCTCCGCAGCGGCAACTACGAGCGACTGATTACGTTTACCGCGAACCTGACCACAATGTACCGCGCGGGTATTCCGATTCTCCGCGCCCTCACCCTCATCAAGATTGGCCCGGCCAACGGCCGTTTCGACAGGGCGATTAACGACATCCGGCTCGCCGTCCAGTCGGGGAGATCGCTCTCGTCGGCTATGGAAGCGCATGACGATCTCTTTTCCCGCGTCTATGTCGCCAGCATTGCGGCTGGAGAGGAATCGGGGCAGTTGGACGATATTTTGACCGAACTTCGCACGATGCTGGAGGACGAATTGGAGCTGACCCGCGCGATCAAGTCGGGCGTCCGATATCCGATAATGGTCATCTCGGCACTCGCCGCCGCAGCCGCAGTCATTCTCTTCTACGTCGTTCCAAAGTTCACTGACTTCTACAATCAGTTCAATGCCGAACTCCCCCTGCCCACCCGTATGCTGATCGGACTTCAGGGGGCGCTCGCCAAGTACTGGCCTGCCCTGTTGATTGGGGGAGTTCTCTGCGGATTTCTGGCCAACCGCCTGATATCCAATGAGCGGGGCAAGATCTGGCTGGACCGCCAGTTTCTCCGCCTGCCGGTGTTCGGCAACCTGATCATCAAGGGAAATATCGCCCGATTCTCCATGATGTTCCATATCCTGTTCAGGTCGGGACTTCCAATAATCGCCTGCCTGGATATACTCGCCGATGCGGTCAAGAATAGCGCCATTGCCGGAGAAATCCGACAAATGGGCAATCTCTTCCGCGAAGGACGCGACAGCCGTTTGGCCGAGCACGAGTTCAGGTACTTTCCGCCGCTGGCCCTTCAGATGATGACAATCGGCCTGGAATCCGGTTCGCTGGCCGAGATCCTCAAAGAGGTATCCACCCACTACGCAAAGGAGGTGCAGTACACCTCCCGTCAACTGACCGCCATCCTCGAGCCGATTCTCACGCTGGTGATGGGCATATTCGTCCTGATTCTGGCGCTGGCTATCTTCCTGCCGATGTGGAACTTGATCAAAGTATTTAACGGGTAGCCCCCTAAAACCCGGGGCAGAACACGCCGATAGAAGACATAACGGTAATTCTTTCCAATGTATGTGCTCTCAGGAGGATAGACTCATGGCCCCAATGCACAACGAACGTGGTTTCACGCTCATCGAACTCGTGATCATTATTGTGATCCTCGGCATTCTTGCCGCTGTCGCCATTCCGAAGTATCAGGATCTCTCAGGCGAGGCCCGTGAGGCTTCGGCCCGCAGCTCTCTGGGATCGATGCGCTCGGCGATCACTATCTTCTACGCAAACCAGGCCGTCCAGACTGGCGCGGCTACCTGGCCCTCGCTGGTCGAATTGCGCACCCCCGGCACGGTGATGGCGCAAAGCATCCCGCCGAATCCTTACCAGAGCAGCGTTCCTGATTCGGTTGTCGACGGCACGGGCCAGGCACGCGGCACGGTGATCGGCGCAGCGGGGGGTTGGGTATACAACCCGACGACCGGCGAACTCTGGGCGAACACTGACGATGCCGACGAGAATGAGTGGTAAGCCCACGCCGGCGTCCCGACTCGGAGCATCCGGGTTCACGCTGGTCGAACTGGTCATCATCATCGTGATCCTCGGGATTCTCGCCGCCGTGGCAATTCCGAAGTTTGGCGACATGAGTGAGTCATCCAAGGACGTCGCCACCCGAAAAGAGATGAACGAATTGCGGCGAGCCATCGTGGGCTCGCCCGATGCGGTGGCCGGAGGACGCCTGGTCAACGCGGGGTTCGAAGGAGATGTGGGACATCTTCCGACCCGCCTGGAAGACTTGGTCACCCGGCCGGACTCCATTGTGCCATACGATCGCCTTACCCGGCTCGGCTGGAACGGTCCGTACATCGACGGAACCGGCGGCAGCTTTCTTGCGGATGCATGGGGGACGCCTTACCAGTACGACCCGGGCCTGCGGCAGTTGCAGTCGGTCGGGGGAAATGACACCATTTCTGTAACGCTCTGATACCAACTATGTTCACCGCGATAAAGAACAGACTCACACGGCCGAAGGGGGCAACGGGCGCTTCGGCACAGACTGCTGTACACGAGACCGCGCTGACGCCACAAAGCCGGCTGCTCATCGGTCATACGATTGGTGTGTACGTGACATCGGAGAGCATCTACTTCGCCGCGGTCCGCCACCTCGGTCGACGCCGGACGGTTACGGCCGCGGAAGCTGTTCAACTCCCGCTTGGTCTATCGCCCGATGAACACGCCGCCCAGGTTGCTCAGGAGGCGGGGCGATTTTTCGACCTTCATGGGGGCCGAAGCACACGCGTTACCGTCTGCGTCTCCGGTCAGGGGACCGCCTTTCGCATGTTCATGCTGCCCGCGCTTCGCCGCGGCGATCTCCAGGCCGCCGTGCGAATTGAGGCGGCAAAGCAGGTGCCCTTTCCTCAAGCCGACTGCTACTATGGATTCGCCCCGATCGCCAGAGTGAGCAGCGGCGGCCAGAGCCGCGTGAAGATCGCCTTGCACGCAGTGACCAGAAGTCTGATAAACCAATCGCTGATGCCGCTGACCAAAGCGTCGTTGCCCGTGCAGGCCATCCACGCCGCTCCCACGGTTTTGGGGCAACTCCTCTCTGAACTGCCCGAATTCTCTGTCAACCGCAGCTACGCCGTGCTGCGCATCGGGCACCATGATACCGAAACCTCCTTCTATCGCGGCGGGACACTGGAGTTCTTCCACCACGGTGGAACCGGGGCATCCATGCTTGGCGACCATCCTGAAGAGGCCCACATAGAGTACTTCGCCGAAACCCTCGCCACCGAAATTCAGACGTCGTTCGATTACTATGCGGGCCAACACGCGGTTCAGAATGCGCAGGAAGTCTACGTGTACGGCGAAGCCGCCTCTCTTCCCCGGCTTCTGGAGCTGCTCTCGGAACGGGCCGGTTACCGGTTTGCGGCATTCCCGGCCGATCAAATCAGAGCCATGGCCCTTGGGCGAGGGGTTGACCGAGAGGTGGTGGTCGAAGCGCTCCCGGCTGTCGCCACCGCACTTTGCCATGCGGAAATCCCCAACCTTCTCCCGCCTGAACGGGTGGAATACTGGCGCCGCAGACGAATCGACATGATCGGACGGACTGCTGTTGCCGCGGCATTCCTTGTATTGGCCGGAAGCTGGGGTTTCCTCAACCGGGATCTGCAGGTGCACGACGGAACCGTGGCGGCCCTTGAACGCCAGCTCGCCATGTTCCAGTCGTCAGAAGCTTTCCATACCTTCAACACGCTCAAAACGAGGGTCGCCGCATCCAGCAAGTACCTTCGGGAAACGGCCAAGGAGTCAACCTGGCTCGCACTCAATCTCAAAGAGCTGTCGCTGCTTACTCCCGCTGAGATTCGGTTGACGCGTTATGAGCTCAACACCGCCGAGCCGTCGCAAAATCTCCGAATTCAGGGAATCTCACAGTCGGAACAAGTCCCTCCTGAAGTGGCCGTTGCCGAGTTTGTCGAGCGACTCAGGACGAGCGGTTTTTTTGAGAACGTTGAAGTGGAGCGCCACGTCAAGCGTCGTATCGATGGCGAGGCGCAAATCGATTTCCAGCTGCTTATGCGGGGGATACTGTGAACCGACGTCTTCTCATGTACGGCGGAACGATCGCGGCAATGGTCGTCCTCTGGGGCTACCTCGTTTGGATCCCTCATGCCCGGAAGACGCAAGCTGCGGACCGCCTGGCGGAAGAGACGCGACGGCAGCTGGCCGAGGCCCAGCAGTTCACCCTCCAGTTGCCCGCATTCATGGACACTCAGGAGCGCTTGCAGGCGCAGCGGATTGACTTGAATTCCCGGCTGTACGCAGCTGCCGACATCATGGCGCTCCTGCGCGAACTGCGCGATCAGGCGGCCGAGTTGAACCTCCGAGTGATCGAGATAACGCCGTCAATCGACGAACTCCTCCGCCTCAACCAGGCTCTGACCAGGAGTTCCGAGCCGCAGTACCTCAATATCGAGATCCTCCTCTCGGGCGAATTTGTCTCGCTCGGTGAATTTGTGCGGCACATCGAACACGAGGAATACACCCGGGGGATCAACCGGTGCATCATGAGCGGCGCGCGGGACGGGTCGGAGCCACTGCAGATGCAATTCGGATTCAGGGCCCTGTTGGGAACCGGAGGCAGCGTATGAATGCGGCAACGCGCCGACGCGGACTCTATGTGCTTCTCGGCCTGGCCATTGTCTGGGGCATGTACAATATGAACGCCCCGCGCAACTCAAAGCCGAAGTCGGATGCTGTCCCAGCCGCGACAGCCTCTGCCCCACAGGTGAAGGCGTCGGCGAGGCAGGCAAACCTGGCCGACTACGAGGCGAAGCCGTGGGGCCGCGACCCCTTCCGCACGCAGTCGCACCGGAACGGGAGTGCTCAGATGCCCTCCGCAAATAGGCCAGCCCAGGCCGCCTGGAGACTTTCCGGCATTGTCTACAGCGAAGGGACCCCGCTTGCGATAGTGAACAATCGCCCGGTTCGCGTCGGCGACCACATCAATGGCGCCACTGTCATGGACATAAACAGACGGGAGGTGACCCTCGATGCCGGCGGAAGCCGTGTCACTCTCCGGGTCACACCCAAAGGATAACGTATGAAACCGCGCACTGCAGCTCTGGTCATCCTCGGCTTGTGTATTCTGGCTGCCTCGCCCAGGGCCTCCTCCCCACTGGACAACGCCCGGCCGCTGTCCCTCAATCTTGAAAATGTGCCGATTACGACTGTCCTGGACATGGTCGCGGCGCAGAACGGGTTGAACATTGTCGTTTCCGGCACCGTCGTCGGGTCGGTGACTCTGCGTCTGGAAGATGTGGCGCTCCCGGCGGCCCTCGATGCGATCCTCCTCCCGATGGGTTTCAACTATTACATTCGGAACGGTGTGATTGTCGTGAAGCCGTTCGAGATGTATTCCCCGGGCGAGCTTGAAACCCGGAGCGTGGAGCTGCGGTACATCGACCCCGTGACCGTGCAGAAAGCGCTGAGTCCCCTGAAATCGACGCAGGGGCAGGTGATCATCCTGGACAAGATAGCCGGCGCCGAGGGGGGCACAGTCAGTCCTCGCGAGACCTACAAGCCGAATCGGCTTCTGCTGGCCGACTTCCCGGCGGTTGTGGCGCAGATGCTCGAAGTAATTGCGGACATCGACCAACCGGAGCAGGTCATCTCCATTGAAGCCCGCATTATCGAGACGAATGTCGATGACGCCAGCCGCGTGGGATTCTCGTGGCCAACCGCTTTCGGCACGGTATTGGGCGGCGGCGGCACCGACTCAGGCAGCACGGGCGGCTCGGACGAAGTCGACGGTGCCGCGGTGTGGAATCCCAACAACGGCGATTTTGCGTGGGCCAAACTCACGGTTCAGCAGGTCAACCTGGTTCTTCACCTGCTTGAGGAGAAAGGCGACAGCAAGTTGATCTCGGACCCACGGGTGACGACTCTGGCCAACCACGAGGCGGAAATCAAGATTCAGACGGTCATACCGATCGCCACGATCAACCGGTTCACCGAGGGGGCGGCGACGCAGGATATCGTGACTTTTCAGGATCAGGAGGTCGGGATCTCGTTGCGCGTTACGCCGAGGATAAATGAAGCGGGCAGGATCACGATGGATGTCATGCCGGTAGTCGAGGACATCATCGGCTTCGCCGGACCCGCCGACAACCAGAAGCCGATCACGACCGAACGGTCGGTTCGCACGACTATCACGGTCGCCGACGGCGAGACGGTCGCTTTGGGCGGGTTGCGCAAGGAGGACGAAATCGAGAGCGTCCGGCGCGTGCCGCTCCTCGGTCACATACCGCTTCTCGGGAGGCTGCTCTTCACCAATACCTCAAAGGAGAAGAAAGCAACCGACCTGATTATCCTGATAACGCCACGCGTCCTTCCCTGATCGCCTGCCTCCGGTCCACGAGGAACCGTCGCGACCGGGAAAAGAGCAGCTGCAGCATCAGGAGTAGCAGTCCGAGGTCGCGAATGAGCGTGTTGACAGCTTCATCGCCGGCGCCCTGCGACGCCTTGAAGCAACCGCATTCGATATCCAGACCGCGGGCCGCGGCCGATGCCAGCGCCACAATGAACACCAGGTTCATGAGCAACACCGACCAGACCGCCCCCCGGTAGAATACCCCGAAAATCAGGAACAGCCCGGCCAGCATCTCCCACCAGGGGAGAATCAGGGCCACGAGGTTGATCAGGCTGACCGGCGTCAGGTGATAGTACCAGATCGACTTGGCAAAGTCGCCCGGCTCAAGGATTTTGTAGTAAGCGGCGTAGATAAAGACGGCTCCCACAAAGAGGCGCACGGTCAGGGTCAGGTAGTCGTTGTCGATTATTCGCCGCATGCTTCTCTCCGTTCCATCTGCAGGCTGTTCTTCTCCCACTCCCTCGCTCCGCCGAAGAAAATCATGACGTTGGTGTATCCGATGGCTTGGAGGTTCCGGGCCAGGTGCAGGGAGAGGTCGCACTCCTCGCCGGAGCAGAAGGTAATCAGTCGGGTGTCCGGGGAGGCACCGCCGAATGCGGAGTCAAAGTACGGGCCAAGGTCTCCCTCGGGGAGCATCTCAAACGGGATGTTGATCGAGCCGGGGATTGTCCCACAGACGAATTCGGAGGGGTTGCGGGCATCGATGAAGATAACGCCTCCGCCGGTGAATTCGACATGGGCGACATCAAGGCCGATGAAGGGCGGGTCGCCCGGATCGGCCGCCGGGGGGATCACCGGGCCGTCGCCCGAGGATAACTCCCGCCAATCGCCGATGTAGGGTATGGCGTTGGGGGAAACGAGGTTGATACCGAGTCCGAAGACCGCCGCGAGGCCGAGGATGATGAGGAGTTGTCGAAGGGCCATGGGTGTCCGTGGGTTTAAGGGTTCGCACCTTTGGTCTGTTATACCAGTAGGCCTGCCAAAGGTTTAGCGAAAAGTGCCGGACCGGAGGAGGACTGTCCTGGTTGCTGTTTCTCAGGCCGAAAAAAGGTACCGGCGACGCTGGTGTCAACCAATATTCGCGGCAGGCCGTCATACCTCTCGTAGACGATCGGAGCGGGCCCGACATGACGGATTAAGTGAGGCGAGGGTAAAAATTGGCAACTGGACGGTAACTGGTATGCCTGGACGATGGCGTCGGCGAGTACGGAACGTTAAAGTGTTGGTTGAGGGGATGTGTGGAACTCCATAGAAACAGGGCCAGTCAGTAGACTGGCCCTGAGTATTCGGTAGTTCGCAGTCGGGCGGCTCCACCAGGCAACCGCCGGGAAATCATATCTCGCTCAATGGGTTTGCTCGGCGCCGCGGACGTATCGGGACGATACCAACATATAATGTCCGCGAAGAATTTGACCCACTACAGCCGAGAACTTGGTCGGTGACAGGACCTGCAGGCCGTAGGGGTGCCAGCAATCCTTTTCTCCCAGAGATGCGAACCCTTTGTCATCTTTGCTCTTCGGCATGAAGCAACTCCCTATCTGCTCGTGAAGTCTGATATCCCCCTCTTCGGTTTCTGGCACATAGCTATAGATAACCGGGGATAGCGGTGAAGCTATAGGGATTGGTGGATTTCTGAGATATCACCTCCTAACGACTGCGACGCCCCTTGGCCATTACTACCTATTCCGACCTCCAAAGGTGCTGACGGACTCAGCAAACGTATCGCCCCTCACATAGTAGACTTTTGACATACAGGTCAGGTCAGCAGCATCCTGTGTAATTTTTTGATCGCACGGTGTTTATAAATATTCACCACCTGTTGGGTAACCCCTAACAGATCGGCTATCTCGCGCTCGGTCTTCCCTATCAAGTAGTACTTGATTACTTCTTTTTGGCGCTTTGACAGGGAGTGATTTATGTGCCATTTGAGTTTGCCGCGAATCCTGTCGAGGTGTTGCCGGATGAGGCCATCGGATTCCTCCAGGTGATAGGGCGACTGCTCGTTGGCGAACGACTCGAGGAAGAGTCGGTCGACCGCCACTTCGGCAAAGTCGGACTCGCGCGCGGGCACACGTTCCCCCTTTCCGGTATCAGAACTCCAGCTTGTTCTCCGAGCGGATGCGGTTGAGGTCGGCGACGGAGATATTGAACTTCTTCGCCGTTTCCTCCCGGATTTCGTTGACCGCCACAGTCAGTTCGTACGATGACAGGTCTTTCGGGAGACTGCGGTAACGCTGATTGTAGTACGCCAGGACCTGATCGTTGAGTGATTGCGTTTTGGCAGCGGTCGAGGCCGGAGCGGTGCCGGAGCCTGATTTGGGCTTGGCGGCGGCTTTGGCGGCCTTGAGCTGCTTTGTCATCTGGGCCAGCTGCAGTTGCAGGGTGTCGATTGTGCCCGACAGGGAGTCGACCGTGATCCGGTAGGTCTGATCGCGGCGCAGGAGGCTGTCACCGAAAGCCAACTCCTTGCCGGCCATCTGGTCACGGAGGGAGTCGGCTTCAAGCTGGGCAGCGTAGACCTCGCCAACCGAAGACTGGCGGCCGGCCTCAAAGGAGCCCGCGAGGCGATCCTGCTGGCGGACAACCTGAAGGTAGCCAACAAGAACAACCACGGCGAGCAGGAATATGGCGAGCAGGGCTTTTTTCATAATGATCCGTCAGTGAAGACTGGTCGCACAATATTGGGGCCGCGAAAGGGTGTCAAGTTTGAACTTTCCGGGGGGTTGGCCCCGGATTGGGTTCGTTTGATACTCGGCCGATGTGGACATCGGCCGCGCACATGTACGGCCGTGGACATCCGCAG
>JBGSIV010000078.1:0-3334 GCA_041742355.1 Candidatus Zixiibacteriota bacterium
TAGTGTATACTGTCGGTCGATACAACAATATACTCACTGGGGTCGAGGCTTACTGCATCTTAAACATACCGTCTAATATGTATAGTCCGGATGGTGAGTCCGCTTATGGGAGTCTAGCCGACTACTTCTGGATCATGTCAAATCACAATCTCATTGTGACAGGGTCTGTAGTCAACGAGATTGGTGGTGGGGATATCCCACAGTGGCTTCTTCTCAACCACCCAAAGTCCGAGTACGCTAGTAGAGTTCGAGATATCTGGGCTGATGCACTCAACGCTGCGGAGAAGGCGGAACTGGACATTGAGGGTCTCGGAGAGTCTGTGAAGTTAGTGATAATTTATGCAGGGAACATCCATTGGCGTCGTGACGGTTTGAACCCAGAGGCAAGGGAGAACATCTATATCATGAGCGAAAGAAATGGCGAGCCGACATCAGGCGAGAATGGTGCTGAACCTTTTGCTCGGATTGGTGTCCACTGTCATGAGTTTGCGCACACACTGGGGATCGGCCATTCCTCAGGGTCTCGTGCAGACCTCATGGAGGCCGGGGTGATTAACGGACCAGTCTCACTTGGCTACAACGGGAGCTCGCCGGCTCCTTTGAGCCCAGTCCATCGGGCTCTGAAGGGTTGGCTCTCCCCGAGTGTCGTTTCAGATCAAGCAACTGTCGATGCCCATTACTGTCTCACGCTTCCAGAAGTATTCAGGATCAACAGCAACGTGAACGACGACTACTTCCTTATTGAGAATCGTAGATTCGACCAGACCATGACCATCGGTTCAACTACCGTGCCGGACTACAACACTTGGCTGCCCATCTGCAGGTCACAGAACAGCACAACAGAATTCTATTCGCAAGGCATCATGGTTTGGAGGGTGAGCCACGGGTGGACGGATCAGTACATGTTTAATGGACTCATCTACGCCAGTGGTCGGTATGGGCAATCATATCCGGATGGCCTCCCGACGGCTACTGATGCGGGGGATCTGTTCCCGGGAACCGCCCGCGTGTCAGTTCTTTCTCCTTGGACGGACCGTCGAAACCCCTACTACGGGATTCCCGATCCCTCGTACCACTTCAGCGTATTTGTGCCGACAACGAAGCCCGGAACAAATGTCGGTATGCGCATACTGGATTCAACGGCACAGTACTTCCGATTGCTGCTCTATCCGTCGAACCCTCCCAATCCTGCCCTCACTAACCAAACCACGTCTGCAGACGGGATATGCAACAACAATCAGCGAAAGCTCTACAGAGAACCTTCGGGAACGATTCACGAGACTTTTGAAAACGGGGGAGAGATCTTCTACCGCAAATCGACGGACGGAGGGAGTTCTTGGATTCATACGTTTCAGTTGACAGCGGACCCCACGTTGGATCCGTTTTATTGCGGGAGTCACAGCAACCCCTGCCTTGCCGTCGCTGGCTCCTCAATTTTGGTGAGCTGGGAACAGGCGTATAGACTGTTTCCCTTATGGGAGACATACCATCGGGTGTTCATTCGTAGGAGTATTGATGGCGGATCCTCGTGGCTTGGACCGTTGACGCTCGAATCGGAAATCCCTGGTACTTCCCCAGGTCAACTTGTGTCGATATCCGGGTATGCTGATGGATCTGCGTTCGCCTCGTATCGAGGACAGAATGCCCTCATGTGTTGGAGGTCAAGCAATTCAGGTTCTTCCTGGACACCCATGCAAAGTGCTCCTGGGACGACTGAAAACTCCATCATGCCGTCAAGTGCCATCAACACTACCTACTGGAGCACCAAGCAGGCAAATCTCCTGTACGCTACTGATGTTCCATTCGGTTCACCTCAGATCAACTACAATTACTTTGAATTCGGGCCAAACACGTGGGGAAGCTCCATTAGCGTGTCCTCAATCGTCCCATCACGATATCTGAAGCATGCCCATCCGTGTCTTGGAGTCTCGGGGAGTGAACCATCCGGTGATAAAACCATGCATGCGGCTTGGGACGTAGAGGACAGCTACTATCCAGGAACCCGAGTGATCATACATCGTGAAGGGAGTTTCCGAGGCTGGAACGGCAGCTATTCCTTGATGCAATACCAGAGCGAGGACAAACCTTCGATAAGTGGAGTGGCGAGTGACAAGGCATGGATGGTGTACCAGAGTTCCTCCGGCTCGAGTGTTTGGAAGCGGTACTACGATGGCACCTACTGGACCGGCTCCTACGGAACCTGGATCGCCAACGGGTATGACCCGCACACGTCGGTCGGGTCAACGACTGCCAAGTACATCTACGCGCAAGGAAGTGCATCGCCGTATCAAATCGTTGTAGGGACAGAGACTCTGAGCAAGGAAGGGCCACCGGCAAACTATGCCCGGGCCCTGAACGTGATCGACCCGGAATCCGGGGCATACGTGAGCGTTGAGATCGGCAAGATCGAACTGGCTCTTGCTGGTGCGGACCCGGTGGTGGTGCAACTCAAAGCGCCCGACGATGGGGTAGGACCATTGGGCGTTGCATCATTGGAGAATGCTGGAGAGAGTGACGGGTTTCTGATTCCCTCTAGCGCTCAGAACCTGCAGATTCATGTCTCGCTCAATGGCTTTTCCGCCAGCACGCTCTTTGAGAAATCCGGAGGAGCTGTCAGCTTCGATTTGGTGGACGTTTCCACTGGGCGAGCCGTGAACAGGATCTGGAGTACTGAGGTGAGTGCGATGAAGGATCAGAATGAGATGAGGACAATCGTCCTTCTCGATGCCTCAGAGATCCCAGCTGGATTCAAAGACCAAGCTCTAAAGGTGCGACCGGCAATCAGCGGGATCACTGGATTGGAGAAGAAGATCCTCTCCGTTGGTCACATCTACCGGGGGCCAGCTGCGGGGGATGAGACTTCTAAGCCTGCCGTGCCAATCCCGCAAGACAAGACGAGTAGTCAGCCAACGATGTATGTTCTCCACGACGCATCGCCGAATCCTTTCAATCCATCGACCCGGATCGCGTACGGACTACCTGAGCCAGCTCGAATAGAACTGAAGGTATTCGACATGCTCGGGAGAGAAGTTGGGGTGCTTGCACGAGGCTACATGGAAGCCGGGACATACACCGCTCAGTGGGATGCGACAGCTCACTCATCGGGCGTGTATCTGGCGCGTCTCCTTGCCTCAGACGAGCTTGGAAACGTCAAGTACCATGGTGTGACGAAGCTCTTGCTCGCGAAGTGACGGCTAGTGTAATGGTTCTTAAATAGCTTGACTATACATTAGTCCTTTCGTATCATGGGTTCATCCCTTATTATGGAGGAAACCCATGAGCCGAGGCCGCCCGAGACGACCGATAGAGCTCCCCGAAGAGGAGCGAGTCCAGT
>JBGSIV010000079.1:0-5594 GCA_041742355.1 Candidatus Zixiibacteriota bacterium
ACTCCTCAGACTTATCCCTCAAAACTCCAAGAGTAAGAACTCATTACAGGGAAATCATCAACACATTTTGAGCATTATGCCCATTGCGAGGAGCGGAGCGACGAAGCAATCTCTCTTCGTACCGGCGGCTTGGCCGGGGGAGAGATTGCTTCCCCCGGCCTCCGCCGGGGTCGCAATGACTACTCATAGACTTTTTCGGCACTTCCCTCTTTCAGGGATTGCGCCGGTTGTTGGCGCGCACCTGCTCGGCCGGAGTGCGGGTGACCTCGTACTCCTCGCGTACCGCGACCCGGTGGCGATGCACCATGTCGCCGCCGAGCCAGGCCGAGTAGAACAGAACGATCGAAACCGCAATCGACAATAGCAAAGCCAGGCCGGTGTTGTCGGCGCGCCGCTCGGGAGCGAGCAGGTACCAGACTATCGCCCAGACAACAACGCCGGAGAGATTCAGCACCATGTGCGTGATGCCGATGTTCTTGATCCGCCGGTCGTTCATCGAGAATAGATCGATAAAACCGGGCACAGCCGCAAGGACAGCGCCGATAAGGCCGCCGCCGGCGCAGTAAAAAGCGACCGTGAGCCAGGGCGTCGGGTCCGTCGCAAACATCGCGATAACCTGGCAGGCCAGTGCAAAGTACCACAGGCCCTGGGGGAAGACGACAAGCATGGGATGAATGGGATGGTCACTAATTGTCGTGGGAGTCCGCATAGTTACCTCCTTAGAGGGTTCACAAGCACTGCTCCGACAGGATGTGCGGTTGTGAAACAGAGGAGATTTTCCGACTGAAGGTAGCCAGGTGCGGCGCCGGGCAGATTAATAGTCAAAAATATGCAGAGGAACCTGCTGACTAATCAACAGTCTACCGGAAAGAGTGTTCCCGTGCAGACACCCGGGGGAGAGGCTCTTCACATCCCAACAGGAAGGCGAACGGCCGATCCTACGCCTGACGCGCCTGCGCTTCGACCGGAACCGCCTCGGTCACATTATTGCATTCATCCGACTCGATCAGGCCGTCCTTGATCCGCACCACACGCGGCGCCCGGCGGGCAATGTTCAGATCGTGCGTGATAATGATGATCGTCTTGCCGGCCGCGCACAGCTCGTCGAAGAGACGGATAATCTGGCCCCCCGAAGCGGTGTCGAGGTTGCCGGTCGGCTCATCGGCCAGAATGATCTCCGGCTCGTTGGCCAGCGCCCGGGCAATCGCCACCCGCTGCATCTCGCCGCCCGACATTTCGGTCGGCTTGTTGTTCGCCTTGTCAGCCAGCCCGACTCGGGCAAGCAGTTCGAGAATGCGCTTCTTGCGCAGCTTGGCGGGCGTCCGGGCGAAAAGCAGCGGCACCTCGACATTCTCAAACGCCGTCGCATACGGGAGCAGGTTGAACGCCTGAAATACAAAGCCGATCTTCTGATTGCGGATGTCGGCAAGCTGGTTGGCCTTCATCTTGCCGACCGCTTCCCCCTCAAGCAAATACTCGCCCGAACTGGGGACATCAAGACACCCGATCAGGTTCATCAGGGTCGACTTGCCGGAACCGGAGGGGCCGACAATCGCGATGTGCTCGCTCCGCCCAATCAGGAGCGAAACTCCCTTGAGCGCCTTGAACGACACGGCCCCCGTCTGGTACTCCTTCACGACATCTCGCAACTCGATCATTCTATCTGCTCCCTGTGGTTTGTTTACTCGTACCGCAACGATTCGACCGGATTCACCGAGGCCGCCTTGAGGGCCGGGAAGAAGCCGGACGCGAGGCCCATGATGCCGAGAATCGACACCACCACCACCCCGATCTCCAGCGACACGGTGGGCCGCCCCATGAAATCGAGTACGTCGGACTGGATCGGCACCCGCTTGAACGCCTCCGTCATGATGTAGCTGATCGCCATCCCGCCGAAGCCGCCGAAGAACGTGATGATCAAGGCCTCGATGAGGAACTGGGCGAGGATATACGAACGCCGCGCGCCGACCGCCATCTTGATGCCGATCTCGCGCGTGCGCTCCTTGATCGACACGTACATGATATTGGCGACACCCACCCCGGCAATCAAGAGCGTCAGCCCGCCGACTATCCCGAGGAAGAGCTTGATCCCAAGGATAACGTTGTTAAACTGGCGGCTGCTCTCGGCGACATCCCAGATTCCCAGCGCCCGTTCATCGGTCGGGTCGAACTTGTACTTGGCCCCCATCGCCTCGTAAATGCCTTTCTCGACCGTCTTCATCTCGTCGACATTCTCCGGCTGGTAGACGATGTTGTCAAGATACGGATCGCCGAAAACCGCCTCGAAGGTCGTCGCGGGAATGGAACACTTGTCCTGGTCCTGGCCGCTGTAGGAGTTCATCTGCATCTTCTTGATTTCCACGCCGACCACGGTGAAGGGCATGCCATTGAGGAGGATCTGCTTGCCGACCGGATCCGTGTCGCCGAACACGCGCTGCTTGAGATTGTAGCCGAGGAACGCGACACGCCGCTTGTTCTGCATATCCAGTTCATTGATCATCCGGCCGCCGCGCTGCGGGATGTGCGAACGCATGAATTCGTAGTTCGGGGGGATGCCGTTGATGTGCTCGCTCACCACCGTATCGCCGTTGCGAACCTCAACGCCCCAGCGGTGGTACTCGCCGCCGATATGCTTCAGGCCGGCGACGCGTCCCTCGAGGTAGGAGACATCTTCCTTGCGCAGCGGGATGCGGCGGCCCTTGCCGAGACCCTTGAAGGGAATCGTCGTCTGGCCGCCCCAGAGAATCGCGATATCCTGGCCCAGGCCGCGGCCGTTGATCGTGAGCTGGCGCTGCAGCCCCTCACCGAAAGCCAGCAGGAGCATGATCGAAATCGTCCCCCAGCCGAGAGCGACGAGGGTCAGCGTGATCCGCTTCTTCTGCTTGCGGAAGTCGCGTACGAAAACGTTGTATATGATTCCGGCATTCATGAGCGCGTCTCGTCAGAATAGTTTCAAAGCCTGGACCGGTTGCAGGTTGGCGGCGCGGCGGGCGGGGAAGATGCCGGCGACGAAGCCGACAATCCCGAGCAGGAAGGTCGCGATAACGCTGCCGAACCAGTTGACACTCGGCGTCCCGATGTACTCCTCCATCCCGAGCAGCGGAACGACCGTTATGATCCCGATAGCGCAGAGGAACCCGAGGATTCCACCGAGCCCGGTGATGAGCAGGGTCTCCAGCACGAACTGCATGAGAATGGCGCTCTTGCGCGCCCCGAGCGCCATCTTGATCCCGATCTCCTTTGTGCGCTCCTCAAGGACGACATTCATGATGTTGGAGACGCCGATACCGCCGGTGATCAGGGTGGCGATCCCAATACCGACAAGGAAACTCTGAAACGCGAGGAAGAACGTCTTCAGAAAGGCGATCCCCTCCGTCGTATCCCAGATCGCCAGCGCCTCCGTGTCCGAGGGATCGAAGCGGTAGCGGGCGCCGAGAATACTGTAGATCTCGTCCTTGGTGACCTGCATCGACAGCGTGGGCTGGCTCTGGACCACGAAATCATTGATATACCGCGCCGAAAACATCGTCTCGAACGTCGAGGCCGGGATAAAGGCCTTGCTGTTGTCGCGGCCATTGTAGGAGCTGTCCTGCTCCTTGGTCTTCATCACGCCGACCACGGTGAACGGCACCCCCTTGATGAGCACAATCTTGCCCACCCCCTCCTCGTCGCCGAAGAGATCGGTCTTGAGCCGGTCGCCGATGAAGACGACCCGGCGCTTCTCCGCCATGTCAAAATCGTTGAGGAAGCGGGAGCCGACATCGGGAATCAGGTTGCGCATGTCGCCGAACTCGGGCCAGACGCCGACAATGTTGCGGACTGTCTCGTTGCGCCCATACTTCATCGGCACGCTCCACCGCGAGTACTCGGGCGAGATCCGCAGAACGGACTGGGCCTTCTGCTTGATCAGCAGGACGTCGTCTTCGGTCGGCTGGACACGCCGCCCGCGCGGAAGACCGCGATACTCCTTGGAGGTTATACCCGGCCAGATAATCGCGATATTCTCACCCAGCCCCTTCTGGGACTTGATCTGCGCCTCGCCCATCCCCTTGCCGAAAGCGAAGAGCAGCACGATCGAACAGGTCCCCCAGAAAATGCCGAACATCGTCAGCGCACTGCGGAGCTTCTGGCGGCGCATGTCATTCAGAAACTGGCGAAACACCTGGAGCGGGATCATTCCGGTTCTCCCTCAAGAGCCTCAGTCGGCCGTTATTTCACGCGGCGGGCGCTCGACAAGCAGCTCGCCCTCCTGCAGTCCTTCGGCGATCTCGATACGGATGCCGTCCGAGAGACCGGTCTTCACCGTCCGCGGTGTCACCACACCCAGCGTGTCTTGCACCTCGACCGTCGCCACCGAATCCTCGATCTTGACGAGGCGTTCCGGCACCAGCAGGATGCCTTCCTTCTTTGTGATGATAATGTCCGCGTTGGCGCTGTAGCCGGCCCGCAGAAAAGCGTCGCTCACCTCGCCGAGGACAATCTCGACCTCGAAAAGAGTGGAGCCGTCCTGCTGGTGCGCCTTGGGAGAAATCTTCCTGAGGTTGCCGCTGACCTTCTGGTTCGGCAGCGCGCCCACTTCGATCTCGACCGCCATGTTCTCGCGCAACTTGCCAACATCGATCTCGTCCACATTCCCCTTGAAGATCAGATTGTCCATCTGGGCAATCGTCATCAACTCGGTGCCCGCCTGGTAGGAGGTCAGCGGCACGACCGGATCCCCCTCCTCGACGAGGCGCGAGAGGACGATCCCCGCTTTCGGCGCCTTGATCGTGTTGTCAACCTGGAGATTGGCAACCGTGGCCTGGCCCGACTGGATAAGCGAGAGCTTCTCCTTGGCCAGCTTCATGCGCAGCTCCGACTCGTCGTAGACGGCTTTCGCGCGATCGTACTCCTGATTGGAGATGAGCTGCTTGTCGCGCAGCGTCTGGGTGCGGTCGAATTCGCGCTTGGCGTTGGCGAAAGAAACATCGGCCAACTCCACCTGGCGCGTCGCCTCGGCATACTCAAGCGGCGTCGGATCGGGGGCGATGTCAAAGAGCGGATCGCCGACCTTGACCTCATCGCCGATGTCAACATAGACCTTCTTCACGATCCCGGAGATTTTTGATTTGACGGCGATCTCGTGTTCCGGTTCGATGCGCCCGACCGCGAGCGCTTTGTCGATGATATCCCCGCGTTCAACGGGAACAGTCTTGAGTCCGTCTTCCTTCTTGGCGGAACCATCGATGGCGAAGAACAGGACTCCTCCGACAACAACCACGAGAAATGCTAATAGAAATACCTTCTTGACCATCCTGCCGGTCTCCCTGTCTGGTGAGTCATCACGTTCATGCAAGCTTTACTGGGCAATACGCGAAGGGTCCGTTGATTGTTTCGGGTCGAAGGGTTTTTGTCCGGGCGGCCCGGCCGGGTCAGGAGAACTGCCGGTTCTTCGGCGCCGAAGAGCCGCGGCGGGCGGGAGAAAATTGCACGGGGGAGAAGAACGTCATGGCGAACCAAGCCGGCCCCCGGGCGTACAAGAGAATGACCGCCGGGATCTGCCCCCTGGTTGACGTTCTACAGAAAGTAATACGATGTCTGCGACACAAGGTTAC
>JBGSIV010000080.1:0-13564 GCA_041742355.1 Candidatus Zixiibacteriota bacterium
CTTCCACGAAAACTTCGTGCTGCCGTTCTCCCACGACGAGGTCGTGCACGGCAAGGGCTCCCTCTACGGCAAGATCCCCGGCGACCCCTGGCAGAAATTCGCCACCCTGCGCCTTCTCTACGGCTACATGTACGCCCACCCCGGCAAGAAGATGCTCTTCATGGGCGGCGAATTCGGCCAGTGGAGTGAATGGCAGCACGACCACAGCCTCGATTGGCACCTCACCCAGTACCCCGACCACCAGGGGATCCAGCGCTGGTTGCAGGATCTCAACCGCCTGTACCGCAATACGCCGGCCCTCCACGAGGTGGACTTCCACTGGGACGGCTTCCAGTGGGTCGACGGTTCCGACTTCGAGAGCAGTGTCATCAGCTTCCTCCGCAAAGACAAGCAGGGCCGCGCCTCTATTCTCGTGGTCTGCAACTTCACTCCGGTGGTCCGCACCAACTACCGGGTGGGTGCTCCGTATCCCGGTTACTGGCATGAGGTTCTCAACAGCGACGCCGCGGTGTACGGCGGCAGCGGCCAGGGGAACCTCGGGGGCCGCGACACCAAACCGATCCCGATGCACGGTATGGAGCAGTCGCTGTCGCTGAACCTTCCGCCTCTCGGCGTGGTGGTACTGGAGAAACAGGATCTTGGATAGTAATGATTATCTAACACGATTGAGCGGAATTATCGTTGCGAACTACTCCGCGGCATGCGAAGTTACAGGCAAATCAACTGAGATAGCGAAAGGTTAGGGTTACAGACAATGAAAGAGCAGATCGGACAAACCGCCGGCGCCATCTGGAAGGTGCTGCAGACGAAGGACAAACTCGCACTGTCGCAGGTTCCCAAGGCGATCAACGAGAAAGAGTCGCTCGCTTTCCAGGCCGTGGGTTGGCTCGCCCGCGAAGACAAGATCGAGTTCCGGACTGAAGGTAAGACGACGTACGTCACGCTCGCCGTGACCGAACGCCGCAAAGTGTGATGTAACCACTAGCGCCGCAACAGACAGCACACGCCTGGCCCTGCATCCCGCCGCGTCATCTCACTCACTGCAGCAGATAACGACAGGTCGGTCCGATCCGACCTGTCTTGGATATTCTGATTCCGGAGGCATACATGGTAGTAGGAGCTCGGTGCTCCCACAGTGCCTGTTCGTTTACCGTTTGGGCTCCCCAGCGGCAGGCAGTCGAACTCGTTCTCGAATCACCCGGCCCGCGGCAGGTGCTCGCGATGCAGCGGGATGAGCGCGGCTACTGGCGGGTAACGGTGCCGGGGGTCGGCGACGGCACCCGCTACCTCTATCGTCTCGATAGCGACGTTGAGCGCCCCGACCCCGCTTCGCACTATCAGCCCGACGGTGTTCACAAGGCCTCGCAGGTGGTCGACCACGGCTCCTACCGCTGGCGCGACGCCGGCTGGCGGGGGAGACCGCTGCGCGACACTATCCAGTACGAACTGCACGTCGGCACGTTCACCCCCGAAGGGACGTTCGAGGCGGTCATTCCGCGCCTGCGCGACCTTGCCGACCTCGGCATCAACGCGATCGAACTCATGCCGGTCGCGCAGTTCCCCGGCGGCCGCAACTGGGGTTACGACGGTGTCTACCTGTACGGCGTGCAGAACACCTACGGCGGTCCGTCCGGCCTCAAGCGCCTTGTCGATGCCGCCCACCAGACCGGGCTGTCGGTCATCATGGATGTTGTGTACAATCACCTCGGCCCCGAGGGGAACTACCTGCACGACTACGGTCCCTACTTCACGCAGAAGTACAAGTCTCCCTGGGGCTGGGCGATCAATTTCGACGGCCCCGACAGCGACGAAGTCCGCAATTTCTTTATCGAAAACGCCCTGATGTGGTTCCGCGACTACCATATCGACGCCCTGCGCCTAGATGCGATCCACGGCATATTCGATTTCAGCGCCCGCCCCTTTCTTCAAATACTCTCCGAGCGCGTGGATGCCTGCGCCGCCGAGAGTAACCGCCGCTGCGACCTCATTGCCGAGAGCGATCTCAACGACACCCGGATCATTCGCCCCCGCGAGGACGGGGGGTTCGGCATCCCCGCGCAGTGGTCCGACGACTTCCACCACGCCTTGCACACGCTCCTCACCGGCGAGTCCACCGGCTACTACGCCGATTTCGGCGCGGTCGATGACCTGGTCGCCGCGCTGCGGGACGGGTATGTCTACGGGGACCGCTACTCGCGCCATCGCCGTCGCCGTCACGGCAACCCCTCCGCCGACCGTCCCGCCGAGCAGTTTGTCATTTTCTCGCAGAACCACGATCAGGTCGGCAACCGTATGAACGGCGACCGCCTCTCCACGCTTGTGTCGTTCGAGGCGCTCAAGCTGGCCGCCGGTGCGGTGCTGCTTTCGCCGTATGTCCCCATGCTGTTTATGGGCGAGGAGTACGGGGAAGAAGCCCCTTTCCAGTATTTCGTCAGCCACGGCGATCCGGACCTTGTTGAGGCTGTGCGCAAGGGGCGCAAAGAGGAATTCGAATCCTTCGGCTGGGCTGAAGAACCCCCTGATCCGCAGAGCGAGGCGACTTTCCAGCGGTGCAAACTCCGCTGGGCCGAGCGCGGCAAGGGTCGGCACAAGACCCTTCTCGACTTCTACCGCACGCTCATCTACCTCCGCCGGACTATCCCGGCCCTGGCCGCTCCGACCAAGGAGGGGCTCGAAGTTTTCGGAGATTCCGAATCCCGGGTCGTCACCTGCCTGCGCCGCAGCGCCGCCCTCATAATCATGAATTTCGCAAACCGGGAATCGGCCGCCACCTCGCTGCCGGCTGGAGTGTGGCGTAAGAAGCTTGACTCCGCCGAGCAGAAGTGGGACGGGCCCGGGCCGTGTCTCCCCGAGTCAATCTCGCAGAGTGATCCGGCCGAACTGGCCCCTTGGAATCTTGCTTTCTATATAAGGGAGTAAGCGTCATGAGCAGATACCTGTGCATCCACGCACATTTTTACCAGCCGCCGCGCGAGAATCCCTGGCTCGAGGAGGTCGAACTCCAGGACTCCGCGTATCCCCACCACGATTGGAACGCGCGTATCACCGCCGAGTGTTACGCCCCGAACGCGGCGTCGCGTATCCTTGACGCCGAGGGGCACATCCTTGACATCGTGAACAACTACTCCAGGATCAGCTTCAATTTCGGCCCGACGCTTCTGTCCTGGATGGAGCGTCACACCCCGGATGTGTACGCCTCGATCATCGAGGCCAACCGCCTCAGCAAAGAGCGGTTCGGCGGCCATGGATCGGCGCTCGCCCAGGTGTACAACCACATTATCATGCCGCTGGCCAACACCCGCGACAAGAAAACCCAGATTGTGTGGGGCATCCGCGACTACACCTACCGCTACGGGAGCAAGCCCGAGGGGATCTGGCTGGCCGAGACCGCGGTCGATGTCGAGACGCTCGACCTGTGTGTCGACCAGGGGATCAAGTTCACGATCCTCGCTCCCCGCCAGTGCAAGAACGTCCGGAAGATCGGCGAGAAGACGTGGATCGACGTCTCCGGGGACCGTATCGATCCCAAGCGGGCGTATCGGTGTCTGCTGCCCTCCGGCCGGTCCATCAACCTCTTTTTCTACGACGGCCCGGTATCCCAGGAGCTGGCTTTCGGCGACGTGCTGGCCGATGGCCGCCGGTTTGCTGATCGTCTCATGACGATCTATTCGGACGATCCCGACGCGCCGCAGCTTGCCCACATCGCCACCGACGGCGAGACCTACGGCCACCACCACCGGTTCGGTGACATGGCTCTCGCCTACTGCCTCTATCATGTGGAGGAAGCCAAGCTCGCGGAACTGACGATCTACGCCTCGTACCTCGAGAAACATCCCCCCGAGTACGAGGTGGAGATCCACGACAACTCATCCTGGAGTTGCGTCCACGGGGTCGAACGCTGGCGGAGCGCCTGCGGCTGCAACACCGGCGGGCGCGGCGACTGGAACCAGTTCTGGCGCGCTCCGCTGCGCGGGGCCATGGACTGGCTGCGCGACAGCCTTATTTTGGTTTTCGAAGAACACGCCGGCCGCTACCTGAAAGACCCGTGGGCCGCCCGTGATGACTTTATCGACGTCGTCCTTGACCGCTCCAGCCAGAATCTCGAACGCTTCTTCGGCAAACACGCCTCCCGCCAGCTCGACTATAACGATCGGGTAGCCGTTCTCCGGCTCATGGAAATGCAGCGGCATGCCATGCTCATGTATACGAGTTGCGGGTGGTTTTTCGATGAGATTTCCGGCCTGGAGGCGATGCAGGTGGTCCAGTACGCCGCCCGGGCGATGCAGCTCACCCGGGATATCGCCGCGATTGATCTCGAACCGGCTTACCTGAAGATTCTCGAACGGGCCAAGCCCAATATCCCGCAGTTTGAGAACACGGCCGAGGTCTACAACGCCTATATCAAGCCGGCTGTTCTCGACTTGCCCCGGGTTGCCGCCCACTATGCGGTATCCTCGCTCTTCACGGAGGATCACCCGCAGACGTCCGAGATCTTCAGCTACCGGGTGCACAATGACGTCTTCGACCGGCTTGAACTCGGCCGCCAGAAGCTTGCTATCGGGCGTATCTCGCTCCAGTCCACCATTACATGCGAGAAAGAGACGCTGCACTTCGTTGTTCTGCACCTCGGTGAGCAGAATCTCCTCGGCAGCGTGAGCCGGGAGATGCTCGACGGCACATTCGACGACGCCCGCGAGAAGATCAAAGAAGCTTTCAACCGGGGGAACCTTGCCGAAGTCATTGCTCTGAGCGACACGCATTTCGGCCCGCACAGCTATTCGCTGTGGCATCTCTTCAAAGACGAACAGCGACGGATTGTCCAGCAGATCCTGCACGATATGCTCGGGGAAGTCGAGCTGCAGTATCGCCAGACTTACCAGCGGCATCTGCCCATCATGCAGGCGATCAGCGAAATGCATTTCCCTATCCCGCGCATCCTGACCACGACGGCGGCTTTTGTTATCAATACCGACATGAGCCGCATCCTGCAGGCTCAGCCCATCGATCTGGACCGCCTCGCCCAGCTCACCGCCGAAGCGCAGCGGTGGGGTGTCGAACTTGACCGCACCACGCTCGGTTTTGATGCCAGCGGCCAGTGCAACCGGATTGTCGGACTCCTGGAGGAGACCCCGTACGATATCCAGCTCCTGGAGATGACCGAACGCCTCCTCGGCGCCCTTCGGCAGCTGCCCCTCGAACTGAACGTCTGGCAGGCGCAGAACCGGTTCTTCAAGCTCTCGCGCACCATCTATCCGCAAATGGTCGAATCGGCCGAGGCCGGCCATGGCCACGCCCGACGCTGGATTGACCTCTTTCAGAAGATCGGAAACCTTCTCCAGGTGAGGTTAGGCTGATGCGAGTACCCCGTGGCACGTACCGGCTTCAGTTGACGCCCGAATTCGGGTTCGACCGCGCCCGCGAGATCGCTCCCTACCTCCGCGACCTCGGGATCTCGGATCTCTACCTGTCGCCCATTACCCAGGCTGTTGCGGGGAGCACGCACGGCTACGATGTGGCCGATCCCACGGCGGTCAACGAGGAGCTCGGCGGGCGTGACGCTCTGTTTCGCCTGCATGACGAAACCACCCGCCTCGGCCTCGGCTGGCTGCAGGACATCGTCCCCAACCACATGGCGTTCCATCCGGCCAATCGCATGCTCATGGATGTTCTCGAAAACGGCGAGGCCTCCCGCTACGCCCGCTACTTTGACATCGATTGGAATCACTACTACGGCACCCTCAAGGGGCGCATCCTGGCTCCTTTCCTGGGCAAGTTCTACGGGGAGGCCCTCAATGACGGGGAAATCAAGGTCGCGTACGATCACGACGGCCTCTGGTTCCAGTACTACGACCTTCGCTTCCCCATGCGCGCCGAGTCCTACCACCAGGTCTTCACCCATGATCTCCGCTGGCTCGAGCAACGCCTCGGCGAACACCACGCCGAATTCATCCGCTACCTCGGCACGGTTCACACGCTCAAGAATCTGCCCGGTCCCGAACACGCGCTGGAGCGATCCGAGCAGGTCCATATGACCAAGACGCTTTTGTGGGAGCTCTACGAGGGGAATCCCTTTGTCCGCGACTACGTCAACCGCAATCTCGACACCTTTAACGGCGCCAATGGCGCCTCCGACGGGGACAGCCGGCAACTTCTCGACCGGCTCATGGGGGAGCAGTGTTTCCGCCTCGCTTTCTGGAAAGTCGCCACGGAGGAAATCAACTACCGCCGGTTTTTCACTATCAATGGCCTCATTTCGGTTCGCCTCGAGGACGAACAGGTTTTCCATGACACCCACACGCTCATTCGCGAGCTGATCGACTCCGGGGTCATCGACGGCCTGCGCGTGGACCACATCGACGGCCTCCACGACCCCACCGGGTACCTTCGGCGGCTGGAGCAACTCGCCCCCGACCGTTATGTGGTTGTCGAGAAGATCCTCGAGCACGGCGAGCCGCTGCCGGGGGAATGGCCGGTGGCCGGCACGACCGGCTACGATTTCCTCAACACGGTCAACGGCGTCCTCTGCCGCCGCACCAACGCTCCTGCGTTCACCCGCCTTTACGCCCGCTACGCCAATGTTGTGGAACCCTACGAACGCCTTGTCGCCGAGAAGAAACGCCTCATGGTGGAGAAGCACCTGGCCGGCAACATCGATAACCTCGCCCACCTGCTCAAGCGCCTTTCGGCCAACGACCGCTACGGCAACGACATCACCCTCTACGGCCTGCGCCGCGCGCTCGTCGCCGTCATGTCCCACTTCCCGGTTTACCGCACCTATATCACCGCCGACTCCTGCCGCGAGATCGACGCCGACTATCTCCGGCAGGCGGTCGCCGCCGCTCTCCAGCGCCACCCCGACATGCACTACGAGCTAACCTATATCGAGAAGTTTCTCCTGATGTGCTGCACGCCCGAGGCGACAGCCGAGGAGCGTGAGCAGTCGCTGCTCTTTGTCATGCAGTTCCAGCAGGTCACCGGCCCGCTCATGGCCAAGGGGGTCGAGGACACCGCCCTGTACGTGTATAACCGGCTCCTGTCGCTCAACGAGGTCGGCGGCAGCCCGCACGTCTTCGGCGTCACGCTCGATGAATTTCATGCTTTCAACGTCAGGGCCGCCGAGGGCCATCCGTACGCCATGAACGCCACCGCCACCCACGATACGAAGCGCGGGGAGGACGTCCGTGCCCGGATCAACGTTCTCTCCGAGATTCCCGGCGAGTGGGATCAGATGGTCAAGACCTGGCGTCGCCTCAACAAGCGACGCACTGTCCGCGGCGAGAAGGCGCCCGACAAGAACGATGAGTACTTTCTCTACCAGGCCCTGCTCGGGTCGTGGCCCTTCGACGAAAGCGATCTCGACACTTTTCGCACCCGGTTTGTCGAGTACATGATCAAAGCGGTGCGCGAGGCCAAGGTGCACACCACCTGGCTGAAGCACGACGAGGAGTATGAGAATGCTCTCGCCACCTACATCAACACTATCCTCTCCCACAAGACGGGCGCCGCCTTCCTTGAGGCGTTCCTCCCGTTCCAGCGCAAGGTGGCCTGGTACGGCATGCTCAACTCCCTGAGCCAGCTCGTAATCAAGCTCACCGCCCCCGGTGTGCCCGACATCTACCAGGGCACAGAGCTGTGGGACCTGAGCATGGTCGACCCGGACAACCGTCGGTCGGTCGATTACGCCGCTCGCCGAGATCTCCTCGATACTATCCGCCGGAAGGCTGAACGCGACCGGGCGGAACTGCTGCGGGACCTCATCGGTTCGATGAGTGACGGGCGGATCAAGCTTTTCGTCATGCATGAAATCCTGACGGCGCGGCAGCGGTGGGAGAGTATCTTCAGCGAAGGCGACTACACTCCGCTCACCGCCATGGGTCCGCAAGCCGATAATATAATTGCATATATGCGCCGCCGCGGGCATCATGCGCTGGTGACTGTTGTGCCGCGCTTTTTCACGGAACTCGCCGGAGAAAACGAGATGCCCTGCGGCCCCGCTGTCTGGAACGACACGTCGATAACGATGCCCCTGCCCGGACTCGGGCGCTGGCACAACGTGTTGACGGGGCAGGATATCCGCGGCGACGGCCATTTGGCGGCCGCCGACATCTTCACCCGATTCCCGGTCGCGCTGCTCGTACGTGAGGAGGATACATGACCGAACTCGATCGCAGAAGCGGCATACTGCTGCACGTGACCTCGCTGCCGTCCCCATTCGGCATCGGCGACCTTGGCCCCGGCGCCTACCGGTTTGTCGATTTCCTGGCTTCCGCCGGGCAGGGACTCTGGCAGGTGCTCCCGTTGAATCCGACCGACTCGGCCCACGGCAACTCCCCCTACAGCAGTTCCTCGGCCTTTGCGGGCAACCGCATTCTCATCAGCCCCGAGCTCCTTGTGCGTGACGGTTTTCTCGCAGAGAGCGACTTGCAGCCGACGCCCGCCTTTCACGACGACCGGGTGGACTACGATACTGTCCGCGATTACAAGAACCGCCTCCTCGATGGCGCCTGGGAGCAATTCCGGAGCAGGGGAGACCGCGACACTTTCGACCGGTTCTGCCAGTCTCAGGCCGCCTGGCTGCACGACTACGCTCTTTTCGTGATCATCAAGAGCGAACAGCAGGGGGCTGTCTGGAACAAGTGGCCCGAGCCTCTGCGCGACCGCGATCGCGCCGCCCTCGACGAAATCTGCGCCCGCCGCGCCGACGATATCGCGCGGGTCAAGTTCGAGCAGTTCCTGTTTTTCCGGCAGTGGGAGCAGTTGAAGGCGTACGCCAACAGCCGCGGAATCGACATGTTCGGCGATATCCCCATCTATGTCAACTACGACAGCACCGACACCTGGAGCCATACGCGCTTCTTCAAGCTCGACGCACACAAGCGCCCCACGGTTGTTGCCGGCGTCCCGCCCGATTACTTCAGCAAAACCGGCCAGCTCTGGGGCAACCCGGTCTACGACTGGGATGCGCTCCGCGAGACCGGCTACCGGTGGTGGATCGAGCGCCTCGAACACGTCTTCAGCCTCTACGATATCGCCCGTATCGACCACTTCCGGGGCCTCGTCGCTTACTGGGAGGTCGCGGCCGGCCACAAGACGGCCCAGAAGGGGAAGTGGGCGCCCGTTCCTGCCGACGATTTCTTCACGACCCTGTGCAATCACTTCGAGGATCTCCCCGTGATCGCCGAGGATCTAGGCACGATCACCGAGGATGTCGTTGAGGTGATGAAACGCTACAGCTTTCCGGGGATGAAGGTCCTCATGTTCGCTTTCGGCGAGGATAATCCGAAACATCCCTACCTGCCCGAGAACTATACCGAAGATGCCGTCGTGTACACCGGCACTCACGACAACAACACGATTGTCGGGTGGTTTGCCGAGGAGGCGCGCCCCGAAGACAAGCAGCGTTTCTTCGAGTACCTGGGGGGTGAAATCCACCGGGAGGAGGTGCACCGGGCGATGATCCGCCTGGCGCTGCGCTCGCCCGCGAATCTGGCCATTATCCCGATGCAGGATCTGCTCGGTCTCCCCGCATCGGCGCGAATGAACACGCCGGCGACGGCGAGAGGCAACTGGTCCTGGCGCCTGACGCCGGAGCAACTCGACGCCACTCCCGCAGGCGAACTTGCCGAGCTGGCCGCCCAGTACCGCCGAACCCCGTCGTAATGGATCCCCGCGGACAGACAAAAAAAGAGACCGACATATGTCGGTCTCTTGAATCTTCGGTCGCCGAACTGACGTTCAGTTTAACCGCGAGATTTTACCAGCTCCGGTTGCTGTGATTGCCCCGGCCGCCACCGCCGCCGGTTCCGCCTTCACGCGGACGAGCTTCGTTCACATTCACCGTGCGCCCGCCGATATCCGTGCTGTTCAGCCCGGCGATCGCGGCTCTGGCTTCTTCATCCTTGGACATTTCCACGAACCCGAAGCCTTTGGGGCGGCCGGTGTCACGGTCGGAAATGAGGTTGACGCTGGTAACCTCGCCAAAACGCTTAAACGCCTGGCGGACCTGATCTTCAGTCGTTTCGTACGACATGTTGCCGATGTAGATCTTCATTCTACACTCCTTTTGTTCTGCCTAACTCGCTCTCCCAACCAACAATCCATGGCTTGCGCCGGACCCGAATGGGACTCCGATCGTCAGGACATTTTGGTTCATGCGCTCAAGTGCGCGTCGATCCCGAGATTCAGCTCATTAGGAGATTTGCTAGAGACGAACAAAGTCTTCATCAAGCGGAAACGGAAACGATTTGATACCACTCAGTATATCGGTTACCTGTGCCGATGTCAACACCTATTATCGTTCCGATCCACTATTTGCCGCTTTTTATGGTCATTATGTAGCCATAATTCAACGTTTACCGCCGCAGCCGCTTAGGAGCTTTCGGGCCGGGCGGCGGCATCTAAGCGCGTGCTATGACCGGTGTTGGGCGCGTGATGTCATGGTGAGCGGAGTCGATTCCGGAGAGACAGTAAACGTCGGATTGTCGAATCGCGCGGCTCCTGCGAATGGACGGCCGGCGGATCTGTGGATAATAGGCACGGATCCGGCTACATCCCCAGCAGCACAAAGGCCCCCCAGAAGGCCGGATTGCCCACTGCTTCCGCCGTGGCCGCCATCGCCGCGCGATAGGCCTGCGGCACATCGTTCGATTCCTTCAGGTGCTCATAAAACTGCCGCATGAACGCTTCGCTTACTCGATCCGATACCGGCCACAACGACGCCAGCACGAACCGGCTCCCCGCCTGGTAGAACGCTCTCGCCAGGCTGAACGAGTGCCCGTAGTACAAACCGCTCGCCGCCGTCTGGCATCCCGACAGCGCCACCAGCTCCGCCCTGATGCCGGTGGCGAACAGGTCAAACGGGAAGAAAGGTCCGTCGGAAAGCATGATCCTGGAGAACAGCGGATTTTCCGACGACCGTGAGGCATGGGTCGCGAGGTGAATGAAGCCGTCCGACCGTTTCAGTTCCGCCTTGAACCTCTCCGCTGTCGCGTCGCTGTCGATATGGAGCGCCGCGCGGTCGAATATGCGGCAGATTCCGCGCGCTTCCTGTTCCACCGCCGGCAGGCGTTCCGAGAGAACCGCGAAGACGCTGTTCTGCCTCTCCGCGAAGGTCACGGCCGGTCGCGGGCTCGCGGCCATGTCGGCGGGGTTTACGATGACGCGGAGGTCGTGCTGTCGCCAGAGCGCCTCCCCGTCGGAGTTTTGCAGAATCGCATAGGGAACCTGGGCGAAGATTCCGTCGGTCAGCAGGAGCACCCGCTCCCGCTCGTCCGTGCGAAGCACCGGGGCCGCGAGCACCTCGTGCAGGCCCGTCAGGTAGTATGCGGTCGCGTCGGCCGCCCGGTCATCGCGCTGTCCCGTCATGACCGCCTTCTCAAGTACGTAGTACAGCTCCCAGACCCGACGGCGCAGTTCCTCGCGATCGATTCCCAGCGGGACATACGTCAGCCGTTCCCGGGTCGCGCAGAACGCCCCCACTGCGCCCCGCTCCGGCGCCACGAAGCTGACCAGCAGTTCATTGACTTCAAGGAGGTGCCGCGCTCCCTCAAGAGGTGCGGAGGCTGCCTTCTTCCGCTCCGGATAGAGGTGAGCCCGAATCCGCTGTTCGGTTGACCAGAGCCGTTGCTCGGTCGAACTCAATCGTTCCACGCTCTCGGAGCTGCGGCTGCCGCTGTCGCCGGGGAACCGTTCCATCCGCCGCAATGCCGCCCGTAATCGTTCCCGCTCGGCCAGGAGCGCGGGTGGCATGCGCTGCTCGATGTTCTCGCTTTCGACCTGGCGGCGGTTCAGGGTCTCCAGGGCACGGAGGTTGGTCAGGAACGACTCATCCGGGCGCCCCAGTTCCAGCAGGCACTGCACCATGCCCGTGTACGCCGCCAGCTTATCGGCCACGAAGAAGAATCGGACTTCATCCGGGTACAGTCCCCCCAGCATCTTCTCGACCACGTCCACCGCCCGCCGGTACTCTGCGAGCGCCGGTTCGTATTCCCGCCGCTCGAGGTAAATCGTGCCGAGGACCGTGTGGACCGCATACGACTGGTAACTCACGAGGTTCCGCTTCAGAATTCGCCGGGCCTGGGCAGGGGCGGCCTGCTTCCCGCGCGACCGGGCCAGGACCTCGAGATGCACGATCTCCGCATCGGTGCACCGACGGTAATCGCCGCTGGCGGCAAACAGCCGCTTGGCTTCGGTTGCCGACCGCAGCGCCGCTCCCATTTTCCCGGTCTGCATCTGCAGGCGGCTCCGCGCCAGCAGCACCATTCCCGACCACAGCGCATTGCCTTCCTGACGAAACAGCCGTCCCGCTGTCCGGAGCGACTCCGCGGCCAGATCGGCGTCCCCCAGGTGCAGTCTCGCCAGCGACATGAAGTATTCCGCCCGGGCCTGCTCGTACCTGGCCCCCAGGCCATGGGCCTGTTCGCCGGCTTCCACCCCGAGGATAATGGCCGTTCCAAACTGGTTCAGGTGAATGTTGAGTTCGATTAGGTCGAGACACGCGATCACGACAGTCGGCGGATCGCCCAGTCGTTCGAATTCGGCGCGTGATTCCTCGAGAAGCCGGAGCGCCTCGGTGTGCCGATCGGCGAGGAAGCGGAGGTAGGCGATGCCGTAGCGGGCCTTGGCGTGCAGCAGATCCATACCTTTTTCCGCCCATATCCGGCCCGCCTCTGCGTACAGCTCTTCCGCCGTCTTCAGGTCGTTCAGGTTGGCGTAGATGTTGGCCCGGCAGAACTCGGTGGTGGCCATGAACAGGCCGCCCATCGGCAGGAACACCTCCCGCGACTTGTCGTAGTACTTCAGCGCCAGCCGATTCCGGTCCATGTGGTGGTAGATATTCCCGATATTGGTGAGCACGCGCCCGGCCGACTCGTTCATCCCGTGGCGGCGGAAGTACGCCAGCGATCGTTTTCCCACCGCGATTGCGCGATCATACTGCCCGAGGACCTTGTACACATCCATGAGTCCCTGTCCCAGCCGGGCGGCGGCCTCGTGGTTGCGGCGCTTCCGATGCCCCCGATCGGCCTGCAGGTATTTCGCCAAAGCGGTCCGGTGATCCCCGCCGTAGTGAGCCACCCGCGCCTCCATGGCCAGCAGGTGAGGGCGATACTGCGGGGGCATCATGCGGAGCACCGGCGTCACTTTCCTCAGTGACTCGCGGGCGCGAACGATGCTGGCGCCGAGGAGCGTGTTGATGTGGCGGTTGACTGCCGAGACGACCTGCTGGTGATCGCCGTCGCATTCTCCAGCCACCAGATCGGCAAGGTCGGACGGGGTGCGTACTGCGAGTATGGCTGTAATGTCGGGTATGGCCATGTTTGTATGCTTCGTCAGTGTCTTGTCCCAGCTAAGATCAGCCCCGGACTACGGTTCATCAAGCCCTTTGTCCCGGGCTCGGGAGAATACTCCCTTCAGGGCCTGTTGAAAAAGTCTATGACTAGTCATTGCGAGCGCAGCGAAGCAATCTCTCCGTTGGCCAAGACGCTGGTACGAAGAGAGATTGCTTCGTCGCTCCGCTCCTCGCAATGACTGCCAACAGCCGCGCTCGGGGCTTTTCAACAGGCCC
>JBGSIV010000081.1:0-2080 GCA_041742355.1 Candidatus Zixiibacteriota bacterium
CACCGGCGCCGTCGTTGGACCGTCCGATCTCCGGTATTCTTCGGAAGCCGATGAAGAAGGATACATCTATCTTCTCGGCAAGACTAACAAGCAAATCTACCGCTATCATACCGACACGCTGAATGTGCAGCTTTTCGACTCGGGCGGGTACAGCTCCACACTCGAAGGCCTCACTGTTGCTGGAACGGGCAGCGGGCGTGTCATGGCTGTCGCCGGCGAAAGCAAAGTGTACTTCATGCCTGTCGGCAACAACCCCGGCTGGTTTCAGCCCAAAGCGATCGCCCTCGACGGCGATTCTACAGTCATCTATTGGGATGTGGCTTTCGGTGATGATTCTGTGATGTATGCAACATTCTACGGCGCGAAAGATGACATCCCCCCCGGCGTCGCCAAGTTCGACTTTGCCGGATGGGACGGCATGACGCCGAAAAAGCTCACCGACGCTGTCTGGACAGCCACCGTTGACAGCGGCCGCGGCAACACGATGGCCATCGACCACGGAAAAAACTCCGGCACGAGCGATGACATCCTGTATTTCACCATCGCCCGGCGCAAGTCGGGTGATGCAAACGTCCGACAGAACATCTATCTGCTCAAGAATATCGACACCGCGACGCCGACGCTCGATACGGCCTATATCGACAGAGCGAACAACATGACGCAGTTCCGTTCCGACATCACCGTCGATGCAGTCGGAAACGTGATCTACTTCGAAAATTCCAACGAAGAAACGGTGGTCATCTCACCAGCGACCGGAGCCAATGACTTCACGTACAACGCACCGGCCAAGATCAAAGTCGTGATTTCGGAAACTATTGCCGCAGTCCGCATCGGCACGGTCGACCCCTACAAACCCGACCGCATCGGTGACACCGTCACGGTGATCGGGACCGTCAATTCCATCAACCCGACCGCCAGCGCCAATCGGTTCTCCTATTTCATCCAGGATGAGACCGGCGGTATCAATATCACCAAGGGCAGCGTCACAGGTGGCGGCCCGGTCTACAGCATCGGCACGCGGCTCGTCGTCAAAGGGGTCGTCGGCCAGAACCGCGGCACCACGCAGCTCAATATCGTCGACCTGCTCACGGATGTTGCCGTGCTCGACAGCGGCAACGTCCTGACGCCGATCGCCACGACCATCCCCGACTACCTCGCCGACCCCGAGAGATTCGAAAGCCAGCTCATCAAGCTCTCCGGCGTGGCCAAGACCGCAGCCTCTCCGGCGTGGCCTGCGGCCGGGTCCGATGCAAACATGATCATTACTGATGGTTTGCAGGAGCTGCTCATGCGGATCGACCTGGACACCGAGATCGACGGGACCACTGAACCGGTGTACCCGATGAACGTCCAGGGCGTAGCAACGCAATACACCTCCAGCTCCACGGTGTACAACAACGGCTACCAGATTTCGCCCAACATGGTCACCGACTTCACGGGCGGGGTGAACTCGCCGCCGAATGCCTATTTCATGCTGCTCAACCCGGCCGACAGCTCGCGTATTGTGCTGAACGACACATCCCAGACGGTGACGTTCCGCTGGAACAAAGCAGTCGACCTGAACGGCGACAATGTCATCTACCAGTGGCTCCCGGTAGGATTCACAGCAATCCCGACCGGCAGTGCGGCCACTGACACCTTCCTGGTCCGCACCGGCAAACAGTGTCTCACCTATCTCGGCGCAGCAGATTCCGTTGTTCTGCGCTGGGCGGTTGCCGCCAAGGACCCCACACATCCCCCCGTGTACAGCAAAGACACGGTGAGAGTGACCCTGGTCCGCGGTCTGATCACGGGCGTTGCAAACGGGTTGGAGATTCCGACCCAGTTCTCCCTGCAGCAGAACTATCCGAATCCCTTCAACCCATCCACAACAATCAGGTTCGGTCTCCCCGTTGCGGCATCCGTACGCCTTACGGTGTATGACGCCCTCGGGAGGGAGATCACGACGTTGCAGAAGGGTGAGTTGGGAGCAGGGTATGTGACGCTGTCGTGGGACGGCACGAACGGTTCAGGCGCCAGAGTGGCAAGCGGCGTCTACTTCTACCGCATCGAGGCCCAGCCCGTCGGTGGTGGATCGCCG
>JBGSIV010000082.1:0-3273 GCA_041742355.1 Candidatus Zixiibacteriota bacterium
CCGTATTGCCGATTTCCGTCACCTGCCCCTTGAATACGGTGTCGGGAAACGCGTCGATTTCGATATCAACCGCCTGGGCGAGCTCGACCTTGCTGATCTCCGTCTCGTCGACCTCAACCTCGACCTCGAACACGTCCAGGTTGGAGATCGTCATCAGCGTCTTCCCCTGCGTAAACGCCGTCTGGGCCGCGGCGATTTCACCCACCTCGACATCGAGGAAAGTGATCACGCCCTCCATCGGCGCCTGAATGCGGCACTTGCTCAGGTAATCGACCTGCTTCTCCAGGCGGAACTCGGCCTGCCGCGCCTGCGCCTGCATCGCCTCAAACGAGGCCTTGGCATTCTGGTAGGCATACCGGGCGTCGTTGTACTGCGTCTCCGAGTTCAACTTCCCCCGCTCCCACAGCTGCTCCTGCCGTTTGAACTCCTCCTCGGCCCGATCCAGCGCAACCTTTGCCCCGTTCAGGCGGGCATTGATCTCGCTCACCGCGTACCGGGCCTGCTGCACGTCGCTGGCCACCTGGACCGTGTCCAGCAGCACCAGCAGCTTCCCCGCATCCACCCGGTCGCCTTCACGCACGTACAACCCGATGATCTCACCGTTGACTTCCGACGTGATGTTCACCTTGGTCTGCGGCTGAATGCGCCCGGAGGCGGAGACCTTCTCGACCAGTTCGCGCATCGACGCCGAATCGGCCTGCACTTTCGCGGCACTCGACCGGTTCATGGTCAGGTTGGCCACAACGAGCGCTCCGACGACGACGACACCACCGATGATGATCAGCAACTTCTTCTTCGACATATGGTCCCTCTTATCCTATGATACACCGCAGAGCGCGCGGCGACCCGACTTACATCGCTCCCATGGCATTCTCGAGGCGGGCGACCGCGAGGTTGTAGTCGAACTCGGCGCGAATCAACGCCACCTGCGCCTCTTTGATCGACACCTGCGCGTCGAGAAGGTCAAGAATTGTCGCCGCTCCAAGGTTATACTTCTCCTGGGTTATATTCAGATCTTCCTGGGCCGCTGCCACGTTCTCTCTGGCCACCTGGCGCTGCTCCACCAGCCGCTGTATCTCCAGGTAGGCTGACTGCACCCGCGCAATCGTCAGATTCTGCCGCTCGGCGGCGTCCGCCTCGGCAATGTTCCGGCTCACCTTCGCCGCAACCAGGTTGCGCTCGCGAAAGAAACCGTCAAATATGTTCCAGTTCAGCGAAATGCCGTAGGTCCGGCTCCTGGAGGAAAAGTCGTAGGTCAACGTGTCCCCCCGCGTCCCGTCAAAGATCGAGTACGAGGCAAACCCGCCCAGCGTCGGCAGGTAGTCGGCCCAGCGCGCCTTCACACTGTGGCGCGCCACATCGACATCCTTCCGCGCCGACAAAAGCGACGGATTGTGCTCGAGCGAAAATTCAATCGCGTTGTCAAGCGTGCCGTCGAAATCCCGTATCACGTACTCGGTTGAAAACTCCGTGTTCGACCGCGGGTCTATCCCGATCGTGTACGCCAGGTCCGCCCGGGTCGTCGTCACCAGGTTGGCTCCCTCCAAGAGCGCCAGCCGGTCGTTCCCCAACCGCACCCGCTGCTTGAGCACATCCGACCGCGACGCCGAACCGAGCTCGTACTTCGACTCGATCAGCTTGAGCTGTTCCTCGCTCCGCTTGACCGCTTCTTCATCCGTCTCAATCCGCTCCACCGCCGCCAGGTACAGGTAGTACGATGCCTTCACCGACAACACCATGTCCTGCTCGGACGCGATCACATTGAGGTGCTCCCGCGCTTTCGCCGCTCCCGCCGCCGCCAGCTCGAACCAGTTGCTCACATTGAGCAACGACATACTCGCGTCGATCGACAAGTTTTTGCTGGTGGATTCGTCATCCTCCAGCTGAATTGTCCGCGACTCGAACGCCGTCGGCTCCAGCGTCGTGATCGTGATCGGGTCGCCGTTGGAGGTTCCCTCCCAGCTCACCGTATCAAACGCCGTCGGCACGTCCGCTTCCGTCTCCTGATCGGTGTCCTTCGACTTAGCGTACCGGTAACTCGCATCGATCCGCGGCAGGAACTGCCCGAGCGCCACCACCCGGTCCCATCCCGCAACCCGTTCCGAGCCGCGCGCTGCAATTATGGCCGCACGGTTCTTCAACGCCAGTTCGATCGCGTCGTCCAGCGTCAGCATCTGCTGCGCCGCCGTTTTTCCCGATGACGCCGCCAGCGCGGCAAGAATTACCAATGTGATAGCGCGGATGAACCTCATTCACTTTCTCCTTTATGCGAACATGCTCCCTATTGCCGCGACCAGGACGTGCAGTATCGAGAGCAATCCCATCGATAGGACCGACACCCACATCCCTTTGTTGCGCGAAAAATCAAAGATTATCGAAAAGCCGATCCCGAGAACGAACAGCTCCCAGATGTGAAACACGCTGATCTTGGACAACAGCACATACAGCGGCGACTCCAGGTTCGCATCGGGCAGAAACGCCGCGAGCGACAGGCTGACCGCAATACTGCCCTTGGCGAGAATCAGCGGTACGACTACATAGCTCCCCACGATAAAGAGGAACTCCCCGAAAAGCACCACCGAAAGAATCGTCTTGAAACTCGACTTCCCGGCAAAAACGAAATTCCCCCAGAAGAGCGCCAGCGCCGCGATAATAAGCGGTGCCAGCGCCATCGCCAGCGACCCGAAGACCGGTACGGTGAACCGCATCATCCCGGTCGCCTGCTCCCGGGTCAGCCCCTGGTCCATCATCTTCTGAAACTGCTCGGTCTGCATCTGGGCCTCGATGATGTAGTCGAGAACCAGGAACATGAACCCCGCCGCCGCCAGCACCATCGCGAGATACGGCACCAGCACCTTGGGATCCTCTTTGATCTTGGCAAACAGCCCCGACGGGTTTACGAAGACCTCGTACAGCCCCTTCAATCCGAGGCCCGGATGACGCTTCTTCTCTTCGGGCGTCACGGGCACGACAAGACTCTCTGTCATCTGTTTCTCCTCACGGTAGAGATTAACGAAAGCTTACGGCAAATGTTTCATTGCCGTGGACTTAACGTTTCCCCAAGATACTACCCAAATCCCGGCTTATTCGGTGCCATACACAAAAAGTCGGGCAGCCCCCGGTAAGGATAGCACCGGTCTATGACCGGGGCAAGCTAGAATCGGATTAATCCCCTCCTCGGAACTCTCCGAACAAACGGTGCCGCCGCTCCCCTCCGCAACGGCCATCGACCGGGATTCCCCCCGGCCCGTGATGCCGACAACATAGGGCTAC
>JBGSIV010000083.1:0-9645 GCA_041742355.1 Candidatus Zixiibacteriota bacterium
GAGATCGACCCTGAATACCAGCCGGCCCGCGAACTCGAAGGAAACGTCTACCAGGCCCTCTCGACCGCCATTGCCGGCGCCCTCGAGGCCGCGCGACAGGCGCGGCGCGACGGCAACACGATCGCGGCGATCGAGGCCTACCAACGGGTGCTCTACCTCGACCCGAGCAACGTGCCCGCCCTGCGCGGCAAGGAAGAACTGGCCCGAAGCCTCGATGTCGCCCGCCATCTGAACACAGGAATCGATCTCTACAAGGCGGGCCGGTATCCCGAGGCCCGGCAGCAGTTCGAACTCGTGCTGTCAGTCAGCCCGACCGAACCCGTCGCCGTCGATTACCTCGGCCGGATCGATCAGGCAATGGCCCACCCGCCGACGCTCGACGAAATCCAGCGGGATCAGGCCGTCTGGCAGCTCTACCTCGAGGGGCTCCGTTACATGCGCAACCAACAGTACCGCCAGGCCATCCAGGCCTGGGAGAAAGTGCTGGAGAAATACCCCGGCAACGAGGCGACCCTCGACAACATTGAACAGGCCCGGTTGCGTCTGCTGTCCGACGAGAAAAAGTAGGAACCGTCTCGCCGGCGCCTTTTTACTTGGACGCCAACCCGCACCCCGGTAACTTCACCGTATGTTCCGTCGCAGCGTAAAAGAGATCAACGCCGAATTCGTCGCCGAGGAAAAATACCTCGACAGCATCCAGCGGGTGACGCGCGAGGCCTGCTTGGCCGCCGGCCTCTCCAAAAAAGAGATCTCGCCCATCCTCCTGGCGATCGAAGAAGGCGCCACCAACATCATCCGCCACGCCTACCTCTACGAGAAGGGCACGATCCGGCTGCGCATCGTCATCTACCAGAAGATGATCGTCTTCTCGCTCATCGACACCGGCCGCTCCTTCCAACCCGACACCACGGGCAAACTCGATCTCCAGCGGCTGGTGGAATCCGGCCGCAAAGGGGGGCTCGGCTTCTACATGATCCGCAAGATCATGGATTCGGTCGAGTACATCTCCTCCGCCGGTTTCAACGAGCTCCGCATGATCAAGCGATCCCAGCCGGTCGCCAGCGAGAACATCCCGTTTCTGCGCCACATGGCCACGCTGCGGGTCAAATTCTCGGTCTGGACCTTCCTCATCGTGCTCGTTATCGTCGGCGGCGCCTACTACTACATCGACAACCAGACCGCGCGCCAGCTCCAGGGACACCTCGACGAGACCGTCTTCTCGCTGGCCAACACCATTTCTGATCAGGCTGCCGGGTATGTCATCAACCGTCGCTCGGACGTGGAATTCGATGAGCTCATTGTCAGCGCGGTTCGGTCCAACGCGGAAATCCTCAAGCGCGTGGTGCTGACCGACTCCGCCGGAACCATCCTGGCCCACTCCGACGATATACATAATATCCGCAAGCCCTACAGCGTCCCCCCGGAATTCCGTTCGGCCCCGGTCGGTCAGCCCTACCGCGTGCGCGAAAACGGAAACAAACGCAGCTACCTTCGGTTGCCGATCCACACCGGCGACCATCAGCTTGGCATGGTCCATGTGCTCTACGCCTCGGAACACCTCCAGGAGCGGCTGGCCGACGCCCGGGCCAAGATCCTCATCTTTACCCTCGTGCTGCTCGTGGTCGGAATTGTCGGCATCTACGTCCTCTCGAGCTACTTCGTCGATCCGATTGTCCGCATCACCCAGCGCGTCCGGCGCTTCGCTTCGGGCGACCTGCAGACCGAACTGCCGCTGGAAGGAGCCGAGGAGTTCTACGAAATCTCCCGCGCCTTCAACGAACTCATGACCCGCGTGAGCCAGGACCGCGAGAACACGGTCGCGCGCGAGAAAATGGTCAAGGAGATCGAAGTCGCCTCGCAAATCCAGAAGACGCTCATGCCCACGCGCCTGCCCGAACTGCCGGGACTCGAAATCGACACGTTCTACCGCGCCGCACAGGTGGTCGGCGGCGATCTCTATGATATCTTCGAAATCGACCCCGGCTGCTACTGCCTGGCCGTCGCCGACGTCTCCGGCAAGGGAGTGCCGGCCTCGCTCGTGATGTCGATGCTTCGCACGGTGATCAAGATCCAGGCCCCGCAATCGCGCTCCTCGCGGCGGACCCTCATTCTCGTGCAGGAGTACCTGAAAGACAATATCCCGCCCGGGATGTTCATCACCATCATGCTGGCCGTCTACGATTCCGCGCGGCGACGGATGAATTTCGTGTCGGCCGGCCACAACCCGATGCTCTTCTTCCACGCCGCCACCGGCGAAGTCGAGGCGATCAATCCACCCGGCATGCCGATGGGCGTGCCCTCGACCATCGACACGACATTCGAAGAACGCCTCGAGCAGCACGAACTGGACCTCGAGGAGGGAGATCTGTTCTTCATGTTCACCGATGGCGTCACCGAGGCGGTCAGCCGCGACGGGCAGTACTATGGGATGGATCGGCTCGTGCGTTTTCTCAAAGCCCAGACATCCGGCGGCGCCCCCAAGCCGTCGGCCATAACGGCCAATCTGATGGCCGAGCTCGAGACGTTCTGCGGCCTGTCCGGCCCGGCCGATGACATCACGTTCATCATCGGGCACGCGGTCGCCGCGAAAGCGGAAACCCGCGAAACCGCGATCGTGGACGAGCGGGAGCGGTCGGGCGAGACCCCGACGGGCGATCGCAGTTGACCGCGCCGCAAAGTTTTACTTGCCACTCGCCTCCGAATTGCTTTCCTTGCACCCGTTCGAACTCTGCCGGATGTGCAGCGTAAAAACAGCCATGGAAAATATATCCATTTCGCTCTCAGAGAGCGAGCGCGACAGCGTATCGGAAGTCCGCGTTGACGGCGTGATCGACACCACTACCGCCGGTGAGCTGGAAGAGGTGATCGACGCCCTCATGAAACGTCAGCGCTACCGGATCGTGATCGATCTGGCCGGGGTGGATTATATTTCGTCGGCCGGCTGGGGCATCTTCATCTCGCGGATCAAGGACGTTCGCACCAGCGGCGGCGACATCAAGCTCGCCAACATGGTGCCGAATGTTTTCGAGATCTACGAGCTGCTGGAGTTCGACAAGGTCTTACGGGCACACGACAACGTTGACGCCGCTCGCCGTGAATTCGGCGTAGCCGGTGAGCCGGCGGACGCAAAAAAAAAAGGGGACTGATCACCGGCCTGTCGGTGATCGATGAGCTTCTGACGGGAAGCGGTGTCGCGGCTCCGCGACCCGAACCCGAAGAGCGCCTGCTGGATCTGCTCAACGGGGGAGACCTCGAAACTATCGTGCTGCACGTGGTAAAGGATGACCCGTTTGCCAGCATCAGCGAAATCAAGCACCGCATTCGAACATCGAGCCCCCACTCTGACGCGGGCTGGTGGCGCATTTTCGGAATCCTCCGGCAGCACGGCCTCATGAGCCGTCGGGCCCGATTCCGCTTCGCCCGCGGACGACGGTAGCCTCTTTGACGGCAGCGTGGATCGGGGTTGACATTTTCACCGCTAAGTCTATATTGTATATAGAGTAAATGCCATGGATACCCAACCCGTCCTCATTCTGGTGCTCGCGGTTCTGGTTGTGGTGCTCGCGGGGCTCCTATGGCGGCGCATTCGCGGGGAAAAGCAGCAGCTGGCGGCTATCCAGCGAATGAACGTCGATGCCTTCAGCGAGTTCCTCCGCACGAACAGCGTCGACGGCAATATCGCCGAGGTGGCTCGCAAAGTGTCCGACCTCCTGCGCGACGCTTTCGGATGCGACCTGATTCTCTTCCTCCGCAAAAAACGCCAGAACCTCGAAGTCAACTACTTCCATGGCCTGCGAGACTTCAACCGCAACGATTACCGCATCCCGGCCGGACGTGCCGTCCCCGCTCTCTTTGCTGCCGACTTCCGTCCGACCTCGCTGGAATCCCTGCGGGGGAAGTTGCCCGAAGACTACCTGCAACGACTGCGAGACGCTGGTTTCGATTTGTACTTCCCCATCTTCTGGCGCGAGAACCTCTATGGCGTCTACTTCGTGCGCAGCACGCTGGAAACCCGCTCGCCGTCGTTCCACCTCCTCTTGGCCGGCCTCGCTCAGTCGCTCTCGGCGGCCTACCATATCAAGTGGCATGAATCGCGCTACCAGATGGTTCGTGAGCAACTCGACCGAGCCAAGGCCGTTCCCCAGAGCGGCGCAGGGGAGACGCGGCCCCACAGCCACCTGCTGAAACTGGTCAATCACCGGAGTTCTCAGACTCTGATTCCGCGGCTTGTCGAATCGATCCGCCGGGACTTCGGTTTCAATCGAATCGCCTACCTCTACCAGCCTAACGGCGGCTCTGAACCGCAGGTGGTCACCGAAGGTCTGCCGCAGGCTGTCGGGGCGCCGGAGAAGTCGGTTGTCGAGAACCTCACCAAAGCCATCAAGGCCGACGAGGTGTATCCGCTGGCCCGGGTGGTCAGGGAACATCCGGGTGCGCGCGCCTGGGCCCAGAGCCTCCGTGACTCCGGCTTGGAATATCTAACCGTGTTCCCCGCCTGCCGCGGGCGGGCCGGCCTCCTCGCCTTCAGCGGAGGCACACCGGCGGCCATCGGACGCGAGCAGTTCGACGCCCTCAAGACCCATGTCCGCGACCTCATCACCAATGTCGAGACATATGAACGAATTGAGGAGATGTCGCAGACCGATGCCCTCACCGGTCTGGCCAATCAGCGGTACTTCCGGCGCCGACTTGACGAGGAAACGCAGCGCGCCAAACGGTACCGCCGCAACCTCGCCCTGATCTTCTTTGACCTCGACGGTCTCAAACAGACCAACGACACCTACGGCCACCTGGCGGGTGATGCCATTATCCGGCACATGGGCCGCATTCTCCGCAACCACATTCGCTCGATCGACATCATCGCACGCTACGGTGGCGATGAGTTCTGCATTATCATGCCCGAAGCCGACAAGACAACCTGCCTTCGATTCATGGAGCGTCTGAAGAACGAGGTGGCCCGAACACCCTTCGTCGTGAGCGGGCTGGAGAACCCTCTGTCGTCGACCGTGTCGCTGGGCGGGGCAGTCTTCCCCGATCACGCGGAAACCCCTCACCAGCTTATCTTTGCGGCCGACATGGCTTTATTGAAAGCCAAGGAACAAGGGCGCAATAAATCGGTTCTTTATGACGAAGCAACGGCGACGCAGACCTGATCCTTCCCCCCGATGCCGCGCTTTAGCCTTTACACGGTACAAGAACTGGCATATATTTTTGCCTTAACGGATCCCGAAAATGTGCCGATGACACTATAAGCCGTTTATTACTGGATACTTACAGGGAGGTTAGTGCCGATCTTATGAATAGAAGAACTCTACTTTTCGCACCGGCTCTCGCCGTGCTTCTCTTCGGGGCAGTGTGGGCCCAGGGTGAATACAAGATCGGTCCCGGCGATGTGCTGGAAATCGAATTCTGGCAGGACCCGACGCTCAACTCGACCGTGCGCGTGAGCCGCGAAGGAACTATTACCCTCGATATCATCGGTGACGTCCAGGCAGCTGGCAAATCGACCATCGAACTGCAGGACGATATCGTCCGGCAAATGTCCCGTCTGAACCAGCGGATTTCTCAGGCCGTCGTCCGCATCACGGAGTACAACTACCTGTACGTCTTCGTATCGGGCCAGGCCAACAATCCGGGCAAGCTGACGTTCGAGGAGATCCCCGATCTCTGGACGATCATCAACGAAGCGGGCGGCGCCTCCGAAACCGGCGACCTGTCCCGGGTGACTATTATCCGCGGCGGCGACGAGGCCGGTAAAGTCGAAGTGGTGAACGTGGCCGAAGCTATCTCGCAGGGTGACATCAGCCGCCTGCCGAAGATCCGCCGGGGGGACACCATCGACATCCCGCGCACCCCGGTTGGACTGCCCTCAAGCGGCCTGGGCCGCCCGGCCGAAGCAAAGAACCTGATTTACGTGGTCGGCGCGGTCACCACGCCCGGCCCGATCGAATTTCAGGCCGGTACGGACGTTCTGGAAGCGGTCGCCCTCGCCGGCGGACCCACCAACGAAGCCGACCTGAAGAAAGCGAGAATTGTGGTCAAGGACGGATTCTACGGGCAGACCATGACGGTCGACCTGGACAAGTACAGCCGCCTGGGGCGCCCGGCCCGCTATATCCTGGGCAAAGAAGATGTCGTGGTGCTGCCGCACAAGGGCGGTTTCCTCAGCGGCTTCAACATCGGCACCCTGGCGACCATCGTCGGCGTCATCTCCACGTCGGTGCTGCTGTACGACAGCCTGAATGATTCGGGTAACTAGTCAGTGAGGATCTATGCAGTCACCTCGTGAGAAAAGCGTCAATATCAAAGACATCTTCGCCATTCTGCTCAAGCGCAAATGGCTGGTTATCAGCCCCATCGTGATCGTCACCGGCCTCGCGTTCGGCGCCACCTACCTGCTGACGCCGGAGTACCGGTCGTCGACCATCATCTGGATTGACCAGCCCTCGAACGTCTCGCGCGAACTGGTCCAGATCCTCGGTCGGGAGAACGAGGGCCGCGAAAGCGGGGAAGAGCAGCGTCGCAAAATCCAAGCGTTACAGAATGAGCTGACCTCCCAGACTTACCTGCACCAGCTCATCACCGAGCTCAATCTCGACGATGATCCTGGTATCACCCGGACTGCGGCTAAGATGCGCGAGGAACGTCCGTCGTATTCGCTCGATCAGCTCAAGATGAACATCCTGGTCGACGGTCTGCGCAGCCGGATTGAGGTCTCGTTTGTCGGGAAAGACCAGATCGAACTGGCCGCCAAGTGGTCCGATCCGACTATGGCGCGCGACATGGTGGTCAGCCTCGCCCGCATCATGGAACAGGAGCGCACCAAGTACGAGATCGAGAAAATTCTCGACAACCAGGAATTCGCCGACCTCCAGCTGAACAAGACCGAGTACCACTACGAGCAAATGATCGATTCGCTGACCGCCGCGCAGGCGCGCATGCAATCGCTGTCGCTCCCGGAGAACATCGCCTCCGAGGCGAACCGGCGCGATATCGTCTCGGATATCGACAAGACCGGCATTTCCATCGACGACAATACGACGGCGCGCAACCGCCTGCGCAACCGCCTCGCCGAACTCGGCCTCTCTAACGCCCGGCTGAAATACACCGACTCCATCGTCGAACTGCGCACCGAGATCGACGGTCAGGTGGCGCGCTTCGCCAGCCTGATGGAACGGTATGCCTGGAACGAGCAAAACGTCATCAGTGTCAATGTCCGACTCAACGACAACCTGCGCCGCCTCGAAGCAGCGATCGAACGGGCGGTCGATGACCAGTTCGGCTCCTACCCGGCCAACCAGCGCGACCTCATCAAGGAGTACTTCATCACCGAGGAGCACATCGACGTCCTCCAGTCGCGCAAAAGCCAGCTCGAAGGGTCCCTGACGAAGATCGACGAGCGGATCAATCGCCTGCCCCGGCTGCAGGCCGAGATTGCCGACCTCGAACGGAAAGTATCCGAGGCGCGGCGTTACCGCGACGCCTTCCAGTCCGAGGAAACCACCGTCGGCATTCTCTCCGAGCGCGCCAAGGAGCGGACCATGTACAAGACGATCGAACCGGCCCGCATTCCGGTCGAGCCGGAGTGGCCGAATCGCAAAAAGATCGTCGTGCTGGGTATCGTCCTCGGTTTCGTCCTGGGCGGCGCCGCCGTGTTCGTGGCCGAGCTGATGGACACCTCGGTCAAGAAAATTGAAGACATCGAGCTGCTGCTGGATCTGCCCGTGCTGGCGACGATCCCGCGCATCGATAAACTCCGGAGCATCAGGCGATAGCAATGGAAACCTACCGGCTCAAAAGCAAACTGGTCGAAAACGACCGGGAATTTCTCATCCAGACACTCAACGACACCACGCTGGGCGCCATTTCTTCCGAAATCTATGTCGACGGCATTCTAGCCGAGACCGTCAGCCTGCCGCACCCGATGGAGATCAAGGCCGAGGAAGTCCTGTCGCTCCTGAAAGAGGCCCACGGCGAGAAAAAGAAGGAACTGGAGACGCTCCTCTCGGCCGGCCGCAAAATCATGGCTTCCGGGAATCCCGAGATGATGCTGCACCTGGGGACGGCGCTGTTCTACAAGGGCTTTTTCTCCGAAGCTCGTCGCACGCTCACGGCCCTCCTGGGGATCGATCCCCGGAATCACCAAGCCGCCGCCTACCTCGGCATGACCTGCATGGCGTTGGATGAGGTCGACGAGGCTGTTGCTGCCGCGCGCAGCGCCGCCGAGGCGCGCCCGGGCTACGCCGACTACCACAACAACTACGGCGAGGCACTCCTGGCCGCCGGGCAGTTCGAACTCGCCCACCGGGAATTCAACGAAGCGATCCAGATCAACCTGTACTACGGCGACGCCTACTTCAACCTCGGCCTTACCGCGATCGGCCTCGCCTCCACCCACGAACTGACCCGCCGCCCCGAAGAACTCGCCCGCAAAGCGGGCGATTGCTTCCGCCGTGCGGCCATGATCAATACCGGTTACGACGCCGGCTACTACGACGAAGGCATGCGGGCGATCGCCGATCTGGACCTGAGCCGGGCCTGGACCGCCATGAACGCGGTGAAATCCGCCTGGAAAGACCGTCGTCGGCGCGAATTCGCCGGCTTCCACATGCGGTTCGTGCTGCACCCGGAGTGGGTGTCGGAGCGCACCCTCGAAGAACGCATCCGCTACCTGGAGAACGAAATCCGGCGCAACCCGACCTACGTCGACCTGTACGCGGAACTGGCCCGCTGCTGCCTCGAACACTCGCGGCTCTGGTGGCAGAAGGGAATCGCTCAGTACCGCAAGACCACGGAACTCAATCCTTCGCTGCAGCGGGCCGCCCAGCGCCTGCATGCGGCTGAGGAAGTATACGGAACGATCTGCTCCACGCTCGACGAGATGGGGCCGAAAGGATAAACTGCCGATGGCGCGCAAACCATACTCGATCGCTGAATTGTTCTCGCTCGACCAGCCGTTTGCCACCGAGTTCGGGCGGCTTCTGCACCGCCTGCGCAAACCGCGCGAGGGACGTGAGATCAAGGCCCTCATGGTGACCTCGGCCATGCTGTCGGAAGGGAAATCGACGGTTACGTCGTTTCTCGCGCTGACAGCGTCGCGCCAGAAAGGGCTCAAGACGCTGCTCATTGACAGCGACCTGCGCCGACCTTCGATACACAAGTTCTTCGCCCTCGACCGCGGGCCGGGGCTGGCGGAAATCATCACCGACGGCGCGCAGCCGGCCGACGTCATCCAGAAGCCGGTCGGCGACAACCTGCACCTGCTCACCGCCGGCCGGGCGTCCGATCAGCCGGCGGAGATCTTCGACGCCGAAGTGATCGGCCACGTCATCGACGAAATGAAGTTCTTCTACGATCTGATTCTGGTCGACACGGCGCCCATTCTGCCGGTCTCGGACCCCATGCTCCTGTCGGCGAAAGTCGACGGTGTGGTCCTGGTGGTGAAGGCCGGCGACACCCAGCGCGAGGTGGTCGAGCGGGCGGTGAACCTCCTCGATCTGAACCGCGAGCGCATTCTCGGCGTCGTGCTCAACAACATGAATCAGAGCCTGCCCTACTACTACGATTACCGCTACTACGGCTACAGTGAAGAGCCGGAGAAGGGGGGCAAACCCGCCGGAGGCCGCCGTCTCAACCGCAGCCGCC
>JBGSIV010000084.1:0-4979 GCA_041742355.1 Candidatus Zixiibacteriota bacterium
CGTCGTGCTGACCCATCCCAATCCGTTCCGTGGGACAACCCAGATCGCTTACACCCTGCCGTACGCCACGCACGCTATGGTCAAGGTCTGCAACGCCCTGGGTCGCGAAGTGGCGCGGTTGGCCGACGGATTCCGCGAGGAGGGGACATACCTGGTTACGCTCGACGGTTCGCAGCTGCAGCCGGGAAAGTACGTGTGCGTCCTCGAAACGGGGTCAACGACCGTGGTGGAAGAAGTCGTGCTTTCCAGATAGTGCTTCACCCATGAGCTGTCGGGAGCCGGGGATATACCCGGCACCGGCGATAACGCATCTCGTGTAACGACGGGCGGCAGGTACACCGGATTTCCTGGCGGTGCCTGCCGTTCTGTGTGTCCGGGCTTCCCGAAAAGGGAGCAGATTGTCCGTTTGGCCACGCGGCGCTTGTGCGCACCGACGCACGGGCCTATCTTCCCTTTCATGATAACCGCAGTATGCTGGGCCCAGCATGGCCTGCATCCCTTTCGCAATATGGCGATTGACGAGTGGCTCTTCGCCCGGGCGATTACGCGGCCGGGGATGGTGGCGCTTCGGCTCTACTCCTGGTGGCCGGGCGGGATTACGTTTGGCCATAACCAGCGTCAGAAACGGGCAGTGGCGCATGAACTGCTGGGCGAAACCCCGCTGATTCGTCGCGTGACGGGAGGACGGGCGCTTTATCATGACCCTTCGGAAATCACCTATGCGGTGGTCGTGAATGCTGAGGGTTTGCCGGCCGGACCACTGGCCGGAACGCTGGCGCAGAGCTCGGCGGCGATTGCGGAGGCGTTGACCGTGTTCCTGCACCGGCTCGGGGTCGAGTCGCAATATCTGCGACATACCGTGCAGCCAAATCATCGGCCCGAGTACTTCCACACTGCTCCGTGCTTTGCATCGGCGGCACGACATGAGATTATGGCCGGGAGGCACAAGGTAGTCGCCTCGGCCCAACGCCGGCTCGGCACGACCATGCTTCAGCACGGGTCGATCAAACTGGGGGGAGTGGTATATCATCCGGCGCTCGATGGTCCGGATTGCCCGGCGGACCGGCAAAGGGGCGGTGATCCTCTTCCGGCGCAACATTTTCATTTACTGCGGCAGGAGTTCTTCGCCACGATGGAGGAAATACTGGGGCTGGCGTGTGAGGAAGGTTGCTGGGGAGAGCCGGAGGAGCAGGAGGTTGCGGCGAGGGAAGCGGAAGTGGCAGAAAAATCTTTGGAGAAGCGTGATATCTTTAAACACGAGGGGTTGGACGGCAGTCAATAGAACGAGGTGCTTCGCTCTCCGCGGGGAAAAATTCGCTTGACTTCCCCTTCGGGGCGTGGCTAATTTCCGGTCTTAAGTGGGTGTCATTACTACTGCTTAGTTCGCCGGCGCCCACGAGCGTGAAGAGAGCCGAGGAATCGGGTCCGGTGCGGTACGGTCATCGGACTGCAAACGTCGACAGCACAGCGGCTTGTGCAACGCCGGCGCTTCTGACCGCCCGGTCGACTCGACAACTCTGGATTGATAATAAGGCATATTGTACATAGGCTCGAGGAGGATCACTCATGTTTTGTAGTTACAGGCGGCTACTCCTGACATGTGGTCTCATTGGAGTGCTTCTGGTCGCCTTTCTCAGCGGAGAGGTCCAAGCAGCCGCGACCGGAAAGATTTCCGGAACCATCACCGACAAAGAAACGAAAGAGGCCGTCGTCGGCGCTTCCGTTCTGGTGGTGGGAACGCAGCGCGGCGCGCAGACGGACTTCGATGGCAAGTACCTCATCCAGCAGGTGGAGCCGGGCGTCTACACGCTCCGGATCACTGCCGTCGGGTATGCGCCGATCGAGGTGTCCGATGTCAACGTCAAGGCCGACGTCAACACCGATCAGACCCTCGCGATCAGCAAGACCGAGACGGACATCAATAAGACTATTACCGTCGTCGGTAAGCAGGACCGGCTGAAGATCCGTGAGACCTCCGGCGCGGTGACGATCACCAGAGAAGAGATCAAGACTAAGCCGGTGACGACAGTCGACGAGCTGCTGACCCAGGTGGCCGGCGTCGTTACGAACAACCAGGGTGAAGTCTTCATCCGCGGCGGCCGCGCCGGCGAAGTGTCGTACATCGTCGACGGTGTGCCGTTGGATGATCCCCTCGGTGGCCTCGGGCAGGGCGGCGCGCAGATGTCGCTGGTATCCGGCTCCATTCAGGAGTTCACGGTCATCAAGGACGGATTCGATCCGGAGTACGGCAACGCGCTGTCCGGTATCGTGAAGCTGACCACCCAGGTGGGATCGGCCGACCGGACCAGCATCAACTTCCAGTACATCACCGACGACTTCGGCAATGAAGATCTGAGCAAGTATTCCCGGAATAACGACTACGTGCGCTTCTCCCTGTCGGGACCGGATCCGCTGTTCAAGAACAAGATCCTTCCGGCCCTCGGGCTGAATTTCCTGGAGAATCAGGAGTTCACCTACTACTTCTATGCCGAAGTCGATAAGAACGATGGCATCTATCAGTACGAAGATTACGATACGCCGCTGACCGAACGGGACAACGGCTTTTTCAATCTGTTCGGCATTCACGTTCCCGAGCGGCTGAACAACCGCTACTACTACATGATGAACCTGAAGTTCCGCCCGCTGCAGAACCTGAAGTTCATCCTGGGCTACAAGCAGTCGCAGGTGCGCAACACGGTCTGGGACTGGGAGTACCGGTATACGCCGAACACGGCCCCGATTTACGAGGATAAGTGGCGCTCCGTGTCGCTGGAAGTGTCGCAGATGCTTCCGGGGGACATGTCTTACGAAGCCGTCTTCTCGTACTTCCAGAGTTCCAAGGCACAGAAGCCGGGCGATCCGAACAACCCCGGGACGGGGCTGAATCCTGACCAGTTCTCCTTCGAGTACGAGTGGGAGACGTTTGAGGATCGCAACGGCAACGGCGTGTACGATGCACCGGAGCCGGTCATCAACCTCTTCCCGGACACGGCGACGTACGGCACGGATTTCACCGGGCCGCGCTACACCTACGGCGAAGACGATCTGATCATCCAGGACATTCAGGGCAGCACGAACTGGGGAACGAACTTCCGGTTCAATGATAACGGCATGATCGACGACTTCGAAGGGGAGCCCTTCATTGACCTGAACGGCAACGGCGTGTGGGACCAGGGGGACTTCCTCCAGGACAAGAACAACAACGGGATTCTCGACGGCTACCGGACCAGCAACGTCGGATCGCGCAAGCCGGAGTCGTATATCGACGGTGACTCGATCGTCGGCGAGCCGTACATCGACCGCAACAACAACGGCGTGTACGACGAGGGAATTGACGGTTTCGTACGGAGCGTCGATCCGGCCACGAACATGGACTACAACCATAACGGCAGCCACGACGGTCCGCTGGATCAGTTCACTCCCGAAACGCCCTTTATTGACCGGAACGGCAACGGCGTCTATGATGCGCCGAACTTCCGTTTTGATCCGGGCGAGCCGTTCACCGATATGAACGGCAACGGCCAGTGGGATGCGGGTGGCACCTCGAACTTCCTCAATCCGCTCACCTATGATGAGAATGTCTTTTGGCACTACCAGGAGAATAATCGCCTCCGCGGCGAGGTGAAGGTTATCCGGCAAATGGGCAACCACGAGCTGAAGGCCGGCATTGCGATGGAGCAGAATGACTTCACTCTTAACCGCATTGACCAGCCGTACGTGCTCTACACCGGCCGCGCCGACGGCGGTCCGTACCCGACCCGCGGCTCGTTCCGCGACATGTTCGCGTACCAGCCGTTTTCGGGAACAGTCTACATGCGCGATCAGCTCGAATACGGTTCCATGATCGCATCCCTCGGGCTGCGCTGGGACTTCTTCCTCCAGGACACCGAGGACCTGCTCCCCGTGGCGCAGAACGACGATCTGGGTTCGGGCGTGATCCTCGGCGACCGGCAGAAGTTCTCGCCGCGAATCGGGTTCTCCTACCCGATTTCGGACAAGGCGAAGGTGCACTTCAACTACGGTCACTTCTACCAGCTGCCGGAGCTCTCGCAGATGTACTCGCGAAACACGACCGCGATCAACACCGACGCCGTGATCGGCAACTACAACCTGGACTATATGAAGACCGTGCAGTACTCGTTCGGCGTGAAGTACGCCATGAGCGAGTACTACTCGCTGGACGTCTCGGGTTACTTCAAGGATGAGTTCGACAAGATCAACAGCACCCTGGTGCAGATCGACGGTCTCAATCGCCAGCAGTACCGCAACCGCGACTACGGTCGCAGCCGCGGATTCGAACTGGAACTCGAGAAGCGCGGCGGCGGCTACGTCAACGGCATGCTTTCGTATACCTACGGCTTTGCCTACGGCAAGGCATCGGAAGCCTCCCGTTCGTACCAGTCGTCGTTCGAGCTGTCGCGCGAGCCGCTGGACGAAGCTCCGCTGGATCACGATATCCGGCACTCGCTCAAGAGCAACATCCAGGTATTCATTCCCAACACGGTGAAGCCGCGGCTGTTCGGCATTCCGATTCCGAACGGCTGGGCGCTTTCTCTCGAGACAATCATCGAGAGCGGCCGCCCCTTCACGCCGGACCGGTCCTATCCGAACGTCGCGACCGTCAGCGGCGAGGACATTCAGCGTAACTCGCTGCGCATGCCCTCCAACGTACTGTTTGACATTCGCTTCACGAAGAGCTTTGAATTTGCCGGTATCGACATGGAAGGCATTATCTGGGTTGAGAACATCTTCGATACGCACAACGTGTCGAGCGTGTACACCAACACGGGTCGGCCGGACACCCGGCAGAACCAGAGCCAGATTATCCGCGGCGGCACGTCGTTCGACCAGGATCCCTATAACTGGGATTACGGACGCCAGGTACGCCTGGGTATTGGCATCGACCTGTAAGTCATCGGATGAGATAATTGTGTGCTGCAGATACAAGAGGATGACATGTTAAGACACGAAGATAGTAT
>JBGSIV010000085.1:0-3419 GCA_041742355.1 Candidatus Zixiibacteriota bacterium
TCCACAACACCGACAAAACCTTTTTGACCCATACTCTGAGACTCCTCAGACTTATCCCTCAAAACTCCAAGAGTAAGAACTCATTACAGGGAAATCATCAACACATTTTGAGCATTATGCCCATTGCGAGGAGCGAAGCGACGAAGCAATCTCTCTTCATACCAGCGTCTTGGCCAGAGGAGAGATTGCTTCGCTGCGCTCGCAAGGACTAGTCATAGACTTTTTCAACAGGCCCCTCATATCGGACCCCGCCCCCCTCCCCCAATCCCCCATTTGATTTCCCGCCTGTTTAGGCGTATAATACCGACATGGATATGGATATGGACCGAGCTACTATACGTAAACCGGCTGTCGCCGGGGCTTTCTACCCCCGCAACGCCGGCGAGCTGGTGACCACAATCGCCGAGCTCTTTTCACAGGCAGGGAAACGCACCGCGACCGGGCACCCGGTGGCGATTATCGCCCCCCATGCCGGCTACCCCTATTCCGGCCTGACGGCCGCCAAAGCCTACAAGCAGATCGAGGGGGAGCAGTACGACACGGTGGTCGTTATCTCGCCGTCGCACACGGTATTTTTCAAGGGATCCTCGATCTTCGCGGGCAAGGGGTACGAGACGCCGTTGGGGCTGATTGAAACCGATCGTGAGTTGTCCGACAAACTGGCCAATATCAATCCCTCGCGGATTTACTATTCGAACATGGGGCACGCCACCGGCTCGACCCGGGGGGAACATGCGCTCGAGGTGCAGTTGCCGTTTTTGCAGGTCATGCTCGGCAATTTCAAACTGGTCGCGATCGTGATGGGGGACCAGGAGGAGGAGTCGATCCGTGTTCTCGGCGAAGCGCTCGCCGCCGCGATCAAGGGGACGAATACGCTCATAGTGGCGTCGAGCGATCTGTCGCACTTTCACAACGCCAAGATCGCCACGCGGCTCGATACTTCTGTCCGGCAGGCGGTGGAACGCTACGACGAGTCCCTCCTGATCGAGACGCTCGAGTCCGGCAAAGGGGAGGCGTGCGGCGGCGGACCGATCGCCGCGACGTTTATAGCGACCCGTCGGCTCGGCGGGACGGAGTGCCGCTTTGTCGATTACAGCCACTCCGGCCAGGCTACCGGCGACCTTGACGAAGTGGTCGGCTACCTTTCGGCGGTTGTCGTGGCCGAGAAGAAACCGGTTGTCCGAGAAGCTATCGGCGCCCGCGCCGCCGTCGAGGTGAAGAAGAAAGACGAGCGGGTTTCCGACGAGGATCGCAAGCTGCTGCTCTCTATCGCGCGCGATGCGATCCGCGCCCGCCTGGACCGTGAGGAGTACACGCCGCCGGTGCGGGAGTCGCTGGCGATTCAGAAGGGGGCGTTTGTCACGCTCAATCTCCACGGCCAGTTGCGCGGGTGTATCGGGCGGTTGCGCTCCGATGACCCGCTGTACAAGACGATTGCCGAGATGGCGGTGGCGGCGGCGTTTGAGGATCCTCGGTTTCCGGAGCTGTCGCGCGATGAACTTGAGGATCTCGATATCGAGATTTCCGTGCTCTCGCCGCTGGTGCGGGTGCATGAACCGAGGGAGATTCGGGTCGGGCGGGATGGGCTGATGATCAAGCTCGACTGGCATTCGGGGTTGCTGTTGCCGCAGGTGGCGACGGAGAATAGCTGGGGGGTGACGGAGTTCCTCGAGCAGACCTGTTTGAAGGCGGGCCTGGCGAAGAACAGCTACAAGGAGAAGGGGGTCGAGATCTATCGGTTCGGGGCGGAGGTGTTCTAGGTAGGTTGGTGGACGGTTGCGCCTACTGGCTTCTATTGCTCGGGAGCGAAGTCCTTCAGGTATAGTTCATACACGTCGGCTGCGGGTGGGCTCAGATCGCCAATAGGGGAGGGGGGTAATACGAAAGCCTTGAACGTCCCCGTCTCCAGATCAACCGAATCTGCTTCGAGTTCATAGATCACGGTATCTGAAACGCAGTGTCCCATAAAGGATCGTACACAAGTGTCGTCGGGGAACGCGCGATGCCACATGGACCCCGCGATCCTTGGATGGTAGTTTGCGGAATCGCCGAATACGCATGCGGACCTGACGGCTTCCTGCTCCTCCTCCTCTGTCATCGCACGGTTCACAAACGGTGTCAGACGCAGATCCTCATTCCATACTCTCACCGTGAAGAGGTACAACCCCTCGCTACTTGTTGAATCCTTGCGTGTTGCTGTGACGGCAAAGGTGAAACCACTATCCTTCATTGTTTCAGGAGTAAGTCGGTGAACCGAGATTGATGACCTTGCGGCTTCCACCGCAACCAGAACTGCCAGCGACAATACAAACGATGAAACAAGTCGTTTCAGCATAACCTATCCCCTCTTCTAATAGACGATTGAGGCCATCCGGGCATCAAGCCAAATCTCCACATCTACCCCCGCACCCACAACCAAATCCCCGCCACCACCAGTGTTGCCACGGTCACCGGCACGCCCGTCTTCGCGTGTGTCCGCCAGGATATCTTCACGCCCAGCCGCGAGGCCTGATCCAGCACGATGATATTGGCAATCGACCCGACCACGATCAGATTCCCAGCCAGAGTCGATGACAAGGCCAGCACCGCCCCGGAGATCGGGTGGGTAGCCGACGGCAGGAGGAGCATGGTCGCCGGGACATTGCTCACCAGATTACTGAGCACCACGCTCGCTCCGAACAGCCAACCGGGATGGGTCAGGTCGATGCCGCTAGCTCCCAAGCCGGCGATCACCTGCGCGGTGTAGCCCGCTGCGTTGACGGTGTAGTTGACCACGAAGAGCGCGAAAAACAGCACGAGCAGTTGCCAGTCGACCAGGCCGAGCATATCCCGGGAGTGCATGCGGCGCGACAGGAGCAGGATCCCCGCGCCGGCGAGGGCGGCGAGGTCGCGCGGGAGGCCACCGATGAGGAACATCGCAAGCAGCGCCAGCAGGACCACGGTCCCCTTGGCGGTCTGCCAGCGGTCGAAGACGATCTGTTCGATGGGGCGAGGGGATTCGGGAGCGGTCAGGTTGTTACGGTACTGAGCCACGACGATTCCCCACAGGAGCACCAGGCCAAGCACGACGGGCACGAGGCTCTCAAGCAGATAGCCGGAGAAGGAGAGGTCGAGCACCTGGCCGATCAGGATATTCTGCGGATTGCCGATCAGTGTCGCGGCCGAGCCGATATTCGAGGCGCACGCTGTCGCCAGCAGGAACGGCAGCGGGTTGAGCCGCCGGTTCGCGCAGGCCTCGATTACGACGGGGGCGGCGGCGAGGCAGACGATGTCGTTGACCAGCACGGCCGAGAGGATGGCCACGACGGCGATCACCAGTCCGAGCAGCACCCGGGGGGTCACCGCGGGCATAATGCTCTTTTTGTGTTGATATTTTCTATTTCCGGCAGAGGTGGAAGTACCAGGCGAAGTAGTTGGCG
>JBGSIV010000086.1:0-8929 GCA_041742355.1 Candidatus Zixiibacteriota bacterium
ACCGGTCTGGCAGTACCAGTAAGCGGTATCCCAGTACTGGTTCCAGTCAAAGAACCCGTGCGCACCCGAGGTCCCGTAGGTGCCCCAGATGTTGCGAATCGGCTCGTAGCCGCAGCCGAACGGGATCTTGACGTTGCCCAGAGCCTGGGTGGCAGCGGCATTGAGCGTCCAGGCAACCGAGTAGTTCCGGTTGATCTGGATGGTGTCACTGCCGTTGTCGCAGTCAAAGAAGTGCGTCAGGTACCAGTCGTCGACCGCAGCGCCGTTGCGTTCCGTGATCTCGAGCACGTCGAGGGTCACAGAGGCCAGCGGAGCGTAGTCGAGAACGCCGAGCACCTTAGAGTTCACAAAGAGGCCCATGGTCAGGGTGTCGTCAAACGGCGCACCCCAGTTGTCCCACGACCAGCCGCCACCCAGATCAAAGTTCTGGACGGAGTCGAGGTAGGTGGCACAAACCATGTTGCCGAGCAGCGGCACGTACGTCGCGCCGTTGTCGGTCGTGACGTAACCGAGGGTCACGCCAGTCGAAATGGCCGCTTTGCAGGTGTTGTCGCACCAGTTCGGATCCGGCTGCATCGAGATCATAGCGTCGGCCTCGCCGCCGCCGGAGGTCCAATCCTGGGTGTGCGTCGCGGCCCGGTACTTGCCTGCCATGAAGGCAAACGAGCCCTGGTAGTACGACGCACCGTCGCCGTCGATGAGGATACCGTTGTGGCCGAAGGCGCCGTCGCCCCAGTCACCGGTGCCCAAACGGGACGTATTGGTCACGAGACGCTCGTTCGCGCCGCCCATACCGAAGACCATCGCCGTGGTGTCGATCAGACAGCCACCGATAACGGTCACCTGCATCTGCGGAGCAATCGTCACGTCGTTCAGGAAGAAGTCGGGGTCATTGCTCTCGACCTGCATGTAGAAGCTCTGCGGGCCACGGTTGATGTTGGCCTGGATAACATCCAGAACCAGATCCATCGTGTCGCCGGCAACGATAACGTCGCCCGGCGCCGGGTGCACGACACTGTTCAACCAGGTCGGGAAACCGGCCGCCGCGTAGTTGGTCCGACGCTCGATCGTAATGTCGCGGCCCGGGGCCTCAACATCGAAATCGTTCGGCTGACCCAGCTTCATCATCATCTCGTCGGAAACGAGCATCGTGGCGATCTTGTCGACGCGGTTCATGAGGTTCGGATCGGTCGTCGCGGTGAAAGCCGGGACGTACGGGCCGAAGTCAATCTCGTCGACATTCACGCCGGTGATGTTCAGATCGGCGCAACCAGTGTTGGCGAAGACGTTCGGAACGGTCACGATAAGGCTCGCGGCCGGACCAAACTCAACCGGCGGGCTCACGCTGTAGGTCTGGAATTCCAGGCGGGGACGATCGCCCTGCTTGGTCAGATCGTACAGGTTGCCGTACAGGTCGGCGAAGATCAGGTGGGCGTCGTCGTTGGAATCATACGCCAGGGCGCCACCCATACCGCGGGCGACGAAGGCGGCAGCTTCCCAACGGCGATTCCACAGCTCGTCGCCGTTCTCGCTGTTGAAGCAGCTCAACCAGTGGTTGTAGCCAAAGGCATAGATCTGATCGGACACGCCCAGCGGCTCGCACGAAAGCACCACACTCTGATAGTACGGATAAGCTTCCGGTGAACCGTTAACGGCCCAGTCAACCAGACCAGTGACCTTGTTGACCGCGTACAGGTCGCCACCGGCAGGCGAGGTCGCCCAGCGGGTGAAGGAGGCCATGTACACACGGTTCGCATCGATCGTCGGCTGAGCGTACAGGGAACGGTTGGCCAGGAGGGCCGGACCGGCCAGCGCGCCAGTCGACGCATTGATACGGTAGAAAATACCGTCGCACGGATGGTTACCGCCCGACACGCCGGAGTTGGCGTACAGCCAGCCGCGCTGCGCGTCATACGACACGCCGCCACGGAAGCCTTCGTCGCCAATGTACACGGCGCCCCAGGTCGCTCCACCCTGCAGACCGCCTTCCGCGGACAGCTGCCAGTTGATGGCGCCCGTCGCAGCGTCAAGCGAGAACACGTCGCCTTCAAAACCGGTCGTGAACGTCGCAAAGAACAGGCTGACGCCGTCGGTAGCGCCCGACGCCCAGGTGCTGTAGGTCAGGTTGACCGGGTTGGTCGCCCAGCCCGCATACAGCGCGCCCGTCAAAGCTTCGGCAGCCACGACGCGGCCGTTGTCCGTGCCCCAGTACACAACCGGCGTACCGGCGATGTCCAGAACGATGAACGGACAGTAACGCGTATCGCCAAAGAGACCGGTCGGGCCAACAGAAGCGATGTCACGACTCCAGATTTTCACGCCGGTCACAAAGTTCACGGCATGAATTTCATCGTTCGCGCCGCCCGAGACAAACATGATAGGATCGGCGTAGCCGGTCACCATCGTGATTGTCGGTGCGCAGCGGATGTCGTTCGGGTTGGCAACCGTGGTCGCCTTCGGAATGTACGTGTAGAGAAGAGCGCCAGTCATCAGGTCAAAGACCTGATACTGGTTCAGGAACGAGCAGGCCACCTTGTCGCCGTAAACGACGGGGCTGGTGAACTGCACACCCGCGGTCGGGTGCTCGTAGTGCCAGTTGATCGTCAAATCGCACCACGAATCGCTCATCTGAACAAACGAAGCATTCGTACGAGCGTAGTTGCCGCCCAGCGTCGGCCAATCGGTCTGAGGAGCCGGCTCACAGGTGCGCTCGCTGTACGGAATGCAGCAATGCTCGGCCTCGATGAGCATAGCCGTTGTGGACGGAAGTCCCCAGTCAGCCGTCATCGTGCCCCACGCGCCAAAGTACTCGGCATAGGCCGCTTCGCAAGCGCCGCCGCCGGCATCGGACATCGTGCAGATACCAGTGAGGGTATCCGGAGCCTGAGACTCTACACCCACCCAATACGTACCGGTAACGGTTATATTGAGCGCGTTGAGGTCGTACGTTGCAAAGTAGAACGAAGAGGCCGCCGGGGTCGGGGCCGGGATACCGTAGTCGGCCGGAGTAATCGTGTACGTACCAAGCAGCGCGCCCGGCAAGCCACCAGCATCAGCATAAATGTTGAGGTCGGTGTTGTAGGTGTAGCGCGGCCAGGTGGACTGTGCACGGTTCCAGTACCACTGTATGTTGACCTTGTCGATCCGGCATTCTTCGCCGACACCGCTGAACTTCTGGGCCTGACCCCAATCGCCGTAACGATCGGGCAGCTGCCAGTAGTAGCTCATGCCAACGTAGCAGAACTGAATCGAACAATCGGCGTACTCATCCTTGCACAGGTTGGCTTCGAAGTAGAAGTTCGCATCGAGGCCCCAACCGGCGAGGAAGTTCACCCATCCGAAGTCACCGACGCCGGTCGTGTCGAAGTAGGAAGAAGACCGCCCGACACCATCGGTACCATCGGAGGACAGGCACGTTTCATACGTAGAACCAGCGACACCGTCCGTACCGAATGAGACGTGGAAGTCGTTCGTCATCACATTACCAAACGGGACATTCGTCATCGTCGGGTAGAAGCTGTACGTACCCGGAGCCAGCACCTGCGTATACAGGAGCGAGCCCGGCAGACCGCCGTCGTCGTCATAGACACGGATGAAGATGTTCTGGTTGCCGGACGGATCATACGTCGAGTTGTTGTAGATAGCTACGTCAACCGACACAAGGGTCTCCGGACCGGCCACATCGAACTTCATGGCGTATTCCTGGTCACCATAGACATAGTGCGGAGCGCGCCAGATGTAAGCGATGTTCTGGATATAACTCTGAGTATAGCAATCGGAATAAGGGATCTCGGCGCAGCAACGTTCCGCTGTGATAAAGAACGAAACGTCGAGGCTCCAATCGTTTAACATCGTCCCCCAGACACCATAGTACTCGCTCGCACGCTCTTCGCCGGCATAAGGACCGTCCGCGGCGTCAGAGATGATAGCGAGGACATCCGTCCCGAGACCGCTGTTGTCCATTACCGTCCAGCCGATGTGATACTCTTCGCCGTCGGCGAAGATCCAGTTGCCTGGGAAATCGGCACTCAGGTAGAACAGGTTGCCGCCGATAGCGGCAGAGATGTCCACCCACGGAATGACAACGGAGTCGAGCTTGTTGCCCGGGAATCCGAAGCCGTCATCGTCCCACAGATACGCTTTGAAGTCAGGATTACCAACGATTTCCGGTGCATACATGAGGAACCACGCCGTCTTCAGGGTACAGGTCATACCCGATTCGGACGTAAACCGCATGTTGAACAGGTCGTCGCCGTAAGCATCCGGGATGGTCCAGAAGTATGCCGGAGCACCGCTGGTGTAGTCCTGCTCGTCGCAGAACGTATTCAGCTTGTTGTACGGCACCTGCAGGCCAGCCGGAAGCCGCTTGGCTTCGAGCGCTTCTGCGGGTTTTTTGAAGGTCGGCTGCTGCGGTCCGGCCTTCGAGAGGTCGTTCATGCGAGGATGATTCGCGTTGACCTTCTCGACCGGGCTGTAAGCCGCCGAGCCTTTTACGACATCAGAAAGTGCTGTACCGTTGAGACCTATCACTAGGCCCAAGACGAATACTGCTATGAGCACTCTTTTTAACATTTATTTCCTCCTTAAGCAAGGAAACTCGATGATCCGCAACACAGAGATCGGCGACTTGCCGAACATACCGATATTATCGGCAGTCATAAGGCACTCCGCCACGTTCCCGCCGGTTGGTCTAGGGAAACTCGGGAACTTACCTCTGCAATACCAAACCATCTTCTTCCTTCCTATCTCTTGGAGTCGGAGCTTGTGGCTCCGGTGGAGTTGCGTTAAAAAGAATTTATGCTTCTTGCTCCTTTAGAACTGGATGGTAGTTAGTGTATGTCACCTCCTAAATGCGCGCTCACCAAAGATCACGCGTGTTTGCGCGAACCCGGATTGCAGCAAAGTGAAGGAAATAGTGAGAAGTGCTTTTGACGCTGACCTGCAATAGTTGTTTGTCCGACCACCCCGGCCTCGCCTCGTTGGAAGCAGAAACAGACGCACTCGAACACAATAACCCGCGCGAGCAGGTTAATGATGCATTAGCTATTACAGTTCGTAGTTAAAGAGGTTACACGGTGTTTGACTACGCTGTGGATTCCAGTGTGGCTCTCGAATCCTCCGCGCGGTCGTGACACACGCTCGGTGAGAGTATACGGCATTCCCCGGAATTGTCAAGCCCAAAAATCCCAGCCGGTTGCCCAAAATCCGCACACCGACAGACTATTTTACCCCGGTTTCCCGGCCCGGGGGCGCGATGAAGGGCCAGGACGGCCGCGGGATGAAGGGAAGGGTGAGGGGGAGCGATGAGGGGAAGGAGACGGGGTGAGGGGGAGCGACGAGGGAGGGTGAAGGGGATGGAGGGGAGGGGTGACGTGATCGAACGCAGACGTAGGTCGGGTTCCGAGGCGCCCCGCGCCGAGAAACCCGACTTGCGTCACCCTGAGCGTAGTCGAAGGGTGGCGTGGTCAAAGGGTGACGAAACCGCCAAACCCGGCCCCGCGCCGAGAAACCCGACATCGTCACCCTGAGCGTAGTCGAAGGGTGACGGAGTCGAAGGGTGACGAAACGGTCAAATCCGCCCCTGCCTCTTCGACCCCCAACCGCCCCCCCCGCCATATCACAAATTGACCCCGCAACCACTCCGAACCACTATCCCCTTGACTTGCCCTGCCTCCCGCCCGTTTTTCGATTTATGCGCCTGAGTTCACTGTCCATCCGCAACTTCCGGGTCCTCAAATCGGCCGACCTGGCCTTCACCGACGAGGTCATCGGCATCACCGGCCCCAACGGCGGCGGCAAAACCTCCATCGTCGAGGCGGTCGCCTGGGCCCTCTACGGCAACCAGGCGGCCCGATCCGGCAAGGAGGAGATCAAATCGATCTTCGCCCGCCCCGAGGAAAACTGCGAGGTCCGGCTCGACTTCCTCATTAATGAAGAGAAGTACCGGGTGATCCGCCGCCTCGCCGGCCGCACCCAGCGGGCCGAGGTGGAGCTGTACCGCGGGGAGGCCTCGGAATCGGTCGGCGTCAACGAGACCAAAAAGTACGTCGGCGAGCTCCTCGGCCTGGACTGGAAGGGCTTCCTGACCTCGTTTCTGGCCCGCCAGCAGGAGCTCAATGCCCTGTCGGTCCTCCAGCCGGCCCGCCGCAAGGACCACCTCGCCGGGATGCTCGGGATCGACCGCCTCGAACGGGCGATCCAGCGGGTCAAGGAATCGGCCAAAGTTGCCGCCGGACAGGCCGAAGTCCTCGCCCGCCAGCTGGCCGAACAGGACAGCCTGAAAGAGGCGATCCGCCAGCTGCAAATCCGCCGTTCCGATCTGGAGACCGCCGTTGGCCGGGCGGAATCAGCGAAAAAGGCGGCCGAGGCGATTTTCACCGCCGCCCGGGACAGCTACATGGCCGCCCAGGAGGCGCGGGGGAAGTGGGTTGAAGCCGGCGCCCGTCTCGAAGCGGCCCAGAAGACGGTGGCGGATCTGAACCGCCGCCTCGCCGACCTCCGCAAAGAGGCCGACCAGCTGGCCAGGGCCGAGGAAGAGGCGGTCGGCCTCCGCCACCAGCTCGACGGGCTGGATCCCGCCCGCCGCGAACTCGAAGCGCTCAACGATGCCCGCAGCCGTCGTCAATACCGCGACCAGCTCGCCAAGCAGGCCACGGAACTGGAATCCGAGCAGAAGTCTATCTCCGCCGCGCTGGCCAAATCTGACCAGACGCTGGCGGCCATCGATAAAGAACTGGCCGAAATCGCTCCGACCACCGCCGTCGAGGCGGAGAAAGCCAAAGCCGACCTCGAACACGCCCGCCAGGAATACAGCCGCCTGCTGGCCGAACAGAAATCCCACGAAGTCCAGCGGGACAAATTGACCGCCCAGATGACTTCGATCACCAAACTCGGCCCTGACTCGGTCTGCGACCGATGCCTCCGTCCGCTGGGCGATGACCTGACCACGATCCGCCGGCACCTCGGCGACGAACTCGACAGCCTCCGGTCCACCCTCGACCGGATCGGCGTCGACCTGAAAGACGCACTGGCCTCCGGGGCGAAGCTCAAGGATCAGGCCCAGAAGCTGGAGGCCTGCGCCGCCCGTCGGGCCGAATTGGGCATCAAGCGCGAAAGCGCCGCCCGGGAACAGACCGGCCTCGGCGAACGCCGCGACGATCTCACCCGCCGAATCGAGGCGGTCCGGGTTAAGCTGATCGAGGCCGGGACCGTCGAATTCGATGCCTCCCGGTACGACACGGTCCGCAAGACGGTCGAAGCACTTGAAGCCGTCCAGACCCGGCTCAACCGCCTCGAAGGGAGCCTGACCCGGCGTCAGGCAGTAACCGACGGTATTGCCGAGATGGAGCAGTCGGTCACGGCCGCCACCGCCGAGTGCGCCGAGCACACCCGTAACCGTGACAGCCTCGGCTATTCCGAAGAGTCCTTCGCCTCCGCGCGGGTGAAGTTCGAAAAGACCCAGAAAGACGCCGAGTCCGCTCGCGAGGCCGCGATGGCGGCGGTCAAAGAGTTCGAACTGACCGGCAAAGAGCTCGAAGGCAAACAGGCGCTTTTGGCCCGCCTCGACAAAGCCCGCGAGGAACTGGAAGAACACCGCACCCGCCACTTCTACGATGAAAAGCTGGCCGCCCTCTTCGCCGAGTTCCGCGAACTGCTCATCTCCCGGATCCGCCCGACCCTCTCGGACATCTCGAGCCGCCTGATTGCCGAAATGACCGGCGGACGGTACACGATGGTCGAGCTGGACGAACGCTACAACCTGCAGGTGCTCGACTCGGGCACCTACTACGGCGTGGAACGCTTTTCGGGCGGCGAAAAAGACCTGGCCAATCTCTGCCTGCGGCTGGCAATCTCCGAGGCGCTGGTCGAATCGGCCGGAATGAACCGGTCGTTCATTATCCTCGACGAAGTCTTCGGCTCGCAGGACGACGGCCGCAAGGAACTGATCATTCAGGCGCTCACCAATCTCAAACACCGGTTCCCGCAGATATTCCTCATCACCCATGTCGGGGATATCAAGGACCGCGTCGAGTGCCTGGTGGAAGTCAATCCGACAGGATATGGGTGGTCGACGGTGATGGTAAATGGCGCCCCGGCGTAGACGCGGTTCCAGAGCGGGCCGCCTGGTTTCCAAACTGGCGGTAGCCGCAGTCCTGATCGCGGTGATCATCGCGGTCCGCTGGGCAAAAATCGGTCAGGAGGCGGAACCCTCGTCGCTGACCACGGTCGTCCGTATCCTCGACGGCGACACGATGGAGCTGGGCAACGGCGAGACCGTCCGCCTGCTCGCGATCGACACGCCCGAAAAGGGGGAGAAGTTCTACAAGGAAGCCGGGGATCTCCTGCGGCGGGTGGCGCAGGGGAAAGAGGCCAGGCTGGTCGGATCCGGTCGCGCCCGCGACCGCTACGGCCGCCTCCTGGCGTACGTTTATATCGACGACACCCTCATGGTCAACCGCGTCCTGGTCGACAGCGGCTTGGCCTACGTCTACCTGTTCGAGGACACCGACTCCCGCCGGGACGAGACTGCGCTTATGATCGGGGCGCAGCGCGGGGCAATCGACCGGTCGGTCGGCTTATTCTCCTTGGAGCACAAGGGGGAGAAGCGGTACATAGCCCGGACCGGGTCGTACCGGTTCCACCGGCCTGGTTGTTCCTCATTCGACGAAACCTCCGAGGAGAACCGAAAACCGGGGAAGTACCGGACGTTCACTACTCGCAACGAAGCCTTGTACGAAGGAGTCTCTCCCTGCCGCCGCTGCAAACCGTAGCGGGAGAGAAGGAAAAGAAGAAGGACAAGGACAAGGACAAGGACAAGGAGATCCTAACTGTCACCCTGAGCGTAGTCGAAGGGTGACGGGGAAACTACGCGGACTCCAATGTACGTCATGCTTCGACTCCGCTCAGCATGACGATGATGGGGCTCAGG
>JBGSIV010000087.1:0-25259 GCA_041742355.1 Candidatus Zixiibacteriota bacterium
CATCGAGAACCTTGGTAACGCTAACTACACCTACGCCATCATGACGGTGGAAGATCCGTCGGTTCCGGCCGGTATTTCCGCTGGCTGGCTGACCTACTCCAACTTCGACGGTTCCGTGCCGTTCGGTCTGAACAACACCGAGACCGGGACGATCACGATCACCCCAACCGGTGGCTACTATGCGGGCATCTACACCTTGTCCGGCCGCCTGATCTTCATGGGCAACAGCCCGACCTCGCCGGATACCTTCGAGATCCGCTTTGTCGTAGCCGACACGCTGTATCCGCCGGAAGTTGATACCGTCCACACCGCCGTCCTCGCCCTCGTGGGCAACAACAGCGGTGCGGTCGGCGAAGAAGGCGACAACAAGGTCAACATGGACTACGTCGCCACTGGCGGCGACTGCGACACGCTGGCTCAGGTCTACCTCAACACCGGTTCTTCGGTCATTGCCTACATCAAGGGCGCGATTGATACCGTGGCCAACTTCTCGGCCTTTGGTAACAGTTACGTCTCCCCGGTCGGCTTCTTCCCCTTCTCAAACACCGAGAGTTTCGACACGGCCGGCGCCGAGGCTTTCAAGTCGGTGGCTCTGACACGTGACTCGAGCCTGGCCATCCAGACGACGATCTTCGCCCCGAAACCTCCGGCCGCCGGAGACTCCTCCAACTTCATCCTGAAGCGCCTCCGGATCTACCCGAAGGACGGCGCGGCCCACAACAACATCTCCATCGGTGAAGCGATTGACTGGGATATCCCGGCCGACTCCGGCTCGGACAACGGCTCGGACTTCAACGCGACCGAGAAGATGATCTGGCAGTACGGCGGCGAATACCACCAGGATGACACCGGCTGGCACCCGGCCTGTCAGGACAGCGATGCCCGCTTCGGCGGCATCAAATTCCTCCAGATGAAGAAGAATGCCACCGACCTGTCCTCGACCGCTCCGGTCAATGCCTATACATCAGACAATCCGACATGGGTCTACGGCAACCCGTATGGCTTCGTCCCGGCCGAGATCTTCACCCAGATGGAGACAGAAGCCGGCTTCTCGAAGTATGAATCGGCGCATCCGGATTCCGTCTTCACCGATCTGCATACCGTCATGACATTCACCAACAACATGAACTTCGCTGCAATGGACACGGTGACTATCTGGATGGCCTTCATCACGATCAAGGAAGGCACTGCTTCTGGCTTTTCCTCGGCCGCGGCAAAAGCCAAGAGGTGGTGGGAGAACCATTTGCAGCCCCCCTTCATCACATACCTGTGCGGTGACGTGAACAACGACAACAGAGTGATAATTAGTGACCTAACCTACTACATGAACTATCTGATTAAAGGTGGCCCGGCCCCACATTCAATGCCTAGCGCCGACGTCGACCACGCGTATCGCGTGACTCTCCGGGACGCAGTTTTCCTGAATGACTTCCTCTTCCATTCCGGACCAGCTCTCACCTGCCCGGCTGGGAGTGTATCTCTTGATCCGCCCCTCGACACCAATGTGAACCTCGAACTCGTTCACGCAATACTACCGAAGAACCAGACCTCAGTCCGGCTTCAGCTCAAGCTCCTTCTCCCCGACACCATAATCTCACTACTTATGCCGATCCAGGTGCTGATCAACGGCGAGAAACCGGACTCCGTCGCGAATTTCAGCTTCAGCGACGAGATGCCCGTATCCCCCCAGCTCTTGCTGGATGCTATTCCTTTTGACAGCGGCAGTGTCCTTCTTGACGCGGTCAGCGGGATTGGCACCTACTATGCTTATCTACGCGGTTACTACGAGTTTGTCTCCTTCGATGTTTTCGTGTCGCCGGAGCCGATCGACCGACCGGTCACGATCGACTTTGATTCCCTCCCGCCCATACAGGATGGCATGCCCGTCCACACGCCCTGGGTGCTCGATGTCTCACCGTGGTTCGATGCCGTCAAACCTTTCATCAGAACTTGCTGCCGCCTGCGCGGCGATGTCGACAGCGACAACGCTATCGTAGTCACAGACCTGACTTTCATGGTAAACTACCTCTTCCGGAGTGGTGCGGAACCGCCGTGCTTCTACCACGCCGATGCAGATAGGAGCGACCACGTGAACGTCTCCGATTTAGTCTACCTCGTGAACTACCTGTTCCGAGCGGGACCACTTCCGCCGGCCTGCGACTAGAATCGCAATCGACCGGAACTATCCACTCTCCAAGGGCCCGTGGCCGAATACGCCAGGGGCCCTGTTCTTTGCCGTCTGTGGCAATCACGCTACCACTCCTCCAGTTTTCCGTTGCCACCCCCGTATCCCAACCCTTACTTACAGCCAAACAAAGGAGTCTCCCATGAACCGCCTTATCGCCGTTGTCGCCATACTGGTTCTTGCGCTCGCTGTCGCGGCCAACGCCGCCTTGGCCGCAATCCCGGCCACCTTCACCAAACACAACATCACCCTGCGCCTCGATCCGGTCACCCACACCGCGGTGATCGAGGACTACGGCACGATCGTTGTCGCGGCCGGCTGGAATCTGCTGTACCTGAAAGACAGCGCCGATATCCGCGAATTCTCCATCGATAACCTACCCGTCAACTACACACTCGTCCCAACCGGTGACACGGCAAGCATCGCTGCCGGGATCGACCGCCGGGAGGGGGCCGACATCCTGCTGTTCGAGGCGGTGTCGGCCGACACGCTCCCCTTCCACATCGCGTATGCCGCGCGGTTCGACGATCCGGTGGAGAATGTCCAGTTCTCGCGAGAGAATATCGGCAACGAAGTCAACGGCACTATTCTCGAACTGGGGGCGTATCTCAGCCCCGCCGCCTGTTTTTATCCGCAAGGGACCGAGACGATGTCGCGGTTCTCGCTCACCGCCGACATTCCGGCCGAATGGGAGTCGATCGCGGACGGTAACCCGGTCTCCTCGGAAATCAACGGCGACCGCAAGGTCCAGCGGTTCGCCAATCCGTTTCTGTCCGACGGCTACTACTTCATGGCCGCGCCGTATGTGGTGCGCACGACAACGGTCGACAGCATCACGGTCGCGACCTACTTTTTCGAGGCGGATACATCGCTCTGCGACAAGTACCTGACGGCCACGGCCGACTACATTCGCATGTACCAGGAGCTGATCGGGCCGTATCCGTTTCGGCAGTTCACGGTCGCGGAGAACTTTTTCCCGACGGGCTACGGCATGCCGGGCTGGACGTTGCTCGGGCAGAGTGTGTTGCGGTTGCCGTTTATAATCACGTCGTCGCTCGGGCACGAGGTCCTGCACAACTGGTGGGGGAATTCGGTTTATGTCGACTACGAGCGCGGCAACTGGTGCGAGGCACTCACGACGTATGGGGCCGACTACCGCTACAAGCTGCTCGCTTCACCAGAGGCCGCCCGCGATTATCGCAAGGATATCCTGAAAGAGTACCTCAGCTATGTGAACGAGGGGAACGATTTTCCGCTGCGGGAGTTCACGTCGCGATCGAGCGCGGAGACTCGCACGATCGGCTACAACAAGGGGATGATGGTCTTCCATTTGATCGAGGAGCAGATCGGCAGCGAGGCGTTTTTCGCGGCGTGGAAACAGGTGTACCGCGATTATGTCGGCAAGGTCGTTTCGTGGGAGGATTGGATCGAGGCGTTCGAGAAAGCGAGCGGGCAGGATCTCGGCTATATCATTCCCGAGTGGGTTGACCGCGCCGGGGCGCCGGTGCTCGGCGTTGAAGTAAGTTCGGTGGCGCCGAATGGTGGCGAGGGTAAGACGGTTGGCCTCAAGATCACGCAGTCGACGGAGACACCCTATCGACTAGCGGTGCCGATTCGCGCCGAGGGTGCGGATTCGATTGAGAGCACAACGGTCCGGCTCACCGAATCCGAGATGTCGTTGGAGTTCACCGTACCGGCCGGAATGGCGACGGTATCCGTGGATCCCGATTTCCACATATTTCGGCGCCTTTATCCTGAGGAGGTCGAGCCGATTATCTCGGCCGTGCTGGGGATCGATAAGAAGGCGCTGGTGTTTTCATCGGCGTATGCCCCCGCCCGCGAGGCGTTCGCCGCGTTCGGCTCGGCTCTGACCGAGGAGCAGTCGACCGTGGTCGCGGAGGACCAACTGGGGGCAGTACCGAAAGATCACGCGCCGGTTATCTTGAATCCGACCACGCTCCCCGGGTATCTCGCGGGAATGGTCCAGGTCACGGACGACTCGGTGGCGATCGGCGGCCAGGCGTATCCGCTCAGCGGGAACACGTTCGTGCTGGCGGGGCAGAATTGGGACGGCTTCGCTCGATATATGGTGGTTCTTTCCGGCGACTACGCCTCGCTGGCGCGAATCGGCCAGCTTGTGCCGCACTACGGCAAGTACTCGTATCTGGTATTTGCAGGGGCCAAGAATGTTGCCAAAGGGCAGTGGCCGGTGACCGACTCGCCGCTGCGCAAGGTGATTCCGCAATAGGGTGGATGTATGCGGTGGGGCGAGCACCGGTTTCGGTGCTTGACGGTGCCAACACATACGTCAAACACGCAGAGCCGTGTTTGACGTACCTCGGACAGAAGGAACGGTGCGCGAATCAGTGGATAGCGTCGATGACCGCTTTGCCTGACGAGGTACCGCCTCCCCTACCGCCCTCGGGCCGCCTGGACGAAGTGTTCCACCCGGCGCAGGGCAGTGGGCCGAGGGGTAGTCACCGGCCACCGGACGCGCCGTCGATTCGAACCAATATGATTTGCCCTCCCCGGCCGTGACCGTTATACTGGGGCGAAGGTGGAGCCAATAACCCGCATTGGGGAGGAGTTCGGATTCATGATCGCAACCGCTTCAGGACGTCCTTCAATCATTGGCCGAGTCCTTGTGCTCACCGCCATGCTGGTTTCGGTCGCACTATCTATTCTCACCTGTTCGGACGAGAGTGCCCCGACATTCTCTTCGCCCGCCATGGGGACGGTGTGGGAGATTCGCACCAGCGGCGTGGACGACACGCTGAACGCGGTAATCTGGAACGGCCAGATGTACGTGACGGTCGGCGGCACCTCGATATACACCTCCCCCGATGCCCGCACGTGGGAGCTGCGCTACACGGGCGCTCCCGGCAGTCTGCGGGATATCGTGTGGACAGGCAGCCACTTCATTGCAGTCGGCGGGCACGCAATTCTCGTATCGGAAGACGGTGTCTCCTGGAATCTCAACACGACCGCCGGCCTCCTCAACGGGGTCGGAGCAAACGATACACATGCCATTGCTGTCGGCGACAGCGGTCTTGTTCTTGTTTCGCGTGATCTGCAGACCTGGTATCGGTCCATTTATGCGGGTGACCAGCTTCGAGCGATCGTCTGGGCGCCGGATTTCCGGTACGCGGTCGGGCAGGACCGGCGGACAGGCGCGTTTGTCCTCTGCGGGGAGGATATTGTCGCACACTGTACGGCATTCAATATGACCCTGAGTTACACTCGAACGAGCTGGTACGGGTCTTACAGAGATCTCTGCCCGATTGATTCCGTCGTGATACTGGTCGGCGATGGAATGCGGGCCATTGACCGGGTCGGAGATCAGCTGGTGGCCGTGGGGAACTACGGGGACGCCGTGGTCATGAGACACGCACCGACCCCGTGGGAGCCAAACCGCACGATCGGTGGCACCTATCGGACCGGCCTCCGGGGTACCTTATATGGCGTGACGGGCGCCGGCAACGGTTGTGTCGCGGTGGGTGTGCGCGGCACTGTCGTTACCTCGCCGCCCAATCGTATCCGGTAGCAGTTCTGCGCGAGTTCTGACCAGCTCCGGGAGAGTCAATCAGAACGGTATGGTGAAACCGGCCGAAATGGAAAACCCCGACAGCTTGAGATCAATTCCCCCGCTGTCGGGAAGGGTCAACACCCGCTCACTCGGGTCTTTAATCTCCCCTGAGCCGAAAAGAGATGTGTAGCCGAAGGTATATCGCAGTCCGATGACCGGCCGGATTCGTCCGGCCCACTGCGCCAGCTCGATTCCGACCTGGCCTCCGGTCAACGTGTTCTTGAGGTTGACGATTGTCCTTTCCCCTGATTCACCGATCACGAATCCGGCCAACACATACGTGCTGTCGAACTGCGAAGTCGCGCCGGAGGTGAAGGCCAGATATGGTCCGGCCACAAGCGACAGCTGTGCGGATTTCACATCGGCCAGCCGGTACTTTCCCAGCAGCGCGATCTCGTACAACGATACACGCAGCCTGTCGACCACCCGGATCTGCGCTCCGTCGACGACGGCGGTCTGTTGCGCGGTCGAACGGCGTGTCGCCCAGCTCAGTTCGGCCTGCAGTGCAAAACGGTCGGAGAGCCGTTGAACGGCCATCAGGCCCATGGCCAGGCCGGTGCGAGACTCGGGATCGACGGTCGCGACAGAACCGTCGCCGGCGACGCTGCTCACTCCTCCTACGCCAAACACCCCGACGGCACGGCGGGAATAGATGGACGGCAGCACGCGAAGGCGGGCGTAAGCGATCGACCCTGTCGGGAACTCCATCGGCTGCTGGTCGGCACCCACGCCGCGCGCCGAATGGCCCAGCGTATCCACTGTGCCCGTCCTACCCGATACCGGTACGATCCGGGCCACGGGGCGGGCCAGTTTGGCCACCGAATCGGCGACCGCGAATTGCCCTCCCCTTTGCGCGTCCCAAGGGTGCAGAGTCCTGGGCGGCAGTGTGGAGTCACCCGGCACCAGCAGTTCTATCCCCGCGAGGCTGCCGAGCGGGTATTCGACCGCACTTCCGTCTGCCGTCGTCCCCACGATCATTTTCCGACCGTAGTCATAGGCGGCCCCTCGGTCGTTGAACTCCACCCGCTCTCCGGAGGGGAGTGTCACCGCCGCAACGACCTGGTTCATGCCGAAGGCGACGATTTTGTCCTGAGGGCGGCGCGCAGCTTCCTGCGGCGATACGTTGGCCATGCGGGCACAGCCTCCGGCCAGTCCGAGGAGCGCGAACGCGAGGAGCACGGCCATCGAACGGCGCGCACCGCTAAAAACAAGGTGTCCTGTCAAGCTTACCGTACTCCTATCGCAAAGAGCCGTCCCTGTGCTGTTACCAGAAGGGCCCGCGGGTCAACCGGCGACGGCCAGATTCCCTTTGTCCCGTACGGCAGCGGCATCGAATTTCCCGGTTCCAGCGTGACCGCATCGTACACGCGCAGCGAATCCGTCGGTCCGGGGAACGGCCCCGGTTTTACGACGTACAGTGTCGATCCGTCGGGTGAGAGACAAAGCGGTCCCGTAATTCCGGTGGTGCCGATCGTGCTCAGGTCGGTCGAGTCAAGCACCAGTCCGTTGGTCAGGTAGATCGCGCCCGTCAGTGGGCTCACGGAAAAGCGGAACGGGTACGCACCGTCCAACCGCAGATCCCGGCTGGCGGCCGAGCCCATCGAATTCCCCACGATGATAAACTTTTCGATAAAGAGGCGGTTGTCCCGCCGGTACACGAAGTACACGCAACTGCTGTCCGCCGATAACTGGAGTTCACCGCCGTAGCAGTAATTAGGCTCGAAGTACTCGGGGCGAATGACGGTATCGATAGGGCTTGACCAATACAGCAGCGGGCGGGTTCCGAGCTGATACGAAAGCCAATCGGATATCATCACCAGGCAACCGGGCGCAAACTCCAGCACGTCGCGAAGATAGTGGCTGTCGGCAAGGCTGTCGGTCGGGATGTAACGCGTGGCGCCCGTGGCGATATCGACAATATTGAGCCTGCCGGCGGCATGCCCCGGGACATAGAGGAGCGAGCCGGAGCGGCTCAGGTTGACGTTGAACGGCGCGCCGAAAGTCGGAATGCGGCGGATTTCGGAAAACCGATAGGGGTCGATGACGATGACGGAGCTGAGGGTCGGCGTGGCGGCGTATAGACAGTCGCGCTCCGGGTCATAAACGAGGTCGGTCACATCCGCGTTGAGAAAGACAGCCATCGAGTCGTCGACAACGAGGCTTGTCGCGGCCACGGTATAGTCGCCATACGAGAGATTGAATTCGTAGCAGTACTTTCGAGCCTGCATCGGCCTGGCGTCGAGGTAGGAGGTCTCAAGCCCGGTGGAGTCGAGCACCAGCGTATCGGAGCGCACAGGCACAACGGTAGTCTCCCAGCGGCGGACCACCGACAGGCAGCGGAAATCCTCGCCCGGCGTGTGGCTCCATATCAGATTCAGCCCGCTGATCGACTTCTGGTAGTCCACCGCGACGGGAGGAACTGATCTTCCCTGAAAGATCACCGGCTCCAGCTGGTCGGAAGAAGCCCGAATGGTGAAGTCGCCCGGCGTGCTCCCCAGATTCACCCGTGCCCGGGCAAGGCCGTTGCGATCGGTGTCTACTTCGTACGGAACTGCCACACTGCCGGAAAGCACTTCGAAGCGCACGGCAACCCCCTCCACTCCCGGCCCCTCGTTCGTCCCGACTTTCACCACGAGGTCTGCGGGGAGTACCGAGTTGATCACACCGGCCTGGCGATCGCCCCATACCAGCGCGAGGCTCTCCGGCTCGCCCGCCGGGCCCACGGGTTTCTTGTTGTCGCAATTGAGGAGAGAGAGAAGCAGGAGAGCGCACAGTGCGATGGGCAGCCGGCGGCCGCGAGGCCACGCGAGAGGCATTTGCTTCATCCGGCTGTGATTATGTGCCATAACATCGATAGGATACTCGATGTCGGCACGGAAGACAAGCTGATTTGAAAGAGGCGCCGGCCGCTATCGCTCCCGGGCCGCTTCGACGAAGCGCTCCACGCGGCGCACGGTCTCGTGGAACCGCTGCTCCTCTATCGCCGGCATCCCGGCGACCGGGGGAACATTGGGCTGCGGTCCCTTCTTCTTTCCGAGCGTGCGCTCGATCTGCTCGTTGAAGGCGAAGGCGAGGACATCTCCCTCGCCGCTGACCGCGAACCCGGCCGGCGCCTCCCGCAGGAGGTCCCGCCAGTTTGAGGCGATCAGTTCCGCCGCGGCGGGCGGATTATCGGAGAAGATCAGGAAGTGTTCGGCCAGTTCGGGATTATTCGCAACCTCGACCGGTGACAAGCCCAGTCCGGCTACTTTGGCGGCGATTCCGTTGAGCCAAGCCCCCAGTTTTCCGGCGAGCGGCACTTTCCGCATGATCCGGATTTTCGGCAAAGTCAGTCCGGGGACGCGGACGACGAAATCCACGTCACGCCCCTCCTGCCGACGCGGCAGGAAGGTGTAGATCTCGTACCAGCCGGCGGTACGGCGGAAGATCGTGCCGATCGACGTAGCTTTGGCGCCGACTTTGGTCACCTCGGCCAGCCGTTCGACCAGCCGCTGATCGGGATCTCTCACTTCGGCGAATCCGAGCCGCTGCAGCCGCTCGACTTCCCTCCGGCGCTGGCTGATCGCCGCCCGGATGACGAGCACGAAGACGCCGATTATCCCGATGAACGCCGCCATGACCAGTGCTTGCTCATTCATACATCACACTCCGGGAGCGACTGTGCTCCTGCCTACCCCACCTGTACCGGGGAGGACTGCGGGACCGCCGGTCGCTGCCCTGTACAGAACGCCCGCCACTGGCGATTGTCGATGTCCCGGATCACCATAATCGCGAGCGCTCCGGCGGTCAGGTACAGCAGGATTGCCCCGATGGCGATCCAGTTGCCGCGGATATACTGCTCCGGCGAATCGCCGAAGGTCGCCATGAAGGTCGAGACATTGGTCGCGAGGCAGGAGACGATCCACACCAGCCACCACGCGCCGACTATCCACGATGATTCTTTCTGCGCTCCATAGGCAAAACCGCCGGTCGACTGGCCGTGTTCGCTGCGTTCGAAAATCTCCTTCACCACTTCATACGGCTTCACGAGGTTGGCGAACGGAATGAACCACCAGCCGACGGCCCAGCCCGAGCTCGATTTCAACCCCGGGAGGCCGTTGATCTCGAGCATCCGGTAGGCGCGGTGCATCCACATGAGGAAGAGCACGATGGTGGTGATCGCTGCCGCGGCGGTGAAGAACCCCAGCCCACCGGTGGCGATCAACCAACCCACCGCCTCGCTCGGGGCGTTGTCGCCGGCGGCGGGATTCAGGCCGTAGCGGCGCACCAGCGAGTTCTCCCAGAGCAGGAGGGGAACCGAGAGCAGATTGAGGAGCATCACGACGCCGAGGGCGTAGACAGTTGCGACCGCTCTTCCCCGGGCCGAGAAGGGCCGAGGGAGCATCCCGATGGGGTAGCTCTGGCCGCCGTAGCCCGGATGGTAGTTGCCGGTCGATTGCCAACCGGCCGGTTGACCGGGCGGCGGGAATCCTGACGGGTGCGTGGGCTGCTGCCCGGAGTATTCTGTCGGCGGTTGATTGGCCGGCGGCGCCCCGTGGGGCGGATAGTTCGGCTGGTTCATTCCCCTGTCTCCTTGGCTGATATCTGGGATCTCGTCTATTGTCCAGATTATCGGCTGTGGCGGACGGAGGTATGGAGGGGGGGTGCAGATTGCGCAAAAGTAAGGCAGGAGACAGTCAGAACGGGGATCTCGGATCGTCGATGGCAGACGAAAGTCCGGTTGTCCTCAGGGTATGAGCGGAGCCTCATCCCTCGATCGGCGTCGGGTTCTGGAGTTTCTTGACTGCGTGCGCGACCTTCATGTCCTCGCCGAGGATGTGCCCCACGAGCCACTTCTGGATGAAATGGACCAGTTCTTCGGCGGTGACCGCTTTCCCCGCCCGCAGTCGCTTGAGGTACCCGGTGAGGTGCGTGACAAAGTGGCGGTGCAGCTGGGTGTGGTGTTCGAGTTCCCGGTATTCGACCTGGGCCATCAGCGCCTCTTCCTCGCGGAAGTGGGTCTGGGTGTAGGCCACGAGCAGGCGCAGGGCGTCGGCGACCGTTTCATTTTCGGAACCGTCGGCGATGGCGCGTTCCAGGCGTTCGCCGAGGGCAAAGAGTTCACGGTGCTGTTCATCGAGCGTTTCGACGCCCATGCGGTAGGCGTCTTTCCAGGCGAGCATGGTCATAGCTTCTCCCGGCTGCAAATTCGGGTGGTCGTTCGTATCGGGGATAGTATCGGCAGAGTGAGGCGAAGAATTGACCAGCGCATTGTGAGAGCCTGCGCAGAACGGGGCATTCAGCAGTGCACGCAGGTTTAGCGCTCAGGTCGTGTAGCTCGTCCCGTTGTTGTAGTCCAGAAACAAGTAAGGCCGCCACTGATCGGCGACCCCGTAGTTACGCTGGATGAACGTGATGTAACTCGGTCTGGTCGGTTTTCGGATCAGGCCCATTTCCGCCTGTTCCGGCGTCCGGTTCCCCTTCTTGTTGTTACAGCGGGCGCAGGCACAGACGAGGTTGGTCCAGGACTCGGAACCGCCCATCGTTTTGGGGACGATGTGGTCGACGGTCATTGGACCCTTGGTGGTGCCGCAGTATTGACACCGGCCGTCATCGCGCATGATCACGTTCTTGCGGGTGAGCATGATTCGTTTGGCCGGCACCTTTTTGTAGTACCAGAGCCGGACCACGCTCGGGAGCGAGTACGCTGTCGTGACCGTGCGGAGCTTGAGTCCGTCGGCCGATTCGATCATCTCGGCTTTCCCCTCGAACATGAGCACGATCGCCCGCTTGGCCGAGCAAATCGAAATCGGCTCATAATTCTGGTTCAGGAGAAGAACCCGTCGGTTGATCAGCGCTGCTGTCTGCATCATTGTCCTTTTACGTCGGGACACCCGCCAAGGGTCCATTGGGCGGACGTCGTATATTGCCTCCCCGAATCCTATTTCCGACGCCGTCCGCCCCGTGGGTACGCCAGGGCATGACATTGGAGAAATTTAGGCATGCTGCCATTTTAGTCAACACCTTTTTGCGGCGTGGAGTTTCATGGGCGAATTTGGGAGAAGCAAACGGGGCGAACGACAGGCGTCAAAACAGAGAAGATTCTGCCCGCTTCAGTAACCGGCGCGCAGCTGAATCGAGGCGGAGAAACCGCCCCATGCGCTACCACCATCACCACCGTCTCCACCGTCATTGCCGCCGGTTCCCGAGCCGCCCGAAGCACCGCCGCTCTCCCGATCCCGAACGGCAATTGGAAGCCACTGTGAGACCGACAGGATGAGCGCCACCGAACCCAGGCGCAATGTCGGCGACAGCCGCAGCTGCACCAGATCAGCTCTATTGAGATCCAGTGCGTCGGCGCGCAGATCGGAAGCCCCGAGCCCCATGAGCGCCGGTCGCCAGGTTTTCCATCTAACATCCGGCTCGATGCGGAGCAACCGAAGGCCACCACGGCAGTCGAGGCGGTCACCACCGAGCAACAGGCCGTCGACAGCCACCGTCTTCCACGACACCGAAGCCTCACTCACGATGTGCCGCCGCTCTCCCAGCAGACCAAGTAACCCGTCGACGAACGGCTTGATTTCGACATCGCCCATGAGTGCTCCGGTCCCTGAGCCCGCCTGACCATCAATTGACCACTGCCGATAACGAATTCCGAAGGACCGCGATTCGGCCTCCGCCTGCACGACACCGAAGTAGGCGAACATCATGCCGGCATCGTAGCCGATCACACGGGCGCTGAGTCGGAGTCGCCGGTATCCGGCCGAGGCAGTGAGGCGATCATTGAGTTGGTACTCGACGCCGACCGTGCCGTCGCAGTACACGCCCTCGAGCGTGGCGCGGTAGAGGCCCGCCGGGTCCCCACCTTCCCGCGGCGCTGTCGGCGTCAGATCGGCGTCGCGAACGGTCGAATGCAGGCGCAGGCGATCGGTCGGCGCCACCGCGAGCTCCACCGTCGTCATCCATACCGGCATCGACCAGTGCAGGTCTCCCCCGACGCGCGATCGGACCCCATCGTCATCAAATTCATAGAAGAGCCGGCAGACGGCGGGCTCCGGGTGGTACTGGCCCCGGTGCAGGCTCATCGCCAGGGCGTCGATGGGACGGACGGTCGTGCCGATAACCCAGCCGGTTGCCCGATCATTCTGATAACGGCAGATCATGTCGGCATCGACGGCTCCGTCGCCGAACCCGGCCTGGAATCCAATTGTTGTCGCCGGGTCGAAGAGCCTCACCTGCCCGGCGAAGAGCTCGCTGGAACCGGCCCGGTCAGCCATCGACAGCCCCTCGGGATCGGAGAACTTCAGGTCGCCGGTGGCGTGATCGTGCGTCAGCCGGAGATGCCAGTCGAGTCCCAGCGCATCAGCCGATAGCGCGACTGTAGTTGGGGAGGCGTTGATTAACCACCGGTCGCCCGGTCCGTCTGAAAACACGACTGTCGAGCGGTACCCCGAACTCACGCTATCGACATGCACCGCCCCGGTCGCCGATCCGGCCACCAGCGCCGCCACAATGAGCGGAGACACCCGGACGAGCGCCGGGTGTCTCTGTGCCACGTGTGTGAACATGTCTATATCGCTCCCGCCATCCTACCAGATATCGATATTGATCGTCTGGCAGTCGGAGGGGTACCACTCGAGTTGCATATCGTCCGACCAGATTTCTTTGAGTCGGTCTGACGTCATCCCGGGGAACAGCCCGTTCATCGTCGGATTCGGGAATTCCCAAGTCTCAAAGGCGGCGGCTGACCAGTCGTAGCAGACTTCGAGAGAGGTGACTGCTTCATACAGCTCCTCGTAGTACCACTGGTTTTCCGACCAGAAGCACCGGATGTCATCGGGATACTGATAGCGCGGGTAGTTGCAGAGGTCATACAAGTTGTACCACCCCAACATAGCCTGGCGCTCTTCGGCCAGGAACCGGTAGAACTCGTCGGAATCGGTATCCGGCATGTGGACAGCGAAAAACGGCGTGTCGATCGTCCTGTCGAAGTAGCGGTCCAGGTTGTCCCAGTACCGCATGCGGTTGAAGTTGAGATCGGCGAAATCCTGGTGTGTCTGCTCGGCCGGCGTCACGGTAATGGTGTAGTTCGGTATGAAATCCTTGAAGTTGGCGATGGGCGCGTCGAAGAACTTGTTGATGTCGACGGTCACCGCCACCGTGTCGAAGATTTCGTCGCAATACGACCACCCGTCCACTTCATAGCAGTCCCAGTCGCTCCAGATGATATCGAGCTCCCGGGGACCGTCAAAATACCAGAGGATCGAATCGGCGGCGTCATAGACATCGTTCAGTGCACTGAGGTCATTACTATAGACCTTTATCAGATCGTACATCTGGCTGGTTCCCACCTCCAATTTGAGGTAGTCCACTGCCTGCTTCACCGCTTCAAGGCAGCCCAAGACCCGCGTCTTGGCTGCGGTCATGTGACCGGTTCCGACGCCGCTGCCCTTTAAGCTGCCGAAGCTCGAGTCTTTGCGGAGCGCTTTGGTGATCCCGTCGGTCGTGTACGAGTCCACGTCGAAATTCCGCGCCAGGAAGACGTGCAACCCGGCCTCCGCACCTTGCACCAAGGCGAGAAATACCTGGAAATCCGAACGATCCAGCACGATTTGGCTGGCTCCATCATTGCCCTGCATCTCGGGAGTTATGACGAACGTGTAGTTCGGGTCTTCCAGCAGATCCTCAAGATGCTGGCGTGCCTCGACAAGACTGGGGAGGAGAACTGCGTCGATGCGCTGCTGGATTTCGGAAATGTTCGGATCGGCAAGCGCCATCCCGACCATAGCCTGATCGAGCGCCAGGGGTGATGGGATCAAGTCCCGGAACCGCCCCGCCTTGAGCGGAATCCCCTCGACAAGTGGCTTGCCGCCGAGGTCCGGCACCGGCGCGACCCCGCCCGGTCGCAGCGGGTTGAACTCGAGGGTGTCGTACAGGTGTTTGTAATCCTCGACGAGGTCGTTGAAGTCGTCGTCCACGAGGAACATCAGGATGCCGGTGAAAGCAACACCGAACTTGGCGTTCTTACATCCGGCATCGTATCCCAGCGCTTCCTGGTACTTGGCGTGGACCTGGCTGAAGTCAATGTCGTCCGGCCGAAATGACGAATCGGCATCATCGATAATCGGATCGACCACGGAGGTCATCAGAGTAGCCAGAGACTCGCCGGCCTCGGCAGCGACTTCTTCCGCCTTTAAGGAATCCGGCGGCGGGGGCTTTGTCCCGCCGTCGTCGCTGCAGCCGATCTGAAGCAGCACCAGCCCAGCGAGGCATGTGAACAGCAATCTGATTGTCCCTGAGAGAGTGAACATGATTCCTCCTGTGTGAGAGTCGTTAGTTGGAAATACCGGCCTGTCCGCACAAGCCTATGTACCCTGTGTTACGCGTTCTGCTTCTTGAGAGGATAGCACTGAGAACGCGGGCAGTCAAGCGGAAGTGGCCCAGAATGTCCACGAAATTTGACAAACATGAAAAAAGCCCCGCCGTGCGGCGGGGCTTCATGTTCCCCTCTGATTCGTCGGTGCGGGCCTGCGTTGCATGCTCAATCCCGGTGTATGCTCACGCCCGCCGCGCCTCGGACCTACTGTTCCGAGAGCGCGTTCTCGATGTCGTACTTCTTGATTTTGTCGAACAAGGTCGTGTAGTCGATCTGCAGGATTTTGGCCGCCTTGCGTTTGTTCCCGCGCACCTCGCGCAGGATGCGCAGGATCACCCCACGTTCCGCCTGCATGAGGGCGTGTTGCCCGATCTCTTTGAGCCCCGCGCCGTCGCGCAGGTGGATCTCATCGGAGCGGCGAATCCGGATCGCGAGGTGGTCCGGCGTGATCTTCTTTCCCTCGGCGAGGATCACGGCGCGCTCCATCGTATTCTCGAGTTCGCGGACATTCCCCGGCCAGTGGTACTTCGCGAGGAGATCGGCCGCCGGGACGGTCAGGGATTTGAGCGGCTTGCGCATCTCGCGGCAGTATTTGTCGATGAAGAAGTCGGCCAGCAAGCCTATGTCGTCGTTGCGCTCGCGCAGCGGCGGTATGGTGAGCGGGAACACCGACAACCGGTAGTACAGATCCTCGCGGAACCGTTTGGCTTTGATCAGTTCGCCCAGATCCATGTTGCTGGCGGCGATCACGCGCACGTCGACCTCGATCGGCTTGGTCCCGCCGAGGCGCTCGAAGTTCTTCTGCTGGAGGACGCGCAGGAGTTTCGCCTGGAGGGCTATGTCCATATCGCCGATTTCGTCGAGGAAGATTGTCCCGGTGTTGGCGATCTCGAATTTTCCCATTTTGCGGACGTGGGCTCCGGTGAAGGCCCCTTTTTCGGAGCCGAACAGCTCGTTCTCGAGCAGTTCGCGCGGGATCGCGGCGCAGTTGATCGTGATGTACGGCCCGTTCTTGCGGGGCGAGAGGCCGTGGATCGCCCGGGCGAACAGCTCCTTGCCGGTGCCCGATTCCCCCTGGAGGAGGACGGAGGCATCGGAGCCCGCCACTTTCTGGACGAGGCCGCAGACTTCGGCCATCTTGTGGTTTTTCCCGATGATGTTGGCGAATTCCTTGCCGCTCATCGCTTCCTGGCGAAGCAGCGTGTTTTCGGCCACAAGGCGGCGATTCTCCAGGGCGCGGTTGATCAGCACGCACAGGTGTTCGGTGTCGAACGGCTTGGTGATGAAATCGTAGGCTCCGGCTTTCATCGCCGCCACGGCGTCCTCGATCGTTCCGTACGCGGTCATGACGATCACCGCCGTTTCGGAGTCGACCTCTTTGACCTGGGTGAGGACGTCCAGCCCACTGATGTCGGGCATCTTCAGGTCGGTCAGGACGAGGTCGTACGACTTGTTGCGCACCAGTTCGACGGCGCTGCGGCCGTCGAGCGCGGCATCGACCCGATGGCCTTCGTCGGTCAGGGTTTCCGCGAGCATGTTGCGCATCGCATCTTTGTCGTCGACGACGAGGATATTCGGCATACTGTTTCCCTGTAGGTGTTGTGGCCCACCAATCCTGTGGCCCACCGCTTATGGTGGGAACCGCGCTAACCGCGGGGCCTCTTCCTGTATACCGGATATATCGGACGTTCCCCATAGTACTCCACCCATCCGGCAGCAATTTCCTGGTAGACCGGGGCAAAGGTGCCGGACGGGATGCGGTGGGCACGACGCTGTTCAAATTTGAAACGCCGCCTCCTCCTGGTTCTGGCGGCGGCGGGTTCCGCAACTAATGCTTGCGCACGGACCTTCCCGGTCAGTATCTTGGGTCCGTTGCGCGCCGGTCGGGGCCGGTGCTTTCTCCAGTGGGTATCCTCTCCCTGCAAGCGGACTGACAGACGAACCTGAACCTCTGACCTGTTACACGTAAGGAGTTTTCAAGCTATGAAGACACGCTTGTTGCTGATGGGGCTCATGTGTACTGTGGCGCTCCTGGGCGCTCCCTCCGTATTCGCGCAGAGCAACACGACCGGCTGGGGGCCGCACTTCGGCGTCACGGTCGATCCCGACCAGGTTCATGTAGGCATGCACCTGCATTTCGGAACAAGGGGTGAAGGGGTCCGCTTTCAGCCCAATTTTGACATCGGTTTTGGCGACGACATCACGCTGATCGCGATCAATTTCGACGTCGTCTACCGCTTCCGCGGCGGCCGCTCCGACTGGGCGCCGTTTCTCGGCGGCGGCCTCGGCGCCAATTTCTATGATTGGGACGACGATCGGTTTGACCGCTTTGACGGCGACGATTTCGACGACGAGGATGTCGAACCGGGCTTCAACATCGTTGGCGGTGTCGACCATGGTGTCGGCGGCGGCAACCGGTTTTATATCGAGGGGAAGATCGGCCTGATCGACGCCCCCGATCTGAAGCTCACGGTGGGCTGGACGCTCTTTTAGGCTAGTAGAATGACAGCGGCGCCGGACATAGTGTCTGGCGCCGCCATCCGGGGAAGAGGTCCTTCGTTTTAGTCCTTCTTCGCGATCAGTTCCACGGATCGAAAGCGTCCTCCGCACCTGCCTGGACATACTTCAGCCCCATTGGCATGTGCTGGTAGCGGTACATGAGTTGTGCGCTCGTGGCTTCCTCCCAGCCGGCCGTTATCGATATCCCCTGATCAGCATAACCGGGGCCGAACATGTGGCAGAGATGGCCGAACGGGTCGAGTGAATCCGGCTCGGTCTGTTCTGCGGGCGTCATCTGCTGATACCGCAGCACGAATTGCTCGCGGGACTGGCCCGTCCCGACCACGCACCCAAGGCCGTTCCCGTCGGCAAAGTCGTCGGCATACCACGTCATGCGGTAGAAGAACCCGCCGCCTTCGGTCGACGCAACCTGGTAGGCCCACATGGCGCACTGCTGCTCGGTATTATTGTAAGCACGGAAATGGACGGCGCGGACCTGCACTGAATCGCGTTCGTGGTTGCGGTACGCGTACAGCAGGCTGTATTCGTAGGCGTTGGGGTTCGCCGCGTCGGGCGCCGGGTATTCCTGATAGGCAAGGAGGACATCGCAGGTGTCGTCCTGTCGTACGCCGGCCGAGATCCTGGACTGTGTCTGCTCTCCGATCTGAATCTGAATCCTGTGCTGCAGTTGCAGGGCGGTGTCACCGAGAACCGCGCGCAACATCACCGGTATGTCCGTCTCTCCCTGGAGCCGGGTGACGGTCATAGTCCCGTTGCATTCTCCCTGCGAAGTCTGGACACCGTCAACCGTGGTGTCACCGAGGGCACGGACGCGGTGCATCCACTGCACGCAATCCCCGAGACGGTGCTGGTTGCGGTGCAGCGCCATCGGCTCGGTTTCGCCGAAGACCTTTCCGAGGAGCGGGTTGTTCTCGCCAGCCCAGTACCCGTAGCTCGTGTCCGCGGCGATCTTGCCGAACGGGCTCACGCCGACCGGAACATCGAACGCCGGCGGGACGATCGAATCGATGAGCTGGTCGAAGACGGCGAGCGAAACAACGACATCGTCGGTTGTCGACGTGGATCGGTCATCGCCGCAACCGGCCATGACCAGGACGGCCGCGGCAACGAGAACCAGCGGCCCGCGAACGAACAAATCTCTCTTCATGCAGATTCCTCCTTGGTTGCAGTTCCGAATAGCCCCACAGGCGGCAGAGGAGGATCGCCGGAAACCCGTTCCTACAAGCGAAGGGGGCAGCGGGGGTTGGTCAAAACTTGATCAGCGCAGGAGGGGGAATTCGGGACGATCGTTTCAGAGTGAAACACGGGAAGGGGAATGCGGCACAAAGTGTGAGGCGGATCCCGGTAACTGAAGCATCTTCACCGGAAGAGCCTGCTATTGTCCGGATGAAACGCCGGGCGTGCCCTGCAGTTGACCTCGCGTATCATGGATTACGCGGACAAGGCATTGGTCTTTGGAGCGTTACGCGGCCGGAGGGAGACCTGTGGACTGGGCAAGATTCGGGAACATGTCCCAGCACCTGTTGTTGTTTGGGAGTGATTGCGCCGCGCTGCTACCCGGCGCTTCGACATCTCTGCGACGCCCCGACGGATCAACGACACACCGCGACGAACGGATGCCGGGAGCGCACTGACACGAACCGTAGTCTGTGTCGCGTAAAGATGGGTTAGATGAAATCGCGTGTTGCCGCCGGAATTATATGCGCCATGGTATTGGGAGTCTCCCCGGCCCTCGTGGCCCAAACAGCGCCGTCGGCTGCTTTCGCGACCGGGTGGGGGCCACACCTCGGACTGACGGTCAACCCCGATCAGTTCCACTTCGGCCTGCATCTGCAGTCGGGCGCCATCGGCACGGGCATCAGCTGGCGGCCGAATTTCGATCTGGGAATCGGCGATGGTGTGACGGTTGCGGCGGTGAATCTCGAAGTCATTCGCCGCTTCCCGGTTTCCCCAAATGACTGGGCGCCGTTTGTCGGGGGAGGGATCGGCGCGAACTTCAACGAACACGACACTCCCCGTTACGCCGGCAACGCCGACGGCCTCGGCAGCAACTTCGAAACCGGCGTCGGCTTCAACCTCATTGCCGGTTTCGAGCGGAACCTGGGCGGCGAGAGCATTTTCGCCGAGGCACGGCTCGGCCTGATCGACGCTCCCGGGCTCAAGATCACGGTGGGCTGGACGATGTTTCGCTGAGCCCCGCGCCACTCCCGTCAGTCCTCGACAATCCCACTCCTGATGTCATCCGACCGCACGTATCATTCTTGGAGCCGCATCATCTTCTTCATGCAGTCCCCTTCACGTCCGGTGAATCGCCTCGCACGGCGGCGGGTAACCATGCATGGCAGGGATCATTCTTATCGGAGGACACATGGCCGAAAATAGAGGCAAACAGGAATTCCCCACCCAGCACCAGCCGCGCCCCGGTTCCGAACACAAGATGGAGCCGAAGCCAAAGGTCAAGGGGGAGTGGTACAAGGGGAGCGGAAAACTTCAGGGGAAGGTCGCTCTTATCACGGGCGCCGATTCGGGGATCGGCCGTTCGGTGGCGATTTTCTACGCCCGCGAGGGGGCCGATGTTGCGATCGTCTACTACAGCGAGGACCAGGATGCCGAGGACACGAAGCGGATGGTCGAAGAAGAGGGCAGGCGATGCCTGCTGATCAAGGGGAATGTCGGCGACCCCCAGTTGAGCGCCGACGCGGTCAAGCGCACCACGCAGATGCTGGGTCGGCTCGATATTCTCGTCAATAACGCCGCGCACCAGCATGTCCAGAAGGATCTCGAAACGCTGACCGAGGAGGACCTCGAAACGACTTTCCGCACGAATGTCTTCGGCTACTTTCATATGGCCAAGGAGGCGGTCAAGCACTTCAGCGAGGGGGGGTGCATTATCAACACGGCATCCGTGACAGCGTACAAAGGCTCGCCGCACCTGATCGACTACTCGGCCACCAAGGGGGCGATAGTTGCCATGACCCGCACGCTCTCCCTCGTGTTGGCCGAGCGCGGCATTCGGGTCAATGCGGTCGCCCCCGGCCCGATCTGGACGCCGCTAATCGTCTCAAGTTACCCGACGGAGAAGATCAGCGAGTTCGGCAAAGACACGCCGCTCGGCCGCGCGGGGCATCCGGAGGAGGTCGCGCCGGCGTTTGTGTACCTGGCGTCGCGGGATTCCTCGTACATGACCGGGCAGGTGCTGCATCCGAATGGGGGTATGCCGGTGAGCAGTTAAGGTTTTCGACATCTCGCAGTGAGCACTCTTTAGGGCGTCAGGCGCAAATGCCTGGCGCCTTTTTGTGTCAATTGGCTTCTCCTAAGCTATTATCATGGAACAGCTTTCTGTGATTGCGCGGTAATACTCCCGATAGATCCACCCGTCCCAATGGTAAATTTACTTGACATCATGTAAAGTTTTCTTTACTTACGGTCGAGACAATCAACGACTCGAAACCCTTGTCGGAGACACGTTGAAGACGAACCTGCGAAAATACCGTTTTGAACGCGGCGAACTCAGCCAGCAGCAGTTGGCCGACATGGTGCGTGTTTCCCGCCAGACGATCGTATCGATCGAGCGGGGGGATTACAGCCCGTCAGTGAAGCTCGCGCTGCTGCTGGCCCACAAGCTGGATACGTCCGTGGAACAGCTCTTCCAATTGGAGGAAGGTGACTATGATCAATCGCGATAAGATCTTCTGGTTCGCGTGCGCCCTGTCGGCCGCCGGTCTGGCTCTCGCGCTCCTGGGCTACGATGTCGCCTTGCTGCTATTTGTAGCCGCTTACCTGTTGCGCCCGGCGCTTCACGAGTTCGGTGTGGCGAGGCAGTACGCCGATGAACGTCAGTTGACGATTCACGCCCGTTCGGGCAACATCGCCTTAATCATTGTCGTCCTCGCCGCGGTTGGTCTCGCTCTCTGGCGCGTTGCGCGGGGAGAACAACCGGAAGACCTCTACATGCTGATCGCGGTCGCTCTGGCGGCCCGCGCGATTACCGGTCTCGTGATGAACGGCGACTACCGACGGGCCGGTGCGGTCATTCTCGGCGCTGTCGGTCTCTTCGCCGCCGCGTTCGTGCTGATGGATATCGGGCTGTCGGTCACCGGGATTCTCGTGGCGCTGGCTATTGTGGGGGTCTTTCTCGGGTTTGGTTGGCTTGGACGGCGGTTCCCGTTAACGGGCGCTGTGATCCTTCTCCTCTTTGCGCTGGTTGCTGTGGCGCGATTCGGGCTGCTGGATTTTCGGTCTGCTTCGCTCGGGGTGTGGCTCCTCCTCATCGCTCCGCTGGTTATTGCCGCGACCTGTCTGCTGGTCGGCCGATTTGGCGGCGACGACGGCATCTCACCGCGCACTCGGACGATCGTCTTCGGTACGCTCGCGTTCGGGGCCGCGGTAATTGTCACCATCTCCCTGCTCATGGCCGCCGATCATGACCGCCGGAATCCCCCCGGAAGTTCTGCTGCCCTGCCGGAGGGAGAAGTTCGAGATGTACAGGGGATCCCCTGTACCGGGCAACTCGAGTACTATCCGAACGGCTCACTCAAGTTCTGTACGCTCGCCCGCGAGGATACGCTCTCCGGACAACCGCTGGCCGCCGGCACTATGGTTCACTTTGATGAACAGGGGTTTGTCGACTGGTGCTTTCTGCAAGAGAACACGCGCATCCAGGGGCACTTCTGCCGCGGCGAGGGGCACGGTTTCCAGACGGGGTTTCATCCCAACGGACAGATAGAACTGGCGTGGCTGGTCGAGGAAGAGGAGATCGACGGTGTGCCGTGTGCGAAGTTCAGTTTCTTCTCCGATGTCCTGGGCGGTCCGTCGGGTGTCCATTTCCATGAGAACGGGAGGCTCAAGTCGTGCAAGCTCTCGCGCCAGTTCACGATTGAAGAACGGACATTTGAGAAGGGGGATCGGGTGCAGTTCGATTCTGAGGGCAGGCTGGTGGTGGAAACAACGGCGACCGCGGCACGCTGATTATGCAGATCGGGAGGCCTTGTTGTCGAAGTCGAGCGTCTACTTCTTCACGGGCAGGGTGACTTTGCGGCCGCAGACTGATCCACGGAGGATATAGGAGCCGCGGTAGAACTCGTCGCCGAACTTGAGCGGGTCGTTCATCGTGACCTTGTAGTACCCTCGGCGGAGGTACCGGGCCATGAGCGGCATATCCGGGCGCGTTCCTTCGAGAAAGAACAGGGTGACGGTGGCGAAACAGGTGTCTTCGCGGACGATGAACTCCAGCGACGGCGCGTAGGCGGCCGGGTTGACATCATCGGTCCGCACGAAGATCGAGTCCTTGCGGTCGGCCCGGATGATCGTGTAGAGCGAGTCGGCGTAGATTATCTGCGGCTCAACCCAGACGACATCGTAGTAGCCTCGGGTCACCGCGGGCTGGTCGTAGACCGGGTCCGGCGGCCGCTGGCAGCCGGAGATCACAAGGGTGATGAGGATGATCGCAGCGAGTAAGAGTAACACGAAACGCGTGGATGTGCTCATGGCAGGTAGCTGACCTCCCGCCGAAACTCGGCATCTCCGGCCTTAACGCGGATCATGTAGTTGCCCCGTTTGTGCGGAATTGGCGGCTGGTAGGTGAACCAGTGGGTTCCCTCGCCGACAATCGTGTCCTTGACCATGACATCGACCGGCCGGCCCTTCAGGTCGAGCAGCTCGGCCACAATCGGGGTCGCCCCTCCATCCAGCTTAAGCCCCACCGAGAATGGATGCGCCGAATCCATGGGGAGCAACTCGCTCTGCTTCTCCCAGGCCGAATACTGCACGGTCAGGTTTTCGTAATCCACTTTCAGGCAGTAGTCGACTTTCGCGCGGTACTTCCCGGACGGCACCCGGGCGCCGGAGTCATCGCGTTTGTCCCAGTAGAAATTGTAGTAGCCCGGGGAGGCGAGGAATTCGATGAGGTTTCGGACCACGCGGTTGGAATCATCGTAGATGACGATTTTCATCCGGCAGTTCTGGGTGTTTTCGGCGGCGGCCCAGACGCGCAGGCGGTCCGCCTCGGCCGAGTCGCTCGGGCGAAGCTGCAGGCCCTCAACGGTCTGGGATCGCGCTGGACCCGCAATCGAGAGCAGGCCAACCGCAATGAGGGCAGAGAGGATGTACGGCACGGCTCTTCTCATATGCTGTATATATGTATACAAACGGAGAGGCTCAAGGAGAAAGATTATCTGCGTCCCTGACCGGTTGCGCCCGCCCTTTGCGGGGTATATCTTTGGTCTGTATGCAAAATCCGTTGAGGGCATATCGGACGTTTCTCGACCGACCAATCGATGGCGGCCGGGTGCTCGGCATGGTCATTGTGACTTTGGCGGTTTATGCCTATATGCTCCTGGTGTCGATTCCCAAGGTGATGGCGTTTTCCGGGGGGATGAAGTTGTTTGACATGCTTCCGGCGGGATATACCGTGGAGTATGCACGGGAGTTGCTGGAGCGGCTTGGCGTCGACGGTCGAAACGCTTACCTGACTCATCAGATTCCGGTGGACATGGTTTATCCGGCGCTTTTTGCCATTTCTTACTCGCTGTTGCTGGTTTGGGTGTTGCGGAAGGCGGCGGGGCGGACCAATTGGATCTTCTGGCTGTCGCTGTTGCCGGTGGGGGCGGGGTTGTTTGATTATTTGGAGAATGTCGGGATAATCGGGATGTTGTGGATGTTTCCGGAGATGCCCGCGACGCTGATTGTGGTTTCGAGCGGTTTTTCGGTGGTCAAGGCGGTGTTGACGACAGTGTTTTTTGTGGTGCTGATTGGGGGCGGGGTGGGGGCAGTGGTGCGAGGGAGGCGGGGTGGGAAGAAAACTCAGTCGTCATGTTGAGCGGAGTCGAAGTATGGCGTACATTGGAGTCCGCGTGGTTCCCTCGTCACCCTTCGACTACGCTCAGGGTGACGGTTAGCAGCCTCGTACCGATCCTCACCATCATCCTGAGCCCCATCACCATCATGCTGAGCCCCATCACCGTCATGCTGAGCGTAGTCGAAGCATGGCGTAGTCTCGAGTCGGTGTAGTTCCCCCGTCACCCTTCGACTACGCTCAGGGTGACGGTCAGGGATATTCGGGTCAACCGGGTTCGGGTCAACCGGGTCCCGATTGATCAGTACTGTTGCGGCTCCTCAGCAGAGACAGCACAAAGTGCGACTGGTTCCGGCACTGAGACAGGCTGTGCAGCCCTTGGTAATCGCCGGCGATCAACGCCTCCTTTTTCACCCGAGACCAGCCCTTAATCTGGCGTTCGGCTTCGACTGCCTCGCGCACGGTCGGAAACGATGTGCAGAATACCAATTGAACCGGAAGGCGTTTCGATGTGTAGCCGGGAAACGTACCTTCTACATGCTGTGAGAGCCGAACCTCGATATCACTGGAGCTGCCGGTGTTGTAGCTGTTGTCGCAGCACTTGAGAATGTAGACCCATGCGCCAGATCTTACCACGATTTGTGTCCCTCCCCATGATCGACTTTCCGCTTAATGTCGGCCATTCTTCCAGACGTCATGCTGAGCGTAGTCGAAGCATGGCGTACATTGGAGTCCGCGTGGTTCCCCCGTCACCCTTCGACTACGCTCAGGGTGACAGTTAACGGCCTCGTACCGATCCTCACCATCATCCTGAGCCCCA
>JBGSIV010000088.1:0-49420 GCA_041742355.1 Candidatus Zixiibacteriota bacterium
CGGTGTGGTGTCAGGCGGGGGCGCCTCACACCACAGAGGGGCGGGGGCGCCTGACACCACGGACTGACGCTCCGAACATTCTCTTCGTGGGGTGTCAGGCGGGGTCGCCTGACACCACGGAGAGGCGGGGTCGCATGACACCACCGACTGACGCCGCGAACACTCTTTCTTACATATACCGGGGGGTCCGGGCAATCTCCATCAGAAGTGGAATGAAAGTGTGCAGATTCGACGGCGATGCGTTATCGCGGGAGGGAGTCAATTTATGGAGGGGATGGGAGTTAACATTTCGGTCGCCGAAAGAGAGGATTTTCAAAGGTCGGGAATTGGGGATCGGTGTGGATCGCTGTCGAGTCAGGCTGCAAGCAGCCTGACCTACAGGGCTGTGATCCATGTGACCGGTTCATACCTCGGGATCCCACAGCAAGCTGTGGGCGACCCGGTAACTCGTTGAGGCTTGCGAATCCTCTACTTCGATGGTTTGCGGATCACATCGAGGAGGGTCCCGTCACGCCACTCTATCACATGCACGACATCGCCGGTTGGTTCGGGAGTGGTCGGGATTGTCCCGAATTCCTGCGCCTTTTCGATCGACTTCCGGTGCAGTTCCTCGATCGTGACCAGCTTCACCCCGTGCTGCTTCCCACAGTCGAGGATCGAGTCTTTGTATTTGCTCCTGCTGGCCGGATTCACCGCCGCGTACTCCTCGGTCACCACGACATCGATCACTTCGCCCGGCGTGGTTTTCGTGTAGACGCGGTCGACGACTTTCGGGAATCCCTTGCCGTCTTTTCCGGTCGCCAGCGGCATGAAGATGATCGTGAGATCCGCCCCGGCCGCGACATCCTGTCCCCCGCCGATCCCGCCGATAATCCGCCCACCCGCGCAGACCGTGTTGAGGTTGAACTCCCGGTCGATTTCGAGAGTCGAGAGGACCGCGAGGTCGAGCATGTTCACCGCCGCCTCTTTGTTCGCCACCGAGGCATAGAACGCAGTCGTGATTTCGTGATGCCGGGGGTTGTTCAGCATCGATTCGAACATCCGCGCGCTCGGCTCGAACAACTGGCCGTGCATGAGCTGGTAGAGCGTCCCCTCCTCGAGCATGTCGACATGCAGGGAGGTCACGCCGCCGATCGAGAAGTTGGCGCGGACCTTCATCTCTTTGAGCATCGCCCGGATATTCTCCAGCACCAGCAACCCTGCCCCCGAGCCGACCTGGAAGCTGAAATCGTCTTTGACAATTCCGGCGGCTTTGATCACGCGGGTAATGTTGTCACCGACCTGCGCGTTGAAGGGGTTTTGACGGGCCTTGTTCATATCGAGCGTACCCGACCCGATTCCCGAGTTGAGACCAGGGTCATCGACCTTGACCACAAAGTCGACCCGCTCCATGGTGATCGGTGTCGGCATCACGACTGTGGCGCTCACTGTCCCGGCAAGGAGGCAGACGTACTCGGCGTAGTCCATGTCGGCGTCGAACAAGCCGACCGGCCCGCACAAGTGTTCCGGCTTGCCCAGGAGGCCGTTGGCGTTCCCCCACTGATCGGCAATCGGCACCGGCCCGAAGGCAACCCGCAGTTCGACCTCCCCGGTCTGGAGCTTGCGCACCCTGTCGCCGTGGGAGAAACCGACGCCCACCCAGGGGAGCAGTTCCCCTTTGGTCACATTGCTGCCGAGTGATTTGTAGACGTTGCCGTAGACGCCGCCGACCACGCCGTCGCGGACAGCTTCGATCAGCCAGGGGTCGACATGGTCGAAAAAGGCGTTCCCGTAGATCTTGATATTCCGCTTCTTGTGTTCCCGCAACTTATCGACTACGAGCTTGAGGCCTTTGTCGCCGGTCCGGTAGTAGTGCGGATATGAGATCGTGTCGCCGTCGCGGATGACATCCATTACCGTGTCGAGCGTGACAACTTTGCTGGTGCGGTGGGGGATGTGTTTCGCGTGCCAGTGCCCGACCAGGCGCCGGTTGTAGTCCCGATCGGAAAACGCCCCGCTGAAGGGTTGGTATTCTCGGCCGTTGTATTTCACAAGACTCTCCTTATTTCGAACAGATCGATCAACGGCGAAAGGGTAATGCCGTTAGGGCGAAAAGTCAACTGGTGCAAAGGGTCGATGATTGGTATTATGGTGATTGGTGATTTCATGAATGCAGGTCGGGTGTCGAGAAGCGGAGTGCCGAGAAGACGGGGCAGATGTGGACATCTGCCGCGCACGTGAAAGACGAAGAGTAATGATCGCGTGGGCGGGTCGCCCACAGCTTGCTGTGGGATCGGCGAATGCCAAATTGACCGATCAACTAAACGAACGGTAGACTGAGTCATTGCGAGCGCAGCGAAGCAATCTCTCCCGGTAGGTCAAACACGGCTTTGCGTGGTTGACGCAGAAGAAGACAAGACTGGATCCCGGATTCCGCCGGGATGACAGCATCTGAACGCCGGGATGACAGCATCTGAACGAATGGTGTAAACCAACGTCAGGACCATAAAGGCCCTGACATTGACCCAAACCGACCCCTTGACCTTTCAAGTGTCACCCTGAGCGTAGTCGAAGGGTGCGCTACTGAACGTAAAACACCATGGAATACCTGCGCGGCGAACATATCAGCTTCCGGTACGAGACCCAGTCGGAATCGCTGCTAACCGACGTCTCCTTCTCGCTCGACCGCGCCGCCCGGGTCGGCCTGATCGGCAACAACGGATCCGGCAAAACCACGCTCATCGCCCTCATTCGCGGTGAACTGATACCGAGCCAGGGCCACATCACGATCCGTCCCGACAGCCGTATCGGCTTCCTCCCGCAGGAGGTTGCATTCGAGGAGACGATCGCGGTCACCGATTATCTCTGGTCGGCCCGCCCGGAGATTGACCCGCTGCGACAAAAAATGAAGGCTGCAGATCAGGCGTCGGTCGAATACGCCGAACTGGTGGCCTCGTTCTACGACGCCGGCGGCGGTGTTACTGAGGCCGCGATCGAGAAGCTGCTCGACGGGTTCCGCCTCCATCGGTCGGTCGGCGCGCGCTCCCTCCACCTTTTGTCGGGCGGCGAGAAGACCAAAGTCGCGCTGGCCCGACTGCTTCTGGTCGAGCCGGATATCCTCATTCTCGATGAACCGACCAATCATCTCGAGATTGCCGCTCTCGAATGGCTGGAATCCTACCTGCAAACGCTGACCGCGCCGTATATCGTGATCAGCCACGACCGCCGTTTCCTCGACACCTGCACCAATGAAATCTGGGAGCTGGCCGACAACACGCTGACGGTTTTCTCCGGCAACTATTCGTTCTATCGGGAGGCCAAAGATACGGACCGTCGCCGCCGCCAGGCGCAGTATGACCGCGCCCAGCAGAAAGCCCGTCAACTGCGCGAGGCGGCCGCCGCCAAGCGGGCTGAGTCTGAGCGAGTCGAAAAATTCAAGCCGAAGCGGTCGGTGAGCAAGAAAGGGAGTATTCAGAAGCGCGATGCCGGCTCGGGGCGCAGCCAGGCCAATTCATCGAACGCAATGCGCACAGCAACATCGCTGGAACGCCGCCTGAAAGCGCTGCTCCAAAAAGCGCAGGAGGAGAAGCCGTTTATCGAGAAAGAGCGCCGCATCACGATTGAGACCGACCCGGTCGCCAATCCGATGCCGCTTCTGGTGGAGAACCTGAAGCACCGGTTCGGCGATCAGACTGTGCTCGACGACCTCTCCTTCTCCCTGCGGAACCGCTCCCGCCTCGGGCTGATCGGCCCCAATGGTTCGGGCAAATCAACTCTGCTGAAAATCCTTGCCGGGGTACTGGCACCGACCGGCGGCACGTACCGCTGGGCGCCCGAGATCCGGATCGGTTATTTCTCGCAGGAGCACGAGACACTCGATCCCCGCGCGACTATCCTCGACGAGGTCTTACAGGGCCGCCTCGCGGAGCAGACGCAGGCGCGGATTATCCTTGGCGGTCTGGGACTGCGGCGCGACAAGGTTCTCCAGCTGATCGCGACGCTCTCTCTGGGGGAGCGGAGCAAAACCGCACTGGCCAGAGTCCTTTTCTCCCGTGCGAATGTCCTGCTCCTGGACGAGCCGACGAACCACCTGGAGCTTTCGGCCCGGGAGGCGCTTGAAGAGGCTTTGGCCGACTACGAGGGGACTCTTCTCCTGGCTTCGCATGATCGGTATCTGCTGGAGCGGATCACGACCGGGATCCTTGACCTGGAAACGGGCCGGTTTTATGATGGCGGGTATAGTGAGTTTATAGGCCGAGGTCGCGAGTAACCCGGAGCTTGCGGTGGGATCCTGATATGCAAATAGCGGCGGGAACCGGGTGACTCCCGCCGCTATCATTTTGCCAGCCGCGCCCCTAGAACACCCGTGCTTTGATCCGCTCCCAACGGCTCGCCGGTCGGGTGGTCACTCCCACCAGCGGATACACCAAACTCCGACCGGTCACCGCGCTCACCAGCACCGGCAGACCGAGCAGCGCCCACAGTGTTCTCGGCCCCCAGAACAACATCGACACAATGAACAGCCCGATTCCGCCCTGAATCTTGCGATCTGTATTGCCCATGTTCATCCGCATTATTCCCTCCTGAGTATACGAGTTTCCCCCTTCCTGCAACCTCGGGCCGGATCCCGAAGTTCGCGGGGCCGTCGACTCGGGGCAATTCGGTCGCCTTGAGTATGCCAGACAACGGCTTAGGCCGCTCGGTGGTCTCCAGGAAATCCTGCTATCGCTGGGGCGATATCATCCTGGCAGAGTGGCCTTCACCACACCCGGGCCTTGATCCGCTCCCACCGGCTCGGCCGCGTCGTCACCCCCACCAGCGGATACACGACGCACCGCCCGGTCACTGCCCCGATAATCACCGGCAGCCCCAGCAACGCCCAAAGCGTTTTTGGTCCCCAGAACAACATCGACAGGATAAGCGCCCCTACCCCCATGCGTATCTTGCGGTCGGTGTCACCCATGTTCTTGTGCATAATTCCCTCCTGAATCTGAACATCTCCCCTTCCTGCAACCCCCGCAGCGCCCCGCAAGTTCGCTCAGTCCCCCCTACCTCGGCCGTCCCATCAGCTCCCATGCGGCTTTGGTCGCGAACGCTTTGGGTGACAACGCCCGATCCACCGCCAGGATTCCATTTAGATGATCGATCTCGTGCTGCAGCAGTTCCGACAGATCCCCTGTCGCATCAAGCAGGTGCGTGTGCCCGGCCAGATCTCCATAGGTGACCCGAATTCGCTCCGCCCGCGACACCCGCACCAGCAGATCCGGGAAACTGAAGCAGTTGTCCCACAGCTCCACCCGGTTGTCGCTTTGCCACACGATCTGCGGATTGATCATGGGGCCGTCGAAACTCCCGTCGGTCATGCGCACGTATATGACGCGTTTCGTAACCCCGATCTGGGGCGCCGCAATTCCGCGCCCGAATCCGTTCGCGGTGCGAAAGGCGGCCAGGGTGTCGTCGAGATCCCTGATTAGCGCAGACAATCCATCCTCGCCGACCGACTCCACGGGGGCACACTCGGCCCACAGGATCGGATTCCCCAGTTGTATGATCTCCCGTACCGCCATCGCCTGCCTTTCGCCTTAATCGCTCTATGTGGGAGCACCCCACCGTTCAGGGCCATCGGGCCATCTCGTCTTCGCTGCCCAAAACATACGGAAAGTGCCGTCTCCGGGGAAGCGCTGCTTGCCGATCCCGGCAGATGGACAAAAAAGGAGGCGCGAGGTTTTTCACCCGGCGCCTCTTCACGTTCATGCCGCAGACAACGTTATCGGTTACTCCCCCTACAACCACTCCATGTGCGCGAGCGCCGGGATTTCGTCTTTCATCTGGCGCCCCACCTCTTCCCAGCGTTCCATCTGGTCCTCGAGGACTTCGGCCCGTGCTTCGAGTTTCTCGGCCTCGGCCTCGATCTTGTCCGCCTCGGCTTCCATTTCGACGTCGAGATCCTCCTCGTCATACGACGTGAGGAGCATCTTGAACACGCAACCGACCGCCTGGAGACCGAGTTTCGCCCCCTTGACGCCGATCTTGAGCCCCTCCTTGGCGATCGCTTTCGCCTCGCTGCGGATCCCGAAGCTCAGCTGGTAGAATTCCTGCACCGTCTTGCGCTGGTCGACATCGAGCGGGATCTCCTCGTCATCGAGGTACATCTTGTAGTCCTCGGTGATCCGTATTTCCTCGCGCGGCGATTCGAGGTGCGAGAGGATGATCTCATCCTTGTCGATCTCGAACCGGGCGTCGTCCACCTCAAATGAGCTGAAGCTTTTGAAGGTGATCTCGCGGTGATCGGCGTGGTGGAATCTCGCCCCATGGTCATTGTCATGGTCCGCTTCGATCGGGACAGCGGCCACGACCATCGCCGTCGCGGCCACAGCAAACAGGTGTACCATCGGTCCTCCTCCGGTCCTTGCATTCGGCAATTTACAGGGATATACGTGCGGCCATGGCCGATGTTTCACTCCCCGATTCAGTGGAGTCCGTATCCGCGACTAGGCGAAAAACGACCCGTTGCCCCGGTGCTTTTTCCGGAACGCCCCGATTTCCTGCCCGGCCAAGTCGTCGACGATGCCCCTCACCCACAGGTGGACCAGCCGATCCTGGGCGTCCACCGACACCACCACTTCGTCGGCCAGGTAGTAGTTGCGCTCCGGAGGATTCTCCGAAAACGCCAGTCGCACGGTCGTGCGGTCGGCGCTCGCGAGTATTGTCGGATCGTTCGTGGTTGCGCGGAAATCCAGCCACCGGATATCGGCTGGTTCGGCCACCGCCGGCGGCAGGAGTCCGTCGCCGGCCACCGGCCACTGGCGGCGGGCCACCGCCAGTTCGAAGAAGATCAGCCGCCCCTCTTTGTCCAGGTCGAATCGGATCTGCTCCCCCTCCACATACGAGAAAAACTGGCGGCGGGCCGAGTACAGCCCCACCTGCACATACAGTGCATCCTCTTCCAGTTGATAAAAACCCCGGCCGGGCGGTATTGGCCCGGTCGGGGTTGAAATGCGAAACCGTATGGAGTCTGCCGGCATGGTTACAGCGACTTGAGCCGCTCCTTCGCCTGCTCTGCCTCAAGCGTTCCGGCGTGGTCCGCGACCAGCTTCTGGAATGTCGTCTTGGCATCTTTCTTCTTGCCCAATTCCTCCTGCGACCGGCCCAGTTTGAACAGCGCCCGGGCGGTGTTGGAGGAGGCCTTGAAGTTCTTCAGCAGTTGATCGAGCTGCTCGATCGCTTCGGCATACTTGCCCAGCGAGTAGTACGATTCGCCGATCCAGTAGTGGGCGTTCTCCGCCAACTGGTGGTTGGGGCAGCTCCCGAGGAACCGGTTGAATTCCTCGATCGCCTTGTCGTACTCGGCGCGGCGCATGAGCACGAACGCATCGTCGTAGATCTGCGTGCACTCGGCGTCCGCCTCCGCCATAGCCGGCGGGACATTCGGTGTCGTCGTGGTGTTTCCCTGTGGCACGGCACCGGGTGTCGACCGCAGCTGCCCCTTCTTCTCCAGTGCATCGTACAGCTGATCGATCCGCTGCAGGAGATCCACGTAGCTTGACTGCAGTTGCGATATCTGCATCTCCAGCTGATCGATCGTCACCGACATATCGGCGCGAAGGCGGCGGCTCTCGGTAGCCTCGGTCGCCACGGTCGTGTCGATATTGCGGAGCAGCTTATGGGACTGCTCGTTCTGCTGCTGCGTGACCTTGACCTGTTCTTCGAGCGCGTCGATGCGCGCCGGCGTCACACAGCCGCCCAGCCCGAGTCCCAGCGCCACCACCGCCAGCCCGAGGGCTGCGGCGATGTATCGTCTGTTATGCGTCAACATTCTCCGTTACCGTCCGTTTCTCCGTTACTGGGAAACCACGCGGAATTCGGCGCGGCGGTTCTTCGACCACGCGCTCTCATCATGACCCGGAACGGCCGGGCGCTCTTCGCCGAAGCTCACTGTCTGGAGGCGGTTCGCCGGTACGCCGAGCCCGACCAGGTAGCTCTGTGCCGCTTTCGCGCGGCGCTCGCCGAGAGCCAGGTTGTATTCGATCGTGCCGCGTTCATCGCAATGACCCTGAATTTCGACCACCGCGCTCTGGAATTCGTTCAGCAGGGCGTAGTTGGCATCCAGCGCCGCCCGGCCATCGTTGCGAAGATCCGCTTTGTCGAAATCAAAGTACACGGTCTTGAACATGCCGTCCACAATCGACCGGGCTTCAGCCGGCGGCGGCGGAGGCGGAGGCGGGGTAGCGGTATCGGCCGGGTTGATCGTCTGGGCAACCGGCTCTTCGGTGGCCGGGGCAACCTTCTTGCCGCAACCCACAAGAGCCATCGCCACCAGGGCGACTAACAGCAGTAGTACAACTTTTCTCATGATGTTTACATCCTCCTTGCGAGAAATACGTATGTAGTGTAGTCTCAATTACTTTTGCAGCCAATCTACCCGCAAACCAGATTCCGGTCAACTAAAACCGAAAAAAATTTCCCGTCAGAACCGGTGTCGCAAATTATACACACCCCTGAGCGTACCCGTTCATTTAACCCGGCCGATCATGGTCCTTCCGCTCCCCCTACTGGGCCTGTTAAATAAGTCAATAAGTAGTCAATGCGAGCGCAGCGAAGCAATCTCTCCTCTGGCCAAGCTCCTGGTACGAAGAGAGATTGCTTCGTCGCTCCGCTCCTCGCAATGACTGCCAACAGCCGCGCTCGGGGTTTTTCAACAAGCCCTACCGCCGGGGAAACGGCCCCCATACCGGGTTGGTCACATTCCCTGTGGCGGTCAACTTCCGCTGGTTCCGCCCCCCCGAGTCCATCGTATACAAATCGGTCCCGCCCCCGCGGCTCGAGGTGAAGATCACGTGCTTCCCATCCGGCGCGAAGTGCGGATTCTCGTTGGTCCCGATATTGGTCAGCATGTGGTACTCCATCCCGCGCACGTCAACCGTGGCGATATTGAACCGGCCGTTGTCGTCGCGCGAGACGAAAAGGATGCGGTCGCCCTTCGGATTGTACCGTGGCGAGTCGTTGTACCGTCCGCGGTAGGTCAGGCGCTTCTCGTTGAGCCCGTCGTCGTCGGCCATGTACAGCTGCGGTTGGCCGGCCCGGTCCGATGAATACACGATCTGCTGACCGTCGGGTGACCAGGTCGGGCCCGACTCGATCGACCGTGGCCGCGCGAATCGGGTTATCTGGCGGCCGGTTATCTCCAGCACGTAGATGTCCGCATCCCCGTCTTTCGACAACACGCAGGCCAGTTTCTGGCCATCGGGCGACACGGCCGGCGCGGCGTTGATCCCGGGGTAGCTCGCCACCTTGGCTATCGCCCCCCCTTCGACGGTTACTTTGTAGAGATCCGCCTTGCCGTCGCGGAACGACGTGAAGATGATCTCCTTGCCATCACGTGAGAAGGTCGGCGAAAGGCACACCGATCCCAGCTTCGTTATCTGCCGCTCGTTGGCGCCGTCGTAGTCGGCGAGGAAGATCTCCTTCACCCCGGGCTTGAGCTGTTTGATATAGGCGATCTTTGTCCGGAATATCCCCTGGTCGCCGGTCAGCCAGTAGACGATTTCGTTGGATACGTCGTGCGCCATTTCCCGCCAGTAGTTCCGGTGGTACTCGACCTGTCCTTTGGAGATTTGCTGGTTGGTCTTCACGTCGAACAGCCGCCAGTAGATCCTGATATTGCTGCCGGGGAATTCGGCCTCCAGTTTCACCAGTCGTTGCGCCCCGAGGCGCTCCCACCCGAGGATGTCGAGCTCGGTGATCTCGTACACGCGGAGGAAGAACGTGTCGAGCGGGATCAGCTTGAAATCGGCGTAGAAGTCGATATCGTTCTGCACCACCTTGGTGGCCCACTGCATCATCGCCGAATCATCGGCGGTGATATACTGGTTGCCGATATACTTCATCTGGTCGACCCCGACCGGCAGCGCCTCCACCGTGCGCGCCATGATCGTGTCGAACATGATGTCCCGAATCCTCTCCTCCGACTGCGCGAAACCGGCCGCCGGGAGCAGAAGCACCACGGTGGCCAGCAGAAGAATCAATCGATGCATACTTGTCATACCCTCGTTCGCATCCTACGGCGTGTACTTGAATGGAATGGAAATACCGATGATTTCGTCAACAAATTCTCTCGGCAGCGGCGGAAACGGCGTCGATTTGCTCACCGCTTCGAGACAGCAGTCGTCGAACTCCGGCACGCCCGAGGACTCCCGTACCTCCAGCTGAATCACCCGTCCCGAGCGGATCACCTGGAAGTACACGACGCACACGAGCGGTCCGGGATACTGGACTCTGTTATGGAAATTGACCCCGATTTTGTTGAAAGCCTGGGTGAACCAGTAGGGGTAGTCGAAATTGGCGTTGTCGATGGTCGCCCCGCCGAACGGCGATCCGGCGCCGACCGGGGCATTGACCTCGCCCTGTCCCCCGCCTCCCTGTGATTGCGACGGCTCGGAGTCTTCCTCTGATGCCCCCGATGACTCTTCGGCCTGTTTCGGCGTCTCTTCCGCCGGCTTGGCCGCCGGCTTCTTCTCCGTCTTCTTCTCGGTCTTCTTTGCCTGTGTCTCGATGGGCGTTTCTTTCGGTTTCGGCTTCGGCGTCTCTTTCACCTCGGGTGCTTTCTGCTGCGGCGGCTCGGCCACCGGGGCCGGCTGGACCGGCGTGGGCTGGAGTCCTGCTCCTTTGGGCATCGCCGCCAGGTTCACCCGAATCACCTCCTGGTGGGGAAAGGCATTCCGCTGCGCCAGCGGCATGGTTACCACTGTCGCCACCACCACCAGAACGTGCAGACTGACCGAAAAAATAATATCCCGCGAACCCACGGTCGCTGACTCCTAACGTCTCTTTCTCGCTCCGGCCGCACCCTGCGGTGGAGCGGTCACCAGGCCGATCGACTCGATCCCCATGTCTTTCAGGCGGCTGATCACGTCGATCGCCACCCCGTACGCCACCAACGAATCCCCCCGCAAATACACCGACCGCGTCCCCTTGGCCGCCATCTCGTCTTCGAGGCTTTTCTCGAAGTTCTCCAGGCGCGCCCAGACGTCGTTGATGTAAATGCCGCCCTTCTTGTCAATGGTTACAACGATCCCTTCCGCTTCTTCCTCAATAGCCGCCGCCCGGGTCTTCGGCAGGTCAACTTCGATTCCGGACTGCAGCAGCGGGGCGGAAATCATGAAAATGATGAGGAGCACCAGGACCACGTCGACGAGGTTGGCGATATTGATGTCGGCCATCGCCCGGTATGGGGCGCGTTTCCGGCGGCTGTAAGTCACCGCGCCTCCCGTCGCACGCGGGCCATGAATTCGAGGGTGAAGTTTTGCGAGAACTCGCTGATATACTTGAGCTTATTGTTGGCCCAGTTGTACGCGATCACGGCCGGAATGGCTGCCCCCAGGCCGACAATTGTCGCCAGGAGCGCCTCGGCGATACCCGGGGCCACTACCGCCAGCGAGGCCGAACCCCGTTCGCCGATCGACCAGAAAGCGTCCATAATACCGACCACCGTTCCGAGTAACCCCATGAACGGGGCGGAGTTAGCTGTCGTGGCGAGGAATATCACGCGGCGCTCGAGCTTTCCGATCTGCTCCGTCTGCGCCTTTTCCATCCCCATTGCGACAATCTCCAGGTCCTCCTGATCCACCTTTCGCTTCACCTCGACCAAGCCGGCCGTGTCATTCTTGTCGCCGGCCAGGGCGGTCAGTTCGGTGTAGCCGGCCATGAAGATATGGCTTACCGGCGAGGCCGCATGCGACTTCGCCTGTCCGATCGCCTCCGAAAGGCTGCGCGCCCGCCGGAACGTTTTGATGAATTTTTCGTTCTCGTTTTCGACTGCTTTGAATTCACGCCACTTCGAGAAGATGATCGCCCACGACACCAGCGACATAAAAACCAGCACGGCGAGAATGATCACCCCAAACGTGGACGAGTTCTTCACGATGGTCCAGACTGAGCCAACGGCAATTATTGATGTCTCCATAAACCCTTAAACACGCATGTGCCGTGAACGTTTTCCCGGAACAGAAGTTAAGCCCCGGTTCTCTGCAATTAGTTGCGTATTATATCCCGACAGGGATCCGTGGTCAACAAAAACACCCGAAATAAAAACTTGACTGCGTATATGTGTCATTGGATTTTCAAAAACAGGAGCAAGTGGGATCTGACAAGAGACGCTTAAGGATACGTAACCGCAAACTGTTCGGAGGAAAGAAACATGAGAACACTGCTCGTTAGCGCACTCATGCTGATGCTCGCCCTGGCGATGATCGCCGGCTGCAGCCAGCAACAGGAAGAACCTGCTGACACCAATGGTCAGACCACCCCGCAGCAGGAACCGGCGCCGGTCTACCAGGACACCACTCCGGTTGACACGCTCGGCACCGACACCATGATGACCCCTGACACGGGTGCGACCGGCATGTAATTCGGACCTTTCGCTGCGGCCGATGTTCGTCATCGGACGCGCGGCGATCCGAACACTTCGCATTCAAACGTTATGTTGAATACGCGCAAAGCCTCCAGGATCTTTCCCGGGGGCTTTCGTTTCTCGGCCGGGGCGGTACCCATGAGCAACATCCGTCGACACCCCCCTCTCCGATCGAACCCGGACCGCCTCGTCGTTCCTCTGTCCGGCCAGAGGAGAACCGTATGATTCGAAGAGCGCTGACCCTCGCGACGATCGCCGGCTTCATCCTGATCGCCGCCTTCGCCTGTCAGGGAGGCTCCGACCAGAACGACAGCGACCTTGACCGGGAGATTCCGCCCGAGACCAAGGGGGCGGAACTCATGGACAGCACCCGGCTCGATCCGGCCGAAACCGGCTCCGGACCATATGACACCACTTTCCAAGACTCCGGTGAGGTGAACGAGCGATAGTCGCACCCGCCGTCACAGGCCGCGGTCAAAATTGAAATCGCTGGTATCTTGAGTATCAGCGAGCCCAAAAGAACGGCCCCTCGAAAGGATTCGGGGGGCCGTGACTGTTACGTGATCACAACTCACCAAAATGATTGACACCGCCTATCCCGCCGTGTCACATTGAGTCCATGACTGCAGCACCGGCCAAGATCATCGCCGAACTCGAAGCACTCCGCAAGGAGATCGGCCGCCACGACTACCTGTACTATGTCGAGGATCGCCCGGAAATCACCGACGCCGACTACGACCGTTTGTTCGACCGGCTGGTGGAGATCGAGAAGCAGTACCCCGACCTCATCGCCCCTGACTCCCCTACCCAGCGGGTCGGCGGCGCACCGTCGAAGAAGTTCGAGCCGGTCCCCCACCGCGTGCCGATGCTCTCGCTGCAGAAGGTCACCGAACGTCAGGGCTTCGAGGATTTCGACCGCCGTGTCCGCCAGATCCTGGAAACGGACGACTACAGCTACCTGGTTGAGCCGAAGCTCGATGGCCTGGCGGTCGAGCTGCTTTACGAGAACGGCCTGTTTGTGCTTGGATCGACCCGCGGTGACGGTGTCACGGGGGAGAACATCACACCCAACCTCCGGACTATCCGGAACATCCCGCTGCGTCTGTCCGACAAGGCTGCGAAGAAGTACCCGCTGCTGGAGGTTCGGGGCGAGGTGATGATGAAACGCTCCGCGTTCGAACGCCTGAATCGTCATCTGCGCGAATCCGGCCAGCCGATGCTCGCGAATCCCCGCAACGGCGCGGCCGGGTCGCTGCGCCAGCTCGACCCGAAAATCACCGCCGCACGCCAGTTGTTCTTCTTTGCGTACGGCATCTCGGAGCGCTCTCTCCCCGGCCTCGACAGCCATCGCGCCACGATCGAGTTGTTCCACCGTGAGAGCTTCTCCACACCGGAGTTCATGCAAGTAGTCCAGGGAGTGGACCTGGTGGTCAAAGCGTTCGAAGCGTTGCAGGAGGCCCGGCCCAACCTCGATTACGAAATCGACGGCATGGTGATCAAAGTCGACAACTACGCCCAGCAGGAAATCCTCGGACAGATCTCCCGTGCGCCTCGCTGGGCGGTCGCGTGGAAATTCTCCGCCGAACAGGCCGAGACTGTTCTGGAGGGTGTCGAGTTTTCAGTCGGGCGAACCGGTGTGGTCACGCCGGTTGCCAAATTGCGCCCGGTGTCGGTCGGCGGCGTAACGGTTTCCAACGCCACGCTGCACAACGAGGACGAGATCGCCCGGCTCGATGTCCGGGTCGGGGACACGGTGGTTGTCCAGCGGGCCGGCGATGTCATTCCGGCCGTCGTCACTGTCTTGACCGACAAACGCCCCCGCAATACCAAATCGATTGTCTATCCGAAGACCTGTCCTTCGTGCGGCCAGCCGATTGTCCGGATCGAAGGGGAGGCGGCCTGGCGCTGCGAGAATATCGCCTGTCCCGCACAGGTCGAGCGCCGCCTGATCCATTTCGCCTCAAAAGGGGGCTTTGATATCGAGGGCCTCGGCGACAAACTCTCCCGCCAGTTGATCGCAAACAACCTCGTGTCCGACCCGGCCGATGTATTCTATCTGACCAAGGAGCAATTGCTCCCGCTCGAGTTGATGGCCGACAAGCGCGCGCAGAATCTTATCGACGCCATCGACCGCTCACGCAAGACCGAATTGCCGCGCATCATTTTCGCGCTCGGTGTTTTCGGGGTCGGCGAGACGGCCGCGCGGTTACTCGCCGAACGCTTTGGCACGATCGACAGGTTGATGGACGCGTCGATTGAGGATCTCTCGGGCACTCACGGTATCGGCCCGATCATGGCCGAGAGTATCTTCACCTTTTTCCAGAATGACAGCAATCGCCGCATGATCGCGAAGATGCGCGAGGGGGGCGTCATATTCCCGGCCCACCGAGCGAAGAAAGCCGATGGCGCCCTGTCGGGCAAGACCTTCGTCATCACCGGCACGCTGTCCAAACCGCGCGGCCGTTTCCAGAAGCTGATCGAGGATCATGGCGGCAAAGTCACCGGTTCGGTATCGGCGAGTACCGACTATCTCGTTTGCGGGGTTGATCCGGGTTCGAAGCGCGCGAAGGCCGAGAAGCTGGGAATTCCTATTCTCGAGGAAGACGACCTGGCTCGTCTGATCGGATAACGAACCCATAGACTTGCCCTATGGCATATCAAGAGGACACTTCGAACGAGCTCTTGTACCGGCGCTACCTGCGCCTGCTTGGCCTGCCGATCGAGAACCCCACACTACCTTACCTGACCGCCCTCACCGCCGCTCATCTCGATCGCATCCCCTTTGAGAACATTTCGAAACTCGTGTACCTCCGTCGCGAAGGATTTCGCGGCATCGTACCGCTCGAAGTGTATCTCGACGGCATCGAACGCTGCCATTTCGGCGGCACCTGCTACGCCAACGCCGGCCACTTCTCCGCCCTCCTGCGCTGGCTCGGGTTCGATGCCCGGCTGTGCGGCGCGGATATGGACAACCCGGATGTACATGCCGTGAATATCGTGGCTGTAGACGGCCGGGAGTACCTGATCGATGTCGGCTACGGCGCCCCCCTTTGGACACCGCTTCCCCTCGACGCGCAATCAGACATTGCGGTTGATTTTGCCGATGACCGCTACTTGTTGCACCCGCGCCTGCGGGACGGCACCTGCCGCGTCGACCATTTACGCTACGGAGAAGTGATCCACGGCTATACCGCCAAATCCACTCCGCGCACGATCGACTTCTTCGCTCCTGCCGTCACCGATTCGTTTCGTCCGGCCGCTCATTTCCTGAATACCGTATGCGTTGCCCGCTACTCAAGTCGCGAATCGGTGAGTATCCGCCCCCATCTCATGTTGCGACAGATCAACGGGGAGCTCATCCGCAAATCAATTCTCTCCCGAACCACTCTCGACGACCTGATCGAGCAGCACTTCAGCATCTCTCGCGCGCTGATCGCCGAGGCGCTCAATCCTGTCCCGTTCGATTACGCCCCCGCCTCCCCTTGACTCTTGCTCCTGCAAACACACAATCGGGCGCTGACGAACGAATAGCGTCGCCGGGGAGAAGAGAAGGCCCGTAACCGTAAAGGTCACGGGCCCCCGGGAACTTGCGTAAGCGAAGAGCAGAGTCTCAGCACGCGAGCGGAGGCGGTCCGGCCTTGAACAGGTAGTTTACCAGATAGGTTAGGTCGGAAACGATCGTCTTGCTGTCGTTATTTACGTCACCGTGCGCCGGGCAGCCGGGAACGGCCCCCCCTTTGAACAGGTAATTCACGAGGAATGTCAGATCGCTCACAATCACTTTGCCATCGAGGTTGACATCTCCTCGGATGATGCAGCAGCAGGCATCTCCAACTCCATCGGTGTTGGTGTCGGTTTGGCTCGGGTTCGCAACCAACGGACAGTTGTCAACGCCACCGCAGACGCCATCCTGATCGAAATCGTTGGAGGCATCCGTCGGGCACGGATCGCCGCTGTCGCAGAGGCCGTCGACATCGACGTCAGGACCGTCGCTGCCAGGCAGGTTATCGGCCAGGGGACCGAGATCGTCCGTGCCCACAGTGCAGTCATCGCAACCGTCGCCATCGGAATCGATGCACGCGTTGGGATCGAGGGGATCGACATCGACAGCATCAGCTACCCCGTCGTTATCATCGTCTGGATCCCCCGAGTCGCAGAGTCCGTCGAAATCGGTGTCGAGCCCGTCGTTGTCGGGAAGGTTGTCGGCGACCGGCCCGTAACCGTCTATTCCAACGGCGCAATCGTCGCAACCGTCCGCGTCGGCATCGACACACAGGTTGGGATTGAGCGGGCTCACATCCGCTCCATCCGCAATACCGTCGTTGTCGTCATCGGGGTCACAAGCATCGCCGGCGCCGTCAAGATCGGTGTCAAGTTGGGCAGTATTAGCCACGGCGGGACAGTTATCGAGAGGATCCGGCACGCCGTCGGCGTCGCCATCAGTGTAGTTCTCGGCATTGAGTTTGGTGACGAAGGCATCCTTGTTCGTGGCGTACGTTCCCTGGTATGGATTGGTCAGCGGGTAATCGCCGGACTCGGTGACACCGGTCACATGTGCCGCGCCGAGTCCGTCCACCGCGATGCCGTAGCCGTAGTCGGCGCCAGTGCCGCCAAGGTAGGTGCTGTGACCAAGGCTGGAACCTGAGCTTTCCAGTTTGGTCACGAAGCAGTCGAAAGCCCCGCCGCCGTTCGTCAGCTGCCAGGGATTGAGCAGCGGGAAATTGGTGGAGTGGGTAGCGCCGGCGATGTACGCCGCCCCGGAACCATCGATCGCGACGGCATACCCGTAGTCAGCCAAACCGCCGCCGAGGTATGTGCTATAGACCAGGCCGGCACCGGTGTTCAGGAATTCCGTGACAAAAGCGTCGTATCCACCCTGATTTGTGCTCTGATAGGCGCTCAGGGTCGGGAAGTTGAGCGACGCCGTGTACCCGGTCACATAGACCGCTCCGAGCGCGTCTATGGCGATGCCGCGACCGCGGTCGTCGTTACTCCCGCCCAGGTAGGTCGAGAATAGCAGGGCGTCGCCCAGTTGTTCGAGCTTGGAGACGAACGCATCCGCGCTTCCGGCGTTGTTGACCTGCCATGGGTTGAACGTCTCGAAATCGGGAGATTCGGTGTATCCGGTGACATAGGCCTGCTCGGCAGCGTCGACCGCGATGTCATACCCCTGGTCCGATGCTGCCCCGCCCAGATACGTGCTGTAGTTCAAAGCGTTGCCGGCCGCTGAAAGCTTGGTCACGAAAGCATCCCACTGACCGTTGTTCTGCCCCTGATAGGGGTCGAGAGTCGGGAAATCAGTGGAAATGGTGTAGCCGACAATGTACGCCGCCCCGGCGGCATCCAGAGCGATTCCGCGCCCGCAGTCCTCAAGCGTACCGCCGAGGTACGTGCAGTACACTAGACTGCCTCCGTCGTTGGAGAGCTTCGCGATAAACGCGTCGGCGCTGTTATTGAGCGCGCCCTGATACGCATTCACTGTGGGAAACGTCAATGAGGAGGTCTGGCCGGTCACATACATTGCCCCGGTCGGATCGACCGCGACATCCCACCCGATGTCGTCCAGCTCGCCGCCGATGTACGTGCTGTAGAGCAGCGTCGTGCCGTCGCTGGAGAGTTTCGAGAGGAAGACATCGAAGAAGCTCGATATGGTCCCCTGGTAGGCATTGACTGTGGGGAAATCACTCGAAGAGGTCTGTCCGGTGATATAGGCATCGCCAAACTCGTCGACAAAGATGCCGTATCCCATTTCCGTGCCACTTCCACCGAGGTAGGTGCTGTAGTCAAGAACCGGATCGATCACCACCGGCAGTCTCGGATCATACTCGCCGCCGAGTCTGAACCCGAAGGTGAATGCATCGACCAGCACGTATTCGGATGACACCGGTCGACGCTCTCCTCCGAGTTCGTGGTACGCTACAGGCGCGAGTTCCCTCATCTCCCCCCAGGCCGAGCGAATCACCAGCGAACCGTCGTCGGCAAGGGCGAGTCCTTCGATCCCGTCAAACTGAATCCTCACCTGCGTGTAGTCGCCTCCCGGCTTGACCATCAGATCGTATTCCATCCGGCGGCCGTTACCGTAGTACGTGACGTCCACGCCGGGGTAGATTTCGGGGACGACGATCGCATCGTAGCTCGGGACAGCGGTTCTCCATTTCGCCGGGTTGCTGCCGATGAAGTAGTTGCTCCGGTAGTCGGTCAGTCTGCGACCGATAGCGGCGGAATTCTGAGCGGCGCCGACAAACGACGCACTGAGGACCATGGCCTCGGAGCGTCCTGATATCTGGTCGGCACACCGGGTGAACTGGTAGAAGACACCCTCGGTGGTGATCCACATGGCGGCGCTCCCGGCGTCCGCCCGAAACAGGGTCCGGTGATCCCATTGCCCCACGTTTGGGGTGAATGCCAGCGGTCTGGACGTGAGATTCTGGGCGACCCACGCCTGGTCGACACTTTGGTTCGCCAGCGCGGCCGAACCGAGTGCAATGTGCCCGCACAGCACGATCGCACCGATCGTGAACAGCTTCTTCATGTAAGATGCCTCCGGTCTCAGCGGTATAAAACTCATATGTGAACATTGCTGTTGTTTCGGCTCAAACACTGGGCACAAATCGGTCGACCCCCCGCTGCCGGTCGGAGCATGACGTCATCACGCGCCAGGCTTCCTGGGAGCGCCGAATAGAACTGATCGGGCGTATCGGTGATAGTGACCGCTCGGCTGATCAGCGATGTCTACACGCAGATCTATCCCGCAAAGAGCAGGGCGGGATGAGAACAAGTGCTTCACGCTTCATGACAACCTCTTGTCCTCGCCTTGACGGTCAGCACGATGTAGGATCTTATGCTGACAACTCTACGATACGCAAGAAGGGCAATTTAGTCAAGTATTCACCTGCGAAAGAACCGTCTCAAAGCTCACTTCTTCGGAAGTCTGCCCTGAGGACCATATCCCGGCATTCTCCTTACCTCGCATCCGCTGCGGCGGCGCGAAGGTCCTCCATGAACAACTCCGGATCCACCCCGTGCATACGGCACGCCAGGTCGATCGACTCAAACGACTGCCCCGGACAATCGATACACCCGTCCCCGAAATACTTCGTGAAGACCCCGTTGGTGTGCGGGTACTGCTCGAGCACCGTCCCGATCAACGTCTCGCCATTGATGTCCACTACCACCGCCGTCACCGCTTCCGCCGCCACCGCCTCCGACGCAACCGCTTCCGCCGCCACCGCCGATTTCACCGCCGTCCCTCCCACCGCGCTGAGTTCGGCCTTCACCGCCGCGATCAGCGCGGCTTCATCGAGCCCGTGATTGGCCGCCGCCATGCCGATTGTCACTCCGACTTTCCGCACTTTGTCAATATGCCCCGGCACTGCGAGCATCTTGAGCCCCTGCTCCACCAGCACTTCCCGGATCGAGGGCGCGCGGTCAACCAGGTCGGAGATCTTCGTCTCGCTGTCCACTGTCGGCTCAGCGACAACCGGGGCCACGGGAACTGCAGTCGCAACTGCCGGACGTACAGTCGCAGCTGCCGGACGCACAGTCGCAACGGTCGGTTGCGGCTTCGCCGCCAGTGTCACCCAGATGTTCACTATGAACATGAACAGCGACACCGCCTGGAGCGAGGCACAGACGATAAACAGCACGTTCCAGAGATCGCCGCCGGAGGTTGAATAAAGGCCTCGAAGGACCACCATGCCGACCAGGCTGACATTCCCCAGCCAGAAATGCACCGGCACCCAGCTCGGCCAGCGGAGATCCGCGCCGTTGAATCGCGGCAGGATGAAGTAGCCGATCCCGAACACGATCATCGCCATGAAGCCGAGCAGGTTGAAATGGGTGTGCGCGAACGTGGCGGCGTAGCCGAGATTGCCGATCCCGTCGGCCATGCCGATCACCGCGGCCAGGCCGAGGTAGAACAGGGATGCATACACGAACCGTTTCATATAGGGGGACATGGGGTCTCCTTGCTGTCAGTATTGCGTTTCCTGAGAGTAGTATCGATGGGTGGGTCATCCTGCACCTTGACTCAGGTCAAGCGGCGGGGGGGTTCATCGGGTCTGTGCTGCTGACAGGCTTGTCCCCGTGTCCGCCCAGCCCTGTAAACACTTGACAAGTCTGGCGGTGGATCATAGACTTCATCATTGGCTGGCAAGACGTCCCTCCAGCCGGAGACGAACAATTCAAGCAGGGCAGTACATCATGAAGCGATCAATTTGTCTCTTTGCCACACTGTCCGTTGTTGCTAGTTCACCCACACCGGGCCAAAGCAACTCGCCGTGGCCGATGCAGTGGCACGATATTAGGCATACTTCGCGAAGCACATTACCCGGTCCCGATCATCCCGTGATCGAGTGGAGCCTTCGCCATACGAGCTTCGACGACGGAACACCTGTTCTCGCCGAAGACGGGACTCTCTATCTAGTAGGCACCGACTCGCTCTTTGCGATAAATGGTGATGGCACTCCGAAGTGGTCTATTGAGAATACCGCCAACCTCGTCGAATTCTCACCGGCAATTCTCAGCAACGGGGCAATAGCCGTTGGTGGTCTGTTTCAGTTGCGCACCGTCGAACCTAACGGAACACAAAAATGGGTGGTCGGCATCTCCTCACAGTCGTCCCCAATGACCACCTCTGACGGAACAGTCTATTCAGCTGATCTCCCGTCCCTCGTATTACATTCGGTGGACTCGGCCGGCAACCTGAACTGGACTCTCAACTTCGACGGCCCTTACGGCGCGCCAGCCATCGACACAGTCCGCAACACCCTTTATGTGAGCCACTGGCCCGCTTTGACTGCGCTGAATCTGGATGGTTCCTTCAAGTGGTCTTACCAAACGGATCGAGAGAACTCGTCGCCGTCAGTCGGATCAGATGGGACAGTGTATTTCGCAACTAACTCGAGCATTTTCGCGCTCAATCCCAACGGATCTCTCAGGTGGGAGTATAGCAGCGATTCTACTGCCTTTGAGTTGTCGCCGCCCGCGATTAGTTTGACTGGCTCAGTGTACGCGCAGTCCCTCTACCCTGGCACAGAGATCTTCGCCATCGACACCTCGGGTGGCCTCGAATGGAAATTCGATGCAGGCACTCAGCCTACATCCGATGTAGTCCTTGACTCCAGAGGCGTCATCTACTTTGGAACAAACAACAACCAGATAATTGCCCTCAACGCGGACGGTTCCCAACGATGGATAACTGATTACTTTGACGGGGACATCCGGACTGACCCGATCGTTGGCCCCGGCAACAAGCTCTATGTAGTTACAGCTCATCCGGATCATCGTCTCGTTTCAATTCGTGACGGTTCAACTGCGGTTGAGGAAGATGACCGAACGGGTGGCATCGCGACTCGATTGACCGTGAATCAGAATTTCCCCAACCCGTTCAATCCGTCCACGACATTTGGTTTCACTCTGCCAAAGGCCGCCATGGTCGAAGTAACTGTGCTCAATGTGGTCGGACAGCGCGTCGCCCTTCTCCTAAGCCGAACCCTGCCCAAAGGATACCATGCTCTTCAATGGGATGGAAGAGATGGCGCCGGATCCCGAGTTCCTTCGGGGGTTTACATCTATCGGGTTAGCACCGAGGAGTCGTCAGTAGCGAGAAAGATGATCTTGCTTAAGTAGTCTTTGAACCTGTGCTGGCTGCAAACCGGCGGTGTATCGCTCCAGAATGTCCTCTGGAATCAAACTTCCCTGGTTTCGGCCGTCAAAACTCAATTCGGTCGTTCCCCCCACAAAAAAAGCAGGAGCCCGACCGGGCTCCTGCCGTGAATTCACAAAGGCCGGGGGGGACTACTCCTGATGCGGCTGTCCACCGTTCAACTTCGCCTCCAGCGACTGCACCAGTTCAGTCAGACGGTCGACCTTCGCTTCCAAAGTCGCGATGTCCTCCTTCTTCACGACCTTGTACTGCTGGGCCTGGGTGGTGTATTTCGACACCTCCTGCTGCACCTTTTTCACTTCCTCGACCACCTTGCCGTACGCTTTCGCGGTCGACTTCTCGGCTTTGTCCAGCAGTTCCATCACCGCCTCGGTCTTCTCCCCTTTTTCCACCTCGCCCCGGCGAATCAACTCGTCCACAATCTTCTCGGCGCGCGCCTTGCTCACCTCGAACGCGCCGATCGACGCCAATACCGTGTTCTTGAGTACGCTCATGGTTTTCTCACCTCCTGATTCGATTATCCACGCGAAAAAATCCCTCGTTTCCGTACTGTCCGCCCCCTTAGCCGCCTCGGCGAACGCCAGTCGCCCCAAAACCTCGGACGTAATGTCCTCACCGCTCACCGAGTCGACTATCTGAAACCGCTCACCGTTGCGGATCAACTCCGCCAGATCCTCATGCTTGATCGTACGGCTTGTCTGGCTGTCGTATAACCGCCGGTTGCTGTATCGCCTGATTACCCTCATCAGTCATCACCTCCCCGAACTCGTCCGCCATGCTTGTGTCGGGTCCTGACAGCAATATAGTGCACCGCACTATAAATACGCAAGAAAAACCGGTCGGGTTCCCCCGACCGGCAAGATTTCCGAAATCTCGGGCTTGGTTCCAGTAGGTCAGGCTCCTTGGAGCCTGACATGGAAGTTCGCAAAGACAAAAAAAGTCAGGCTGCAAGCAGCCTGACCTACAAAACTACAACTCTTAACAGCTATTCGATTCGGGATCAGTGCTTGCCCGTCGACAGCAGCACGATATTCAGAATCTCCAGCAGCCGCTCGCAGGAGAACGGCTTCTTGATGAACATGTCCCCTCCCGACTTGAACGACCGCCCCATATCGTCGTTGCGGTCCTTGCCGGTCAGGAAGATAATCGGTGTGCCGGCGAACCGGGGCACCTTCTTGAGGGCCGCGCAAACGTCGTAGCCATCCATGACCGGCATCATGATATCCAGCAGGATGACGTCGGGGTTGAACCCCTGGGCCTTCTCGATCGCCCTGGTCGGCTGGTTCTCCACCATCACCTGGTACCCGGCCTCGGTCAGGAAGGTCTCGACGATCTCGGTAATTTCCGGCTCGTCGTCCACCACGAGCACGCGGGCTGAGGCTATGTTGATCTTGTGCGACATCCGTCCACCTTTGTCTGTTTCTCCGCCCCGCTACGGGGCGCAGGCGAGGTACTACACCTGTAATGTCGGATGATCCTGTCGGTCTCTTAACGAGGCCGGCGCCTATTTCAGCGAAAGCATCGCCACATCAACCAGTTCCACAATCCGGGCGGGCGAGAAGGGCTTGCGGACGAACATCGCCCCTCCGTGTTTGAACGCCCGTCCCCCGTCCTCCTGCATGGTCTTCCCGGTCAGGAACAGGATAGGGATTCGCGCGGTCAGCGGGTCATCAACGAGCTGCTGGGCGGCCGCGTAACCGTCGACCCCCGGCATCGTGATATCCATGAGGATCAGGCTCGGGCGGTCTGCCCGCGCCCGTGCTACCCCCGACTCGCCGTCGTTGGCCTCGATCACCCGGTAGCCCGCTCGCTCCAAGGCTGTCGCTACCAGCCCGGTAATGGCCGGCTCGTCATCAACGACCAGCACGGTTCCCCGGCCGGCCTGCGTTTCACTACTCATGCTTCTCCCAATTCGTTCTGGCCGAGTCCCGGCATCAAGTTCTACCCATCCCGTAACCGAGTGATCCCCTGTCTTTATCGGCAACCGGCGGGCGTTGCTGAATCCCTTTGCTTCCGTCAAAACCCTTGCGGCACACGATATAGCCGGTGCGCCGCGCCATCCCTCCCCCCGGCCCCGTTTTTAATTGCAGCCCCGGCCCCCCTCCGCTATCCTGTAGTGTATGAAAGAACCCGCCGATCGACATTACATTGTCCGCAACCGTAAAGCCCGCCACGACTACGAGATCAAGGACATCTACGAGGCCGGTATCTCGCTGGTCGGCAGCGAGGTCAAGTCATTGCGGGTGGGCATGGTAAACCTGGCCGATGCCTACGCGACGGTCGAAAACGGCGAGGTCATCCTGAAGAACCTCCATATCTCCCCGTTCAAAATGGCCCGGGAGAATCACGACCCGATCCGCCCCCGCCGTCTCCTCCTGCACAAGAAGGAGATCCGCAAGCTTTTCGCCGCTACCGAACAGAAGGGCCTCACCCTGGTCCCGCTCGGCATCTATTTTCGCAATAATCTTGTCAAAATTGAATTGGCCGTCGGCGTCGGACGTAAAAAATACGACAAGCGCCAGGCCATTGCCGAGGCCGAAGCCGAACGGCGGATCAAACAGGCCATGCGCAAAGATATCTAACCAGCATGAACATGATGTTACGCACCATAGCCCTTCTCGCCCTCGCCTATTTGGTCCTTGTAGCCGCCGTCGCAACGGCCGCCCCGGCCAAAGTCGAGGTCGTCATCAACGGCAACACCGAGCAGGTCACGGCCATTGAGCGCCACGGCATTTCCTACCTGTCGTTTTCCGAGCTCGCCGAACTCATCGAGGGCACCCTCGACTGGCAGACGGTCGGCCATACTGTCTCTTTCACTGCTCCTTCCGCCCGGCTGCGGTTCCTCATCGGCTCCCCGTGGGTCACCCTCAACGATTCCGTCTACAACCTGACCCACGCCGTCGAGCTGGTCGATGGGAAGCTGTTTGTCCCGGCCGAGACCTTCACGCCGGTGCTGAACATCATCACGCCCCAGCAGACTTCCTGGACCGATGTCCGCGGCAACCCCCGGTTGCAGATTGACGACGGCCCTTATAATGTCACCGACCTCGTGGTTTCCGCCAAAGCCAACGGTCTGCTGCTGGAGATCCTCCTGACCACCACGCTGAAGTACGACGCGTTCCTGTCCGACGGCAACTACCTCAATGTCTCTATCCGCGACGGTGTGCTGAACCGCAATCGAATCCTCTCCCGCCGCGACAAACGCTGGATGTACGATCTCAACGCCCACCAGGTTGCCGGCGCCGCCCAGATCTCGATCCGCCTGCGCGATACCATTCAGGAATGGCACCACCGCGTCCTCTACGATCCCCCGCGCATCCAGATCTCCGTCGTCGACAAATCCTACGCCGACTCCCTCCCCGCTCCGGTCGACTCTCAACCGAATGTCGGCCCTGACGACAAAATCGATGTCATCGTGATCGACCCCGGCCATGGCGGCAAGCAGTACGGCGCGATCGGCCCCGGCGGCACGCGTGAAAAAGATATCGCTTTGGAAATCGCCCAGCGGCTCGCCCGGCTTATCCGCAAGGACCGCCAGTTCAAGGTCATCATGACCCGCGACCGCGATGAAACCGTGTCGCTTGAACAGCGCGCCAAGGTCGCCAACGACGCCGGCTGCGACCTGTTCATCAGCATCCACGCCAACAGCTCCCCCAAGCGGAGTGTCCGAGGCTGGAATGTCTTCTTCCTCGCCCCCGCCAGAAACGATTCTGCGCGCGCCGTCGCGCAGTTCGAGAACAGCGCCTTCCTGCGCGAGCAGGGGGAACTGCCCGCTGAGACGGAACCGTCGACCGACGACGAGGGCCGCAGCCTGTTCGATGATCCTATTCTCGGGATTCTCAATGAGATGATCATGACCGAGTTCCAGACTGAGTCGCACGATTTCGCCATGATGTGCGACAAGTCCTTCCGCCGCGGAATCCGCACCACCGCCCGGGGCGTCGACCAGGCCGGGTTCTTCGTCCTCAACCGCGTCTATGCTCCGTCGGTCCTTGTCGAGACCGGCTTTATATCCAATCGCGATGAAGAGCGTTTGCTGAAAACCGCCGAGTACCAGCAGGCGGTCGCGGACGCCCTCTACGACTCGATCCAGCGCTTCAAGGAAAAATACGAGCGCTACGCCGAGGAGACGGTCGGCGGGATGTAGTAGGTCGGGTTCCGGAGCGAGCGCAGAAGGCGCAGAGCGGAGAAACCCGACAGCAGGTTAAGCGCATTGGCAACAAGTCGGGTTTCTCGGCGCTTCGCGCCTCGGAACCCGACCTACTTTTGTCAGGATGCAGGGCAGGAGCCCCTCGGCGACCACGGTGAATTCTGTCTTGCCTCCCGCGCCTCAGTCGGCTTAATTCACTATATCACACGCCGTGAAGCCCTGACTTGAGGGGGAAACCGCGTACCATGTAGCGGAGGTCACAGTGAGAATTCGAATGATCTTACGGCACACAGCGGGCTGGTTTTTCGTCTGGGGCGCCTTATTCTCCGGCTTGGTGGGTATCGGCACGGCAAGAGCCGGTTCCGAGGCTCAGATCTGGATCTCGCCGGCGGTGTATCCTCCCCCGACCTGCTCGCTGGTGACTGTGTACGTTGAGGCGTACGGTTGGGACATTGCGCAGGCGCCGGCCGGAAGCATGGTTCGTTTCCAGGTTATCCGAAATAGGACCGACACGGCCACCGAGGCTTTGTTGTGTAAGGGGTGCTACGATCGCCGGCTGCTGACTCCTCTGTTTCGCCGGCAAATGGAGTTCGGCACCTCAATTGACTTAACATCGTATTACACTCTTCCCGGCGATACGACTACCTACAACCCTCCTGCGCTCGCCCCCGAACACCGGGACGATCTCTGGTTGCTCCGGTGCTGGCCCCCCGGAGTCTACGAGATCCAAGCCACTTTCTCGTGGGGTTACAAATTCACAGTCGGCCGACGTACGTATTGGAGCGGGTCTGTAACCTCGAATTCGGTGCGCATCGCGATTGACACCTCGTTTATCGATACCACTGTTCCGAATCCGATCGCAAGCACCTCCTATAAGGTGACCGGCGTGAATCCGTTTGACTTCACCAACTACAACCTCTACTACCTTGAGTCGAGTGACGGTAACAGGTTCGTGCTCGCGTCGCCCAAGTGCGAGGAGAGCGAGGCGCGAAGTCAGTTGGGTGATGTTGAGGAGATCGCTTTGGACCAGACCTACGTACTCACACTGAGGGAATACCGGACTTTCCCGGATTTCGAGCCCTTTATCAGAAGTTGCCGCTTGAACCTCTTTTTCGACAACGAGTCGACGAGCCGGACGAATGTGAGGGGCGGCAGGGTAGTCTACTCGGATTTCGATTTCTTCAGGCGAGTGTTTTATTCTGACGATGTGGTGGGGGCTTACGTGCGGCGGCAGCCGTAGAATTGTTGTTCCGCAGGGTCACATCCGCCTTCGGCGGCCAAGACCCTGCGGAACGTGCTGGGGTCACTCTCCCCAGCGGCGGACAAGACCCTGCGGAACGGGTTGCGGACCACCGACGATTCTAATCATTCCGTCCCCCGCCGGGGTTGTTTGAATTCCCGCCATGACAAACTATGAAGCTGTGCACCCTACTCCCGCTCCCTCTTCATCGCCTCCACCTCCTGCCGCAGCGCCGCCAGTTCGTCCCTGAGTATCTGGACTTCACTGACGTCGTCCGACCGGGATGGCGTCATCGCCGGCAGATCAACCCTCGCGGGCTGAGCGACGTCGACCCCGGGCATGTCGGCCGCCGCGGCATCGTAGCTGTAGGCAGTGGGGATGTAGAAGCAGTGCATTCCGGCACTGTAGACGTACACTTCTCCATCGGCGCTCCGGGCGTTCAGGTAGAACGTGTACACGCCGGCTGTGTCAGTCCGGAACAGTTTCATGGGATTCAGCGTAACGCGGTAGAAACCCGCCACCGCGGCGCCTGGGAGCGAGAATGCCGCGTTGTAGCTGTCGTCGCCCGACGTCGGTGATTGCGACGGGCATACGTATACGTCGGTCGACCCGGATCCGGGATGATTCAGGCTTGCCTTCGTCGTCCCGAATACCAGGACCCACCCCGGCCCCGGCACGCGCATGGTCCGCGATAAGTAGTCCTGCCACGAGTCTGTGCACGTCATCGCAGGGTACACTGCTGCCGATGCCACGCCCATCTCATCGACAATGCTGGTGGAGAAGATCGCTCCCGCTGTCAACGTGTCGCGCACCTTCACATTTCCCATCACGTGCAGCTTCGCCGTCGGAGTGCCGGTCCCGATGCCGACATTCCCCCCGTCTTTAAGCATCAGCCGGTAGTCGGCCACGGTCGTCTCGCTGAAATCCAGTCCCCCGTTATAGTATCCCACATGGTACTTGGTTGTGCCGCTGCTCTGAATCGCGGCGGAGCCGTTCACCGTCAGCTTGTGGGTGGGGGTTTCCGTCCCGATGCCGAGATTTCCGGAGACATAGCTCGTCGGCCCCAGGAAGTAGCCGCCGAAGCCGTTCGTGCTGGCGCCGTAGACGCCCCGCCCGCTCGTGCTGGTGCCCATGACGCCGTAGCCATCAACCTCCGCGCGGCCGTACACTCCGGCGACTCCGACGCTGCCGGTCGTCCGCCCATAGATAGCGACTGCCGTCGAGCGAACATCCAATGGGTACTCCGGCAGCGTCGTTCCGATGCCCACTCGGCCTTCGCCCGTCCACGTCATGACTTCGGCTCCAATGTCCTGGCTCCGCAAAGCCAGCGCCCCTTCCGGCAAGTTGTTATTGGTGTAGTCGTCCATCCGGAAATGCCACATATTCTGAGGCGTCTCAAACCGAAGACCCGTTTCCCCCCACTGCGTTGCATGGTTTGTCTCCAAACGCAGAAAAGCCGTACCGCCCGAAGTGCTGTTGGCGACATGAACCTTGTCTTCCGGGACTGCAATCCCCACGCCGACTTTGTCCGAGGAGTTGGTGAGCCGAACCGTGACTCCGTCGTCCGCCCAGCCGCTGCTCCCCATTCCCAGTGCAAACCCCGCCGTATCGGCGTAGCCCGACCGACCGGCTGTGTCCGCGTACTGCGCCCGGAACGCGTACGCGTTGGTCGCAAACGGCAGCCGGGTCGCCGACGGCGACCCGCTCCCGACGGTCAATTGGAGCCATCCCCCGGAGTCTTTGAAGAGCGTCCGATTCAAAGGTGTCGATACCCCGAGCAGCACCTCGAAGATCCCCTCCTTGATCACGACGTCCTTGGCCGTCTCCTGCCACAACTGGCTACCTCCGCTTGAGTCGTCAAAGAGCGTGAACGTGATATCAATAGTCGTATCCAGCGGCTGCCCGATTGCGTCGGTCAACCGCCCCTGGAAACTGATTGTCCCGGGCACCGACGCGTGCACTGTCGCGCCGCTCATCAACAGCACCGCCAGTGCCGCCATGCCTGCGATCAGACGCATACCTGACTCCTGTTGTATCTGATAGTTGAGTATGTTGCAACCAACCGCGACCGCACTAGCCCCTGCGTCGCTCCTGTGGACAATCTATACCATTATCGGCCATTTGTCAAATCGGGTGCACCCGTCAATCGCTCCGGTGCCACGGACGCGCGCAGCGTATCCGTGCGTGGTGTCAGGCGACCCCCCCTGACACCGTGCGCGGCAGATTTCATCATCTGCTGCGAATGACCCTGCGGCAGTCGGTGTAACCCCGGGGCGACACAAGGCCGCCCCCTACGGCAGAACCATAACCATCTCCCCCGTTGAAGCGGGGCTTGTCCCCGCCCATCCGTCGGTTTCCGCAGGGTCACATCCGCCTGCGGCGGACAAGACCCAGCGGAACACCGCCGATTTTTATTATTCCGTCCCCCATCAGGGTTGTATAAATTCCCGCCATGACAAACTACGAAGCCCCTATCGGCATCTTCGACTCCGGCGTCGGCGGCCTGACGGTCGCCAAAGAGGTGTTTGCCATCCTCCCCGCCGAGAACATCGTCTACTTCGGCGATGTCGGCCGGTCCCCCTACGGCGGCCGTTCCAAGGAAATCATCACCCAGTTCACCCGGCAGGACATCGCGCTCCTGCTTGAGCATAAGGTCAAGTGTATCATCTGCGCCTGCAACACCGCGTCCTCGGTCGCGCTGGAGGATCTCCGTCCCCACTACGGCATCCAGATGATCGGCGTGATCGAACCGGGCGCCCGGGCCGCGGTCGAGCGCACGAAGAACGGCCGCATCGGTGTGATCGGCACCAACGCCACGATCGGCTCCAACGCCTACGCCCGCTGCATCCACGATATCGACCCCAAGCTCAAGGTCTTCTCGCTCGCCTGTCCGCTCTTCGTGCCGCTGGCCGAGGAGGGTTATATCGACAAGGAAGCCACCTTCCTCATAGCCCGCGACTACCTCCAGACGATGCTCGATGTCGATATCGACACCCTCGTCCTCGGCTGCACGCATTACCCTCTCCTGCGGAAGACGATTCACGATGTCATGGGGGACGGCATCACGCTGATCGACTCCGGCGAGGAGACGGCCCGTTTCGCGCTGCGCTACCTGACCGAGCAGGGCCTGCTCAACCCGGTGACCGGCGACGCTCCTATTCGCGAGGGCGTGCACAAGTATTTCGTGTCCGATGTCCCGGAGAAGTTCGGTTCGATCGCGACCCGTTTCCTCGGCCGCCACATCGAGAAGATCACGCGGGTGGATATAAGCGAGTACTGAGGGATTGCACGGGCGGAAATTGTAGGTCGGGTCGCCCACAGCTTGCTGTGGGATCGGTGAAAACACACTTGACTGCTCTGACTATAAGAACAGATCGACGCAGTCAACGCAAGGAGTTTTGGCGACCCAGATGTCTCTTTCTAGTAGGTCAAACACGGCTTTGCGTGTTTGACGGGAAAGATAGAAGACTGGATCCCGGGGCAAGCCCGGGATGACAGAACCTGGAGGTCAGACTCAGGCCAACGTCAGGACCATAAAGGTCCTGACCTACATCAGGAACCTGTAAATGACCTTCTTCTTGTAGGTCAGGACCCTTGCGGTCCTGACATTGGATAAATCGAAGACTGGATTCACTAATCGTCACCCTTCGACTCCGCTCAGGGTGACGTCGATTTCGACATAACGGAGGACCCTATGTCCGATGACATCACTCCCGACGACAAGAAGTGGCTGACTATCATCGTCGCCCTGATCCTCCTGCTGCTCATCATCAGCACGTACCAGTTCTGGCCGGAATCGCTGCGGCTGTTTGACTGGCCGGGGTGAACCAAAACCAAAACCTGATCACGAGAGAGAATTCTGATGCAACTCGTCCTCGCCACCAATAATCGCGACAAGATCGTCGAAATCAAACACCTCCTCGAGGACCTCCCCATCACCATCCTCACCGCCGACGATTACCTCGAATTCCCCGATGTCGAGGAGACCGGCGACACCCTCGAGGAAAACGCCCTCCTCAAAGCCACCACCATCGCCGGCTGGGCCGACCTCCCCGCTCTCGCCGATGACTCCGGCCTCGAGGTCGATGCACTGGGCGGCGCGCCGGGCGTCTATTCCTCACGCTATGCCGGCCCGGATGTCACGTATGAGGACAATTACCTGAAACTGCTCAAAGAACTCTCCGGCGTTCCGCGCGAGAGCCGCACCGCCCGTTTCCGCTGCGTGATCGCGATCGACTGGGCCGACGGCACCCATGAGGTCGTATCGGGTGTCGCCGAGGGGATAATCGCCGAGACGGTCGCCCCCGGCCAGGGTTTCGGCTATGACCCGGTTTTCTTCCACACGGCGTCGGGCAAACACTTCTCCGAGATGACGGTCGAGGAGAAGAACCGCGTCTCCCACCGCGGCCTCGCGCTGATGCGCGCGCGCGACGCGATCATCGACCGCCTGAATAGAAAGCTCTGACAGAAGCACCGGCGGCGGACAGGTTCGTTCGCCGCCTTCCTACTTCTTCAGAATCGTCTCGATCTTCGTCGCGGTCGGCGTGAAGATCTTGTAGAAGTAAACCTCCCGGCTCAGTGTATCGAGCGGCACCCAGGTTGTCTCAGCCGCTTCCCCCCGTCCGCTGATTCGCAGCGCGCGGCTGCACGCGAACGTGTGCACTCCCTCGCACAGCACCGAATCCAGGAGCCGTCCCACCGGTGTCCCGGTATCCTCGATCAGTTCGACCCGCACCTTCTGGCAGCTGTCGACCGCTACCTGGATAATCGGCCCCGACTCGAACGTCGCGTGTTTGGCCTGGTCGTATACTTCGTAGAGCGCCCCCCGAGGCCCTCGCCCCGCGCAGCCAATCAGGAACCCCAGTAGCAACAGCACGATCGCTTGTTTCATGCTCACCATCGCGTTCTCTCCAAAACCAGACTTACGATTCCGGGGACAAATATACACGCATCGCAGGGTTCTGTCAAAACGACTCAAAACAAAACCGGCGGTCTTTCGACCGCCGGTTCACTTGCACTTGGTCTCTCCACAGTGAGACTAGTTGCGCCATATTATACGCATCTCACCGGGCCTGGCGCAGCAGGGCGGGCGTTACCACAGTCCTGCCATTAGCCCACGACAACTTCCGGGCACTGTCATCCCGGGCAACGACCCGGGATCCAGTCTTTGTGGTGTCAGGTGGGGTCACCTGACACCACGCACGAAGGTCCGTGGCCCTGAGTACCCCACAGCTTGCTGTGGGTTCATCTATCGCACCTGAGTACCCCACAGCTTGCTGTGGGTTCCTCCGATGCACGCCTGACGCCTACAGCTTCGCCGCGACCGCCTGTCCCACCTCGATCGAGGTGTTGCAGCCGCCCATATCGTACGTGCGGACCTTGCCTTCTTTCACCACAGCCGCGATCGCGTTCTCGAGCTGTTCGGCCTTGGACTTCTCGCCCAGCCAGTCCAGCATCAGTTTCACCGACAGGAACATCGCCATCGGATTCACTTTGTACTGCCCGGCGTATTTCGGCGCGGAGCCGTGGGTCGGCTCGAACACGGCAAATTTGTCGCCGATGTTCCCGCTCGCCGCGAATCCCAGGCCGCCGACCAGTTGCGCGCACAGGTCGCTGATGATATCGCCGAACATGTTCGAGGTCACGATGACCGAGTAGTCCAGCGGGTTCTTGATCAGCCACATGCACATCGCGTCGATATTCGTTTCCCAGAGCTCGATTCCCGGGTAATCCTTCGCCACTTCGCGCGCGGTGCGCACCATGAGGCCCGAGGTCTCTCGGATCACGTTGGGCTTCTCGACCAGCGTGACCGCTTTCTGGTTGTACTTCTTCGCCCATTCGAACGCGTCGGTGATGATGTTGCGGCATCCCTCGCGGGTGTTGATCCGCAATGACACGGCGATATCCTTGCCGTCGTGCCGGTCGAATTTACCCATCGCCTTGTTGTGCTTTTTGATCACCTGGCGCACTTCATCCGGCAGCGGGTGGAACTCCACGCCGCTGTACAGATCTTCGGTGTTCTCGCGGAACACCACGATGTCAATCCCCTCTTTGAAATTGAGCGGATTGCCGGGGTACGCCTTGCACGGGCGCAGGTTGGTGCGGAGGTTGAACTCCTGGCGAAGCCGTACGATCGGCGAGGAGTAAATGTGTCCCTTCCCCTGCATCGCAGGCGGCAGTTCCTGCTCGGCTTCGTCGCGCGGCTTGGAGGTAATCGCGCCGAACAGGGCGCAGTCGCTTTCCTTGAGGATCTTGATCGTCCGGTCCGGCAGCGGGTTTCCCTCCGACCGCCAGAACTCCCATCCGATATCCGCGTGCGGGTACTCCGCATCCAGCTTCAGCTTGTCGAGTACGATCTTCGCGGCGTCCATTACGTCGTTCCCGACACCGTCTCCCGGCATCCAGGCGATCTTGTACTTGGCCATTTCCGAGTTCATTCCCTTTACAGCGTAAATGTCAGATTGAAAAGGTGCTTCGTACCCAGATCTTTCGTGTATGGCACGAAGGCGTAGTCGACCGTCAGATTGCGCTGCACGAACGACGCCCCGGCCGTGAAATTTTTCGTGTCGTATCCCGCCATGTATCCCGCCCGCACCTGGAACAGCTCGTGCACGGCCGCCTCGACGCCCACGTGCCCGTGCGCGTCGTCATCGAGGTACACCAGGTCCGCGCTTCCCAGGAACCGATCGTAGGTGTAGGCCGCGCCGAGTCGGTACTGCGTCGGCAATTCGATCGGCCGCGAGTTCGGCCGCCCCGCAACATCGAGCGTCATCTCCGAACCGAGATTCATCGCCGACGCCCCGAGCGCCAGCTCCGGCGTCGCCTGCACGGTCACGCCGAGGTCGGCGTTGAACGCCCAGCCGTTGGCCTCATCGATCTTCTCGAAATACCAGCCCGCCGATACGCCCGCGGTAACCCTGTCGGTGACCGCGTAGGCCGCGCCGACTTTGAACGACGCATCCTGGGCATCGAACAGCTCGAGCGGTTCGGAGGACGGTGTCGCGCCGCGCTTCTGGATATCCCCGATCGAGGCATACCTGATTCCCGCGTGCACCGACAGCTTCGGCCACAGCGAAAACGCCGCGTGGCCGCTCTCGAGTCGGATATTCTCCCAGTAGGCGACGTGCCCGAACGATCCGGCCAGCCGTTCTGTTACGAACGCCGCGGCCGGATTGTAGACCATGCCATCGGGCGATCCGCTCACCGCGGTGAACGCCCCGCCCATGCCGGCCGGCCGCGCGCCGGTCTCGACCTTCATGAGCGCCAGTCCGTCCTGCGCCATAACGGCAGACGAGCAGAAAACAGCACCGACCAGAACCATTAAAATCCACACCAGATGTCTAATCATAATCTTCTTCCTGTAGGTCAGGACCCTCGTGGTCCTGACATTGGCCTGCACCGACTCTCGAACCTAAACCAACATTCAGACGCTGTCATCCCGGGCAACGACCCGGGATCCAGTTTTTGTGCTGCCAGGTGGGGACACCTGACAGCACAGCAAACCTAGACCGACACTCAGACACCGTCATCCCGGGCTCGACCCGGGATCCAGACCTTTCTCTCTGCTCGCGTCAAACACGCAGAGCCGTGTTTGACCTACTTTCGATCCTTCGGTGCCGGCGACACCGCCGTCACTTTCTCAGAACAGCAAATCAAACGAGAAGATGTGCTCCGACCCTTCGTCTTCACGGTCAGTCGAGAACGCATAGTCTATCGCCAGCATTTGCCGCCCGAACTTGAACATGTATCCCGTTCCGGCCGCCAGCCGCCCGTTGGAGAACCCTCCCCGGAGCGCCAGTTCCGGCACGACAAAGTACTCCGCTCCGATATGCAGCCGCGGATCCTGTTCCGTATTCTTGTAGGCGTCGGCCGCCACGAGCAGCTTGCGATCGAGAAACCGCGCCGAGCCCCCCAGCCCAACCTCCAGCGGCACTTCGTCATCCTGCTCGGATCCAAATGTCCCACCGTAGACCACGTTGTAATCCCCCGACTCCCACCGGTACTTGGCCGCGATATTCTTCACCACCAGCCCGAGCCGGATATCCTGCACCGCCATGAATTCGCGCCGATCCCGGTCGAACAACTGGCTGACATAGAGCATTACGCCGGCGTCGATCCCAATTGAGTACGACGCCATCTCGGCAAATGTCGCGTGCAGGTAGGTCGCGCGCATTCCCAGCGAGAGGTAATCCTCGAACCGTTTGGCGAAGAGCGCCGATACGGCGTGGTTGTTGTAGCTCAACTCACCGTCGATCTCGCGGCCGTCCGAATCGCGCCGTTGTACGCTTCCCGACCCGAAATAGTGCCAGTTGAGCCCCACCACCGACTTCTCCCGCGTTGGCAGCAGGAATGTCAGGTATCCCAGCTTCCGGTCAAGATCCATCACGCGGTACGAGGTCGCGAAGAGCTTGTGGTCGGCCGAAACGATTCCGGCCGGATTGTACAGCGGTCCCGCGCCGTCATCCGAAACCCCCAGGTATGCGCCGCCCATGCCGGCCGGACGGGCCCCGATTGGGATCTGGAACTGCGCCCCGGCATATCCGCCGTCGCCGTCCTCCGCCCACACCGGTGTCGCCAGCAGGACCGCGATCACTATCGCCGCTGTTCGTTTCATGCTGTACCTCATGGAATCACCGCCAGTTTGCCCCAGCGGACTTCGCCGGTGGAGTATTCAACCTTGAAATAGTACACCCCTACCGCGACCTTGTCCCCTTTGCCGTTGTGCCCGTCCCACCTGTTCACTCCAGTCTGCCGCCCCTGGTACACGCCTGGCGAAAATTCCTCGTTGTCGACAACCCGCCTGACCAGATTCATGGCAGCATCAAAAATCTCAATTGTTATTCGCGCCGTCTTTTCAACGGTGAAATGGAACTCGGCCGCATCACCAGCTGATAGCCGGATCGGCACAGGATACGCGTAAACCTCGTCGGCTGATGAACTCGAGTCAATATAGTAGAGGCTTCGCTTGCTTATCAACGTCTCCAAATCCATTACGACAGTCGCCTGATCACTTCCAATCCACAGCTCGTTCCCGATCACCGCCACAGCATAGACAGCGGTTCCTGGATCTATCAGGTACGAACCAGTCGTGTCAACAACCGCCAGAGTATCCCAGACATGCAGATTCTCGTTGTGACACATAAGCACGCCTGCGATGTCACCTGCAACAAACACCCGGCCACTGTCGCTATCGAAGGCGAAGTTCCAGGCCGACTCGCCGTGAAGGACGCTGTCCCAGACAAGCGCCGCCTGACCTGTCGTATCCACCTCCAGGAACCGTCCCACCGAAATGCCCGCTTCGCCCGGTATGTTGCCGGCGCCAGGCTGACACGCCAGCCAGATGCGCGCGAATTCCTCACCCTCCACCGTCTGCAATCCCATCGCCGGGATAAAGCTGCCGGTGATTCCCAGCCGCGACGACAGCGGCGTGTGCTGCAGTACGAAGTCCGCCGCCAGCGAATCGAGGTTCGGCCGGAATACCTTGTAGTGTGTCCCGGTAAAGGTCGAGTCTATCGCGTGGGTGATGGCAAATCCGTTGTTCGACCCGACAAAAGCCGTGTCGCCGAGGGCCGCCATCACCGTGATCGTATCGGAGTCGAATCGCACCGCCGAAGTGCTGTCGCGCACGTAGTACAGGATCGAGGGATTGCCGCCGTCGGTGCTGTACCGCATCCCGGCATGCCCCATCGCCAGGACCGTGTCGCCGAAAAACTCGATATCATTGGTCAGCACATTCGGCTGAAAGACCTCCCACTGGAACGTCGTATCGCTCGGGGGGGGCAACTCCAGCAGCCGCGATCCCCGATACACCGCCGGCGCCCCGCCCGCCGTCAACGCCCGGTTGATTGTCCAGATCGCCGACGAATCGTAATCGCCGAGCGTATCGGTGAACACCTGCGTGAATATGTCGATCACCCGCGAGCCGCTCTCAAAGGGGGTCTCGGGGAACCGGTCAAACCGCGACGAATCAATGTCCCCGTTCCCCGCCATGTACAAAGTCACCAGTCCGGAATCGGTCCCGACCCGCAGCGTGTCGGCCAGCGCCTCAAGGCCCCAGACGACGTTGCGCCGGTTAGCCGCGGCGGTATTCGACGAATCCACGAAGATCCGCGCCCACGTGTCGCCGGTATCAGCCGAAACCCACAGCCCTTCCGTCTCCATCGCCACGTACAGCCGCCCCTGCATGTCGATAATCTCGTGAATCCGCTCCGTCGGTCCGGTGTACGGCACGAAGGCATCTATCTCGGAGTAGGACTCCCCGCCGTCGTTCGACACCGCCAACCCGGCGGCGTTGCCGCTCCGGCTCTCCCAGGTCGCGGCGAACAGCAGTCCGGCGAACGCATGGAGATCGCTCACGAACGCTCCCGGCAGGCCATTATCGACAAATGCCGCGTGGAAGGTCTGTCCCTTGGTCGAGGCCCGCGTCACGCCGCCGTCACCGCCGATAAACACGACGGTCGTGTCTCCCGGCAGGCAGTCGGAGCAAAACTCAACATCGGCAATCCACTTCGAGTTCGGTTTGTTCTCAGCGGGCGCATACACGTACTGCAGTACCCCGTCGGCCGATCCCGCCCACACGAACATCGAATCACCGTGCGTCGTATCGGCCGCGCAGGAGAACGCGCGCATCCGGTATGGCAGATCCCCGTCGTAGTTCGGATTGGTATAGAACTGACTGAAGGCAGTGGAATCCTGGGGCGAGGCGTACAGCCGCCGCCAGCTCTGGCCGCCGTCACGCGAACCGATGAATCCGCCGGCGAAATTGGCCGTGAACGCCCAGTCGTCCCCCTGCGCCGATCCGGCCGCGACGTCGTAGACCGTCTTCTGCGCGCCGAACGCAAACGGCACGGTTGCGCCAGTCTGACCCAGATCCACCGTGTGGAAGGTCTGGCCGTCGTCCTCGGTGTACTGCAAGGTGTCGGAATACGTCACCTGGGTTCCCCCGACTATCTGCGTGTAAGCGGTCGCCACCCATAAGCGCCCTTTGAACGAGCGCAGTGCCGACACGTCGTCCCGCTTGAGACCGTTGCCCGCGTTGTACAGAAGCCATGTCTGGCCCCCGTCCAGCGAGAAATTCAATCCCTGTCCCGTCGCCATCCAGATACCGCCCGCGTGCTCGACGATATCGATGACGGTGTTGCTGGCGATCGTGGTGTCCGGCTCATCCATAGTCCCCATCAGCGCGGCCTGCACCGATGGAGAGAGAGCCAGAAGCGCCGCAACCGCCAGAATCCGCAGACCCGATGCCATGTTGATCAAATGGTTACCCCTGTCACAAAAAAAGCCGCTTTCAGCCACAACGGGTGGCTTCAACGGCGCTGATAGGATTGTTCGGTCTTCGCAAGGTTACCAACCAGTTGGCCTGAACCGTTCTTCATCTTTGTATTCAGGCCCGAACATAGTGAATAGTCGTATCAATAGCAATCTTTTTCGGTCGGCGCACCTCCTGGTGATGACTATTAAACCCACCACCATTCAACAGGTTCCATCAATACTGCGGCACCAGGTTCTTCTCCACCGCCACTGCATTCACCACCGAATCGACGTAGAAGTACTGCTCGGCGTGGAATGGGACGTAAAAGAGAGTCATCCCCGTGAACGCATCGGCCGCCGGCGGCACCGCCAGGGTCGCCGTTTGCCCGACCAGTTCCCGCGCCACCATCACCCGGGCCAGCACGAGCGCCTCCGATGGCCCTACCCCTACCGGTGCAAACCCCCGGTCCGACTCCGCTGCTTCTCGCAACGTGAAGGCCGCCTGCGCGGTGGTCATTCGCCGGCCAAGGCGGTAGACCCCCTCGAAGTTGGTTACCCGGAAGGCCGGCACCACCAGGCGCCCCGCCTTCCCCACTCCCCCGGCCAGCACCTTCAGCTTTCCGGCCAGATCGGCCGACATTTCCATGCTCCAGAACGGCAGCAGCACATCCCCGGCCCGCGCCTTCGCCCCGTCGGTTACCAGCACATTCCCTCCGAACAGCGGATGCTCTTCCACCCGCGTCACCTGCCCGCAGTGCACGCAGACATACACGTACGACTGCTCCGCCGGAAGGTCATGCCCGCAGTTGCCGCACCGGTGCAACCCGATCCGGAGTTGCCCGAACTCGATGTGCTCGTCATCGTCGCAGTCCGACGCTTCTATCCGCTCCACGCTCCCGGCCACTTTCCCCGTCACGCCATCCACCACCCAGCGGCGAAATCCCCCGCCGTGGTACGACTCCACCACCCAGTACGGGAAATACACGATCGACCCGCGCGGGCGAAACATCTCAGTCCGGTTCTTCCCGAACTCCGGTGATTCGATGTTCCCAACGTTGTCCACGGTCTTCCGGGTCAGGTCTCTCGCCTCGGCCCAGTTGACCACCACCGGCAGCGGACGATATCCGTCCTGCATCTTTTCCTCGGCGAATGGTTCCGCCTTGATATAGGTCGCCCGCAGTCCGATCGAATGCGGCATCCCCTCCATCCGGTTCGCCGCCGGAAACGTCACCGCGTACGGCGCCAAGGTCACTTCCGTCCGTCGAATCTCGCGGTCGGGCTCGAGTGACGATTTCGTCCCATCCTCGTTGACCTGCTCCACAATGTCGATCTTGTTGCGCGTCTTGAGCAGAACGGCGTCGACCTTCCAGTAGGGATAGTAGATGCGCTTGAACATGAGGTCGAGCGATGTCAGCGCTTCCCCGTGCTCCTTCAGGTGCCGATCGACCGCGAACCGCACCTCGTGTTGCGCCTTCCGTCCCTTGACCAGGTACGCCGGCGGCTGTTCGGGCATAGTGATGCGCAGGGCCGACGTGCAGTGGCTGCACCGGAGGACGAAGAAGTCGTCCTGCAGCTCGAGTTCCCCGCCGCAGCCGGGGCATCCGACAGCGATGGTGAATCCGGTCCTGGCCGTTGGCGATCCTGATGTCGTGTGTGCCGGTACTGTCTTCAACGCAATCTCTTCCTGTAGGTCAGGACCCTTGTGGTCCTGACATTGACCTAAACGAACGCCCGGAAACTGTCAGTCCTGCGAAAGCAGGGATCCAGTCCTCGTGCCACCCCTACTCCCCTTCCACCGCCTTCCCGCACTCTCCGCAGAACTTCGACCCCGCGATCAACTTCGCGCTGCAATGCGGACAGGTCACCTGCGCATCGAGCTTCTTCCCGCACGAAAAGCAGAACTTGGCCTCGGTCGGCAGCTGGATATTGCACGCCGGACACGTATTCTGCGCCACCATCTGGTGCCCGCACCGATAGCAGTACCGCGACTGCTCCGGGGTATCCGTGTGGCACTTCGGACACGTCACTGTCGGCACCGGTTCACGGCGCAGTTCCGTCTGCTCCGGCGCGAACACCTTCTGAATCATCCCCGGCATCATGACGCCGACTCCGGCCGCCATTCCCATCCCGGCGCCCGCCGGTGCGTTCGTTCCCCCGAGTCCCTTGGCCATCTCGAACTTCAGGAACTTGTCGAGATTCCCGACCGCCTCCATCCCGGAGCGCTGGTCGATCATTTTCGAGACCTCGTCCGGCGGCGTGATCGACGAGATGAAGAAATCGACCAGGCTCAACCCGTACTTCTCGAACTCGACCTTTACGATCTCCTTGAACTCGGCCGCCAGTTCGGTGTACACCGCCGGCAGGTTCAGCACGGTGTCGAGCTTTTCGCCCAGGAGGTCGTTCATCCGCGCGATAATGACATCGCGAAGGTAATCCTGGATCTCGTCCGCCGTGTAGAGCGCCTGACGGCCGACGATCGAATTCAGAAACAGCGACGGATTCACGATCTGCATCGTGTAGGCTCCGTGGCCGCGCAGGCGGATCAACCCCAGTTCCTTGTCGCGGAACGTGACTGGGTGTTTCGTCCCCCATTTGAGGCTGGTAAACACCTTCAGGTTGACAAAATACACCTCGGCCCGGAAGGGGGAGTTGAACCCGAACGGAAACGCCGCCAGCCGGGTGAGAATCGGAATGTTGAGCGTGGTCAGCGTGTGCCGCCCGGTGGCGAACTGATCGGCGGCGTGGCCGTCCTTGAAGAAGATCGCCATCTGGCTGTCGCGGACGATGAGCTGCGCGCCGAGTTTGAAATCGGCCGAGCCTTCCTGCGGTATCCGGTGGATCATCTCCTCGCCGGCGGGATCCATCCATTCGATGATTTCGATAAACAGCGACATAATGACTCCAATCTTATGTGGTGTCAGGTGTCCCCACCTGACACCTTATCAGCTTTTCTTCAATCCCTGTCCTCCCGGGCCACCCCGGGATCCACGTATTTTCCCTGTCCTCGGACTAGATCGGACTCTGGGCCGTAGTTCTTGATCTGAGCGGTTTGGATGGCTAACAGAGCCACAGCGGCTTCTGCTGGTGCGAACGAAGAGGACAGTGCTTGCCGCCAGTATCGTTCTGACCACCACGACGAACAAATTTCGGTTGACAGATTTGTCCAAATTCTTAACTTTGTTACGTCAGGGTAATCAGCATCAGCCTTTGGAGTAGCGTTGCATGACGGCATCGAAGAGCGTACGCAGGCAGTCGCCGTCGCGCAGTTCACTGCAGCCGGATGTCTATGAAATAGAGCATTGACAATGATAGCGGCTTCCCCGGTGACCTCTTCCTGGGCGTCAGCCGACGCCGATTGGGCGCGAGGTTCCGGGCAATGCCGCCACAAGGGAATTCACTGGTGTTCTGGCGCTGGAAGAAAATGATTGGAGGGACCATGACCGTCAAAGATCGGACCGCCTTGTACCTGGACTATCTCCGCAAAGAGGGCTTCAATGCCGAGATGGACGCCGACGGTGACGTGAAGTTCAAATACGAAGGGAAGACTTACTATTTCATTCTCGATAAGGAGGATGAGGAGTTCTTTCGCCTCGTGTTTCCCAACTTCTGGAGCCTTGATGGACCCGCCGAGCGCGCCAAGGCCGAGAAGGCCGCTTTCGTAGCCACCTCCGCCACAAAAGTGGCCAAGGTGTTGTTGGTCGGCGACAACGTCTGGGCGATGATCGAGATGTTCGTGTCTGATCCCGCTTACCCGACGACCATATTCCCTCGCTCGATGTCGGCCTTGCGCTACTCTGTCTCGACCTTTGTCGAGGAAATGAACAAGTAGGAGAATTCCCGGCGGGACAGATCACTTCGGCCCGTTGGGAGCGATACAGTTCGAGCCAGCAGGATCCCGCGCTGTCCGGTGCGGGATCCTTCTGCGCGCCCGCCATCGGGGCTTCCCGAACCCGCCGGTCCGGATGACTCTCATCGTGACCCCTGCCCCGTCCAACTTCCTCCTGTTCTCCCGAAACCGGGGACTTCCGGATCTCGTAGTAATTGTCAGATAATGTGCAGGTCCCGACAACGACCCGAGAGGAAAGGAAGCGCTCTCATGAAGCTGGTACCGACTCTTCTCTGCCTGAGCCTGCTCTCAACGACCCTTATTGGAGGCTGTGACCGTATGTCCCGGACAACCGACCCCACCGCCGACCGCCTCGAAATCGAACGCGTGATCAAAAGCTCCATCACCTGGGCCGCCACCAAGGACAAGCCCCTGCTCTACGACTGCTTCGTCAACGACTCCTCCCTCTTCTTCTTCTCCCCCGACAACGCCGGCACGGTCCGCAGCTTCGACCAGTTCACCCGACAGGTCGAGCAGGTCTTTATGGATCCCCGCTTCAAGGCGGTGCGCGCTGACTTCAAGGACCTCCGCATCACGATTTCCCATGGCGGCGACTGCGCCTGGTGGTCGTGTTATCTGGATGACTTTAACGAGTGGGATGGACGTCCGGCCAACTGGGAGAATGTTCGCTGGACCGGTGTGCTGGAGCGGCTCGATGGCCGCTGGAAGATCGTGCAGATGCATTTCTCGCATGCGGCGGAGGATTTCAAGAAGGGGTAGCAGTTATGTAGGGCAGGAGTCCCTCCGACTCCTGCCGCCTGCCGCCTGCCTCCACAAAGCTCTGGCGGGTCGCCCACAGCTTGCTGTGGGATCGGTCAGGGAGAATTGAAAAGACCCGGATCCCGAGTCAAGCCCGGGATTACAGGGCTCCGAAAGTCTAATTGAATCAAGGTCAGAACTTGCAGGGGAATCGCGGGAGCCGTCTCCCCTACCCCTTGCTCCCCCTCTGATACTGCCAGATGAAATTGTCCAGCGTCCGCGGTTTCAAACCGGGGCGCACTGCTGACAACACCTTGCTCGCCTCCACGACCAGCCTCGTCGTCTCATCCAAGCTGAACGTCTTGCTTGTCGCCGCCTCCACAAACCGGTTGATCATCCTATCCGGCTTGATAAAATCCTCCGATCCCGCCAGCATGTAGAAATACCGTAGCGAAATGCCACTCCGCTGACCTGGAATCTGCATAATCTTCGCCTCAAACTCCGCATCACCGAGGATCCCCTTCACGTGCTGGAAGTACTCGACTCCAAACTCGCCCAGCACTTGGGCAAACCTGAGGACCGCCTCCGACTTCGTGATACCGTTTGCCGTCGACGTTCTCTGCCGGTTGCAGTACACCTTCTCCATCATGAATTTTGCCCCGTGCGTCTTGTACAGTTTCAGCAACCGGCTGACCGGCCACTGGTCTTCCGGCGGTGGCATCTTCCGTCTTCTGTTCATCGGAACGCGGGAGAACTCACAGAATCTTGACAACGTATTCTCAACCCTGCGGTACCTCACACCAATCGAAAACACCGCATCGATTACACACAACGGGACACAGGAATGATTATACTCCCCCCCATAAACTTCCATGGTATCCAACTTAAGATTCTTCCTGCAATAGCGGACGAACGCTTCCACGTCGCAATCCGTCACACACGATTCTGCCTTCGCCTGCCTGCTGCTTCGCATGGTGTTCTCCCTTCCGGCAGTTGGCCCTGCCTCCCACTATAAGTCCGAGTTACTTATTGCCTGAGTCCCTGCTCCGAAAATAGCAACCCCATCGCGAATAATCAAGCCTCCAACTCGGTCGCCCACAGCTTGCTGTGGGATCGGCAAATTGAAAATCTCATTGTAGGTCAGGACCCTTGCGGTCCTGACGTTGACGTAAACCTGGCGCCCACATGTGCACAAACCTATAGAAAGTGTCATCCCGGCGAAAGCCGGGATCCATGCCTTTTCCCCTTCCCCTCCTCCCTTGTTCCCCCTATCTTCCGCGTACCATCTCGCGAGGTAACCGATGCAGATAGCCTACGAACTCCATCTCCCCATCTCCCCCTATGAGGCCGAGGCCCAGGGAATCCCCCGCACCACCGGCCGCCTCACCCTGTGGCCGAAAAACAGCGCGGATCCCCGCCACCCCCTCGCCGAACTCATCTATGAAATGAAACGCGACTCCCCGCACCTCATCGCCCAGACTGTCGTCCCCGCCCTCATCCCGACTGAACTCGAGACCTTCTGCCGCGCTCACAACCTCGCGTGCCGCCTCGACAGCTTCTTCGTCGCCGGTCCGCCCGGCTCAGTCGATCCGGACGCGGACTCCCTTATCCCGGAGTTATTCCCCGCGCGCGACATTCTCATCGATTGCCGCAGCGTCGCCGATATCGAGACCGTCCTATCGATTGACAGCCGCGCCTTCCTATTCTATGGCGCGTCAGAATTCGAATCCGATCCCGCGACAAAACTCCCGATGATCGAGGCGGGCCGCCAGTTCCCCCGCACGCGCCTCCTGGCCCTGATGTTGGCGGCGACCCCGCTCTTCTGCCTCCACCTCCCGACCGACCGCAACCTTGAGTTCGTCGGCTCGTCCGACTCCGTCAACGCGCTCTACCTGCACTACCGCAGTCAGGCCGGGTGGGAGTGGTCGGTGGCAGAGGGATGAGCCTCTGAGGCGGTTTCCTCCAACTGCGCCCTGCTCCCTGAGTTCACTTCAACCGCACTGTATTATCATCCAGCACTGGTCAAACCGACACTGCCGAAGATCCGTCTCCCGTATCCAGTAGTACAGGCAGCCCATATCGCCCCACATAAACTCATCCTCGCCTTCGGTGCTGGGGATCTGCATGAGGAGGCGCCACTTGTCGGCCTTCTGGTAAGCTTCGGAGCTGTCCTCGTACCTGTCAGCATCTTCATCGAGAGCGCTGCCCAAATCTCTCACCAAAGCACACTCGACCGCCATATCGGCCTGGAGATGGTCCGCATAACCGGACATCAGCGCGCGCTTAGACCATTCAGGGCGGTCCCCAGCCTCCTGCAAAACCTGGTCGAGCGCCTGCCGCTGGTCATCGTCCAAATCCCAAATCTCCAGCAAGTAGCTGTCGTTAGGAGGCAGCGTGACAGTCGACTTCGAAACCAGGGCGCGTTCCTTATAGCGGAAAGCCTGTTGGATATCGTCCGGCCAGTCACGAACAACCGGAGGAATCTCATTGGACGGAATGTAAACGACGGCAAACTGCCCCTCTCTTACCTGGTCCGGATCTTCAGCCATCTTCTGGGCATCGAAGAAAAACAGCAACATGCCGTCCGGCGGAAAGCCGTTGGTTTTCAGCAACGCAGGCTGGGCGCCTAAGTCGACCTGCGCCACAAAAGCAATACTCCGCCCGTTGTTCTTCGGCCATGGAGCCGCTGCCGGCAGCGCCGGTCGCCCGCCCAACTTAGAGGAGCTCAGCGGCAACTCTTGGTCGGCTTCGACCACCTCGAACTCTACCGTATCGCGCGCAAGCTCCGTGAGGATCCTGCGATGCTCAAACCCTATCTCCTCGGCAATCGATAACACTTCATCAATCGTCATGAAAATGACCTCCCGCGTGTAGATCTGTTATGGAACTGAACTGACCGAATTCTCAATTGCCTGATGATATTGTCGACTGATCTATCCAGTCAATCACAAACAGGGCTGATTCTTTCAGACCATTCCGCCTACACGCTTGCCGACAACTGCCGACGGATCCCCCCTACCCCCTCCGCCCTCTGATGGCCCCCAGATGATACGCCGTATGCGCGATCAACCCGATCGCCCCGCCCACCTTCCGCTCATCATTCCAATCCGAAAACCCCGCCATCACCCGCAACACCTCCTCATACACCTCCCGCAACCGCACCTGCAGATCCCGCCACTGCGCCGGCGTGACACTCGTCACCTTCCAGCTCTCTTTCCAATCGAGCTTCTCGTACCAGATCCCCTGCATGTAATCCCGCGCGGTCGCGAGGTAGAACCGCATGTGCTCGACATGCCCTGCCACCGTCGGCCCCCCCTCGCGCATCGGCTTCGAGGCCTCCTCGGCGCTGATATCAGCCAGCGTTTCAAACAGCGATGTCCCCCGGTCCAGGTAGATCCCCTCGACTTTGTCGAAAGTCTCGGTCAGAAGCGCCCGCAGCGCTCCTTCAAAGACCTCCCGCCTGATTCCCTCGGAAATTCCTTCTGCCATACTCTATCCTCCTGACCCTTTTGTGCTGCCATCGTGCGGCCATTACTGCCGCTGCCTCTGCTGCCGTAAACCTAATCGACAGCTCCAATGTCCCGTTCGTCAATCTAATATACGGCCCCTCCCCCGCCCGCCGAAATCACCTTTTGTCACCCCCGACTGTGCGCGGCAGATGTCCACATCGGCCGCGATTATCTCAAACGAACCTGATTCCGCCTTTCCGCAGGGTCACACGCTCCCCCTCGCTCCGCTTGGAGTCGCGCAAGACCCTGCAGAACTAACCTGTGCTGTCAGACGACGCCGCCCGGCCCTTTCTCCCATGCTGTCAGGCAAGGCCGCCTGTCCCTTTCTCCCGTGGCGTTAGGCGACCCCGCCTGACCCGTTCCCCTGTGCTGTCAGGCGACCCCGCCTGACAGCAGACAGAAGCCCCTTTTCCCCCGCCCCCGCGATCCTTTGCCCCCCAACGGCGTACAACAAATATGGCCGGCTACTTTCCAATTGACTGATTCTGACTCCGGCCTTATATACATCGTGAACCTCACGTCAACTACGGATCAGGATGATATGACACGATTGAACGCCCTTCTCCCCGCCGCGCTCCTGGTGGTCCTCCTCGCCTACCTCGTGCCCGGCTGCGACGACCTCATCACCGAAACCATCATCAACGACATCGCCGGCCACCCCAGTGCCGAATTCTCCGTCACCCCCGACTCCGGCTGCGAACCGCTTTCGATCACCCTTAATGACGAGTCCAACGGCCCCCGCGACCGCGCCGTCTACTACTTCTATAAAGGCAATACTGTCACCCCGTTCGATTCGGTGGTCGTCACCCCGGTCCCAGCTGACACCGCGGTTCTCAACGCCGACACCGTCTTCACCTTCACCGAGGCCGGCGTCTACGCCATCCGCCTGACCATCACCAATTCCCCCGACAGCGGCCTCGACTCCGAAATGAAAAAACGCGCCGTCATCGTCGGCACCAGCGTGCTCGACTTCGGCGCCTCCGATACCATTATCTGCCCGGGCGATGAAGTCACCTTCCAGCCCAATGTTAACGACTGGGGCGCCGTCTCCTCCTGGAACTGGGACTTCGGCGACAACGGGACCTCCACCGACTCCATCCCCTCGCACACCTACGCCGACACCGGCGCCTACACCGTCACCCTCACTGTCGACGGCCCGTGCGGGCAGAAGCAAATTGTCGACTCCGCCCTCATCAAGGTTCTCCCCTGCCCGACCATCGTCTTTGCCGCCGACACCACCGTGGGCTGCCTTCCCCTGACGGTCCACTTCTCCGACCAAACCTCGATTGATTCCGGCACTGGCTTCGTCATCAACGGCCGCGCCTGGTCGGTCGGCACCGCGGGCAACCCCGGCTCGACTCCTACGATTACCACTATCTACAACACTGCCGGCGTCTACGACATCCACCTCACGCTCGAACTCAAGGGCGTCTTCTACGGCGACACGATCACTTTCACCCGGACCGACTCGTTGCTGGACTACATCACTGTCTGGGACAGCACCTCCGCCGATTTCCATGCCCTGTCGCCGGCCATGGGGTGTTACACTCCTTCGCAGCAGTTCCAGGTCCTATTCGCCCCCGACTACGCCGGCGATTTCGACAGCCTCGTGTGGACCTTCGGCGACGGCACCTCGTGGATCGACCGGGCCAGCGGCGCGGCCGCCAAAACCCCCGTCCACGCCTACACGACTCCGGGCGTGTACGATGTCCGGCTCAACGCCTACGGCCCCTGCGGCGACGCTGTCACGACCCGCTCCTCCTATGTCACGCTCTCGGCTCCTCTGCACCAGGACAGCATCGCCTTCAGCATCACCGCCGACAGCGCCAACGCAACCGGCTACTACTTCACCTTCGCCGACATCACCAACGGCATGGTCCTCACCCGCCAGTGGGCTTTCGGTGACAACCAGCTCGATGTCAGTCCGGGCAACGACACGGTCTACCACCGCTACGACACTCTTGCCACTGGCGTGGTGTCCGATTCCTTCTTCGTTGTGATGAGTGCCGGCAATATGTGCGACACGCTGAACGTAGTCGACACGATCATCATCACCCCGCTTCCCGCCCGAAAATGAGGGATGTGGTCAAGAACGACTAAGGCGTTCGTTAAGGAGTCCTGGCAGGTTACTGATTGATATCGATTGATACTGATTGATAATGTGTAGGGCACGACCCTTCAGCGGTCGTGCCTTTTCTTCTCTTGTAGAATATTAGGGCACGATCCCTCGGCGGTCGTGCCTTCTCTTTTGTAGGTCAGGACCTTTACGGTCCTGACATTGACCTACACGAGCGTTTGGATACTGTCATCCCGGGCCCCGACCCGGGATCCATGCCTTTTGACTTTGTCTTTGTGCCACGGACACACCCTGTGTGTCCGTGCGTGTCCTCTACACGGCGGACATCGTACACAGCGCCGCTTGTGCGTGTCGACAGTCTACACGGCGGACCTTGTGCATCGCGACCCTTGTGCGCGGTGGCCCCCTATGAGTGGCAGACATTGTGCGCGGCACATGTCCACATGTGCCGCGTCCGACCACCCCCCCACAAAAAACCCGCCCCTCTTCCGAGAGGCGGGCGATACGCAAATCTGAAACATGGCGCCCAGACACTGTCATCCCTGCGAAAG
>JBGSIV010000089.1:0-1991 GCA_041742355.1 Candidatus Zixiibacteriota bacterium
GCCCCGGGCGACGACACCCAGCTTGTGCTCGTCATCGGCGCGACCTCCGAGCGCGGCCTCTCGCAGAACGACCGGGAACTCCTGTCGGTCTATGCCGTCTTTGCCCAGACCGTCCTGCGCAACGCCCTCCTCGTGAAACGCCTCCGCCGCGCCAACCGCCTGCTCGAACACTCCAGCGACCGCCTCGCCAACGCCGAAACCATGGCCGCCCTCACCGACATGACCTCCGGCGTCGCCCACGACTTCAACAACATCTTCGGCGCGATCATCGGCCGCGTCCAACTGTTGCGCATCAGGGCTAAAGACAATCAGATGGTCACCGATGAACTCGCCAAAATCGAAAAACTCGTCGGCGAAGGCGCCGAAACCGTCCGCCGCATCCAGGAATTCACCACCAGCGGCCGGGCCAAAGAAGTGCGGGCCTTCGATCTCGTCGCAACCGTCACCGAGGCCCTTGCCGCCGCCGACACCCGCTGGAAAAAACTGGCGGAAACGAAAAACGTCGCCGTCAACTTTGAGTGCCGACTGGACAAGGGCGTGGTCGACGGCTGTCGCGACGATCTCCTCACCGTCGTCCGCAAACTCGTCGAAAACGCGGTCGAACACGCTCCCGACAGCTCCATCGTTACCGTCCTCCTCGACGCCGATGATCGCAACTACCGGCTCGTCGTCACCGACCATGGTTCCGGTATTGCCCCCGAACTGCGCAAGAAGATCTTCTATCCGTTCTTCACGACCAAATCCGAACGCGGCGCGGGCCTTGGCCTCGCCATTGTCCACGGCATCATCTCCCGGCACTCGGGGAGCGTGGCGCTCTCCTGCTCGCCCGAAACCGGCACCGAATTCACCGTCACCCTCAGCCGCCCCGCCACGGCCACCGACGTGACCGAAGTTACCACCCGGCGGGCAGTGCGCGCCGAAAACCTCAGGATCCTCATTGTCGATGACGATGAGCAGATCCGCGAGGTCCTGCGCGACATGCTCATGATCAACGGCCACCGCGCCACCGCGTGCGCCGACGGCTTCGAGGCGCTGAAAGTCATCGCCGGCGAGACGTTCGACCTCATGATCACCGACCTCGGCATGCCCGGCATGTCCGGCCTCGAACTGGCCGGCACCGTCCACGATCGCCTCCCGGCAATGCCAATCGCGATGATTACCGGCTGGGGAACCCAGCTCGATCAACGCGAAATCGCCGCCAAAGGCATCCGCGCCGTGCTTCCCAAGCCGTTCCACCTCAAGGATATCCGGGCACTGGTCGAGGACATGGCCACCGCCTGAAATCAGCGGGCCGTGACGATAAAATCATTGCGTTTCTGCGCTTATGCCCTATATTGTCTCCGAAACAATCTTCGGGGCGAGGCGTAATTCCTCGACCGGCGGTGATAGCCCGCGACTCCCACGAGAGTGGGACTGAGCCTGTGCAATCCAGGCGCCGACGGTACAGTCCGGATGGAAGAAGATTGGCAGTGCCCGCACTGCGCGGTTGGGCTATCAGTCCGACCCACTCCCGCTTTGCCCCGAAGTACGCTTTGGGGATTTTTTTATGGCCCAACTGGCCGACCTGACCTACATGCAGCGCGCCCTCGAACTGGCCCGAAAGGGACGGTTCAAGACTGCCCCGAACCCGATGGTCGGCGCAGTGATCGTCAAGAACGGCCGCATCATCGGCGAGGGCTTCCATCAACGCGCCGGCGCCGCCCATGCCGAAGTCGCCGCTCTCAATAGCGCCGAGGCCTCGCCCCGGGGTGCCACGTTGTACGTCACCCTCGAACCCTGCAACCACACCGGCCGCACCGGACCCTGCACCGAAGCTATCATCGACTCCGGCATCGCCCGCGTCGTCTACGCCGCCACCGACCCCGATCCGCGGGTGCAAGGGAGAGGCGCCCGCCGCCTCCGCCGCGCCGGCATCAAAGTCGAGTCGGGCCTCCTCCGCGACGACGCCACCCGCCTCAACGAAATCTACTTCGGGCATCACCGGCTCGGTC
>JBGSIV010000090.1:0-6661 GCA_041742355.1 Candidatus Zixiibacteriota bacterium
GGGAGAGCGCGGCGCTCTGCGGCCTCCGGTTTGCCGAGGCGACCCATTTCCGGTTGCTTCTTGACCGACATCTCCCGGACACCCCGTTCGGATGGATCGCCCTGGCCCTGTCGGTGCCTGAGTGGACCCCTCCGGCCGGGATGCTCGCCCGCTACGAGTTTGCCGAGAATGCGCCGGTTCGGCTGCTTTACCAGCAGTTCGACCACCTGCTTGAGCCGGCCCGGGTGCTGATCGGCGATGAGTCTTCGGGCCATGTCTGCGACTACCGCAGTATGGCTGCCCTCAAAGCGGCGCTTCTGCTGGAGCGGTGGCGTCAGATGACCCCGGTCGAGCAGCTAGAGGAGCAATTCCAGATTCACATCGGCCAGATTATGGGAGTCGGCGAGGCCTGTGCCCATTTGCTCTCCGGGATAGCCGGATTACTGGAGGCATCGGGGAATGAACGTCGCGCCGATGATCTGCGCCTGCTGGCTTTCAGTGTCCGCTTCGGTATTGCGCCGGAGCTGCATGATCTGCACGAAGCGTTCCGCTCGATTCTGGTTCGATCCGACTTCGCCGCGCTGGCGAAAGCCGGTTTGACCCGCCCGCCGGATCTGGTGAAGGCGAGTCCGGAGGTTATTGCGAATACTATTATCGGCGAGGCTAAAGCCAAGCGCCTGAATAAGAAAATAGCGATACTTAAACAGGAGGTTTATATGCCACAGGTTGATGTTGCTCACCATTCAATGGTCGGTTCGCATCACGGTCCGGGCGCCAGCCCGGTATCGGTCGAGATCGACGGCACCTATGAGAAGGAGCGGTACCTGGTCCGTATCGACGGGCTTCCGGTCTGGCTGACCGGCAAGTCGTTCAAGTACCTCACCCGTCTGGCCTGGTCCCGGCTGCATCAGGATTCGGGCTGGATTTTCAAGGAGGATATCGAGCGCGGGTTCAACCAGGCTCGGTACCTGTACCGGATGAAGAACGAGATCAACGACGGGTTGTCGAATGCGTGGCCAGTGTTCGAGAACAATCGCCTCGGCTACTACCGCCTCAACGCGGAGGCTGCGGCGATCCAGCTCAATACGGAGAATCTCCGCAACCATCCGGATTTCGAGGTGAGCTCGCTGTTTGCCGCCATGGCGAAGCAGGGGGTCAACTGACCCCCCCTTCCCGGCCCGGCGGAACGGCAGAAATTGGTATCGATTTTCGGCGTGGAGCGCAATCAGCGGGGCAGGCATCTATTCCATACGGCCTGCCCCGCTTCCGTTTACGGGGTGCGCTTCAACCTCCTCCCGCGACCCGGCCCGGCTGCGTATAACCATGCACGGCGGCGCAGGATTGCTCTGGCCGGATTTAAACTTTGACAACGATTCAGCAAGTCGGCTGATTTGTCGACAGAACAGAAGAGGCGCCGGCGCCCCGCAAAAAAACCGCTATGATAGTACGCAGCAAAGACAGACTACCGACCGTTGTCACCGATCAGGAACAGCAGTATCCCGTCATGCCTTTGCTGACCGGTGTCCTTTTTCCGGGATCGATGATCACCGTCCAGGTCGGTCGCCGGGCGAGTCTCGAACTGGTCCGGGAGTGCCACGAGCAGAAGCGGGAGTTCGTCTCGTCGTTCACCCTGTCACGCCGGGGCGGCGATGATATCGGTGCGTTGCATGAGGTTGGCGTGCTGTCGCTCATCCGCGACCTCAAGGAGGGGGTGGGCAATTCCCTGATCGTGACGATTGAGGGTCTGCGGCGGGTCGCTCTCGGTGAGCTCATCCGCCAGGAGCCCTACATCATCGCCTCCGTCCTGCCGTTGCAGGAACCGGGGCCGGCCGAGAAAAAACTCAGCGGCAAAATTCAGCAGGTGCTCGACATTGTCGACGAAATCACGCACCTTGATCCGAGCTACGCGCCCGAACAGGTAAACGTCCTGCGGATGAACCAGAAAGACCCCTCGCTGCTGGCCGACAAGGCCGCGTCGATTTTCCATTTCCCCTTGTCGGCCAAGCAGGAATTGTTGGAGGCGCTGGACCTGACGACCAGGTATGAGCGGCTGCTGGCCTACCTTAACAGCGAGCTTACCCGGGTCGCGACCGCGCACGCGGTCAACGAGAACGTTCGAAAGAGCGTGGAAGATGAAGAGCGCCGGTCGTTTCTGCGGCAGCAACTGGCCGAGATTCGCCGCCAGCTCGGCGAAGAGCCGAGCGAGGAGCGAGAGGTAATCAGTCTCCGCCAGCAGGTCAAATCCTCGAATCTGCTGCCTCCCGAAGTCGTGGCCCGCGCTACGATCGAAATCGACCGGCTCTCGGAGTTGTCGCCCGCCTCGGCCGAGTACGGCGGCACGAAGAATTACCTGAACTGGCTCCTGTCGTTGCCCTGGGGGAAATCGACTCCTGAGGACTATGTCATGGCGGATGTCGCCCGGATTCTCTCGACCGAGTACTACGGGCCGACCCAGCTCAAAGAGCAGATCATGCAGCGGCTGTCGGTCCGCAAGCTTCTCGGTGGTATCAACGAGGGCCCGACTCTCTGCCTGATCGGCGCCCCTGGCACGGGCAAAGCCTCGCTGGCCAAGGCGATCGCCAAAGCCCTCGGCAAACGCCTCGTGCGCGTGTCGATGGGGGGGATTTCCGACGCCTCCGAGATCAAGGGTTCGCCCCGCACCTATGTCGGCGCGATGCCGGGCAAGGTCATCCGTACGATGCGCGAGGCGGGCGCCCTCGACCCCGTTGTCCTCATCGAAGACATCGACTATTTCAACATGGATAACGATTCCTCGGTCAACATGGCCCTGCTCGAGGCGATCGACAGCCGGTGGAACAAGGCGTTCCTCGACAACTACCTCGGCGTCCCGTTCGACCTGAGCAAGGTCTTTTTCGTCTGTTCGGTCCGATCGTTTGAGGAGATCCCGGAGCAGTTCATCCCGCGGTTCGACATAATCGAGCTGCCCGGGTATATCGAGAAAGAGAAGATTGTCATCTCGAAGAAGTACATTATCCCGAAGTTGCTGAAGAAGCACGGTTTGCTCAAATCCGAGGTGCAGTTCCATACCAAAGCCCTGACCAGCATCATCTCCAACTACACGATGGAGGCCGGGCTGCTGGTCTTTTCGCAGCAGATCGAGAAGATTCTGCGGAAGATCGCGCTGGAGAAATCCGAGAAGCCGCGCCGCACCTGGATGATCCGCGAGGAGAACCTCGAGTCGTATGTCGGATCGCCCGTTTTCATCCCCGAAAAGGCCGAGACCCGGCCCGAGATTGGTATTGCCACCGGTTTGGCCTGGACCGGGGCTGGGGGAGATTTGATGTTCATCGAGGGGCTTAAGATGAAGGGGGAGGGGCAGATCATCACCACCGGGTCCCTCGGCGAGGTGATGCGTGAGTCGATTCAGGCCGCCCATTCCTATGTCCGGTCAAAAGCGGATGTCCTCGGGATCGATTTTAGCGATTTCTCCGAATTCGACATTCATATTCACTTCCCGTCGGGTGCGATTCCCAAAGACGGCCCGTCGGCCGGCATCACCGTGTGCCTCGTGATCGCATCGCTCATGGCCGAGCGGCCGATCCGCAACGATATTGCGATGACCGGCGAAGTGACCCTCCGCGGCCGTGTCCTGCCGGTTGGCGGGATCAAGGAGAAGATCTCGGCCGCATATCGGGCCGGGATTTACCAGGTGGCGATTCCCAAGGAGAACCGCAAGGATCTCAAGGACCTGCCGAAGGAGATTCTCCGCAAGACGACGTTCCACATAATCGAGCGGGTCGATGAATTGTTTGAGAAGTGTTTGCTCGAGTTCACGCCGTCGGCCTTCACGCTTGAGAAGATCTTCGCCGAGGAGATCGAGAAGGCGAAGAAGAAGGCCTCGGCGCTGAAGCGATCGGCCCAGAAGCTGCCGAAGAAGCCGGCGCGGACGACGCCGAAGACGGTTTCGAAGAAGCCGGCCAAGAAACGCCGCGCTCCGCGCAAGTAACCCCCGCCCTCATGTCGGTTCTTTTGCTGCCGGGTCTGGCCCGCTGCGGAATCTATTTCCCTTGACACCCCTGCCTATTGTGGACTATATTCAGGTAGCGTGTGACGGGTAAAAGGTCCTCCGGCAAAAGGCAGTCAACGTCTTAAATGAACCTGCCGTGTGATGGTAATCATCGGCTATCGATTCAGATTAATGGTCAAGTGTACTGCAGGGTTCGTGCGAGCGGGCCATGGCCGGATGTTCTGGAGCCTGTCTGGGTAATGCCCAGTTGCGGTCAGAAGCGGGGCTGACGATTGAGGCAATCAAAGCGATGATAAACGGTATTCGCATGGAGGCACACCGATGAAGAGCAAGTATCTTGTGCTCGCGCTGCTGTTGCTGCTGGTCGCCGGGGCTATGCCTGCCCGGGCGCAGTTCACGCAGGACCCGGACGATGCCGGCGCGGCCGACACGATGGATCTGGTCTTTTCCGTTCTCCCTGATTTTACCACGAACAAGCTGAAGCTGCAGGCCGACCTGTACGTCTACAACGATGCCGCCAACGTCGTTGGAGCGACTATCGGGTTCACCTGGGACCACCCGAATCTTGTTATGGACAGTGCGTCGGCCACACCGATGGCGATCGCCGCCTTCGATCTTGGGCGCTTCTTCTTCGAGGGCAACAGCCTGGCCACGACCAACGCTAACCGCCGTTTCCTTTTCGGCGGCGCGGCGATTTTCGCCACGGGCGTGACACCGAACCCGACCCGCCAGAAATGGGCTACCTACTATTTCACGTTCACCGACTGGAACGACTGCGACTCGATCATAATCGACACGCTGACGTTCAGTTCCGGCAGCACCCTACTTTTGGCGGCCGACGACAACACCGACTACGAGCCGTACGTCACCGAGCGCGACCGCTACAAGGATACGGCCTGCGCGGCCCCCTCGAACCTCCTGGTGTCGCCTTCCGCTCTCGTCTTCGATGCCATCCAGGGTGGCCCCGCGCCGACAGCCCAGCTCTTCGCGGTCAATTCCGATAACGAACCGCTGGCGTTCACGCTCCACGAGAGTGTCTCGTGGTTCAGTCTCAGCCCGACGCTCGGGACCACGCCGCGTTCCATCCAGGTCCTCCCGAACATCATCGGCCTGAACGCCGGGACTTACGTTGATTCAATCGAGGTTCGCTCGACTGCGGCGGCCAATTCGCCGCAGTGGGTCAAGATCACCATGAATATCGAGGAGCCCCCGCCGGTCATCGGCTACTCCCCCTCGGCGTTCTTCTTCAATGCGGTCGCCGGCGGAGCGAATCCCGATCCGAAAATTCTCGCTGTCAGCAACACCGGCGGACAGACCCTCAACTGGACCGTGACAAAGAGCCAGCCCTGGCTCACGCTCGCCCCCGGTTCCGGCGCCGACGACGGCAACGTAACCGTGTCGGTCGACATAACCGGCCTTTCGTTCGACAATTACTACGATACGATCGTGATCAGCGATCCCCAGGCCACCAACAACCCGATTCGGGTGCCGGTGACGCTGTCGGTCGGCTCGGATCTGCCGGTCATCGTGGTGGATTCCGCCTTCAACTACGTTGTGGTGCCGGCGGCCGCCCGTGAGGTGGGACCGTGGATGCTGACGGTTCGCAACGACGGCGCCGGAGCGATGGACTTCTGGCTGATCGAGAACTCAAACCGCCTGTTTACGATCACGCCGACCTCCGGATCGGCCCCGCAATCGGTTCAGATCGACTTCAAGCTCACCGGCGGAACGGCCGGCGACGACTATTTCGACACCCTCTGGGTCTACTCGAACGAAGCCATCAACTCTCCGTATCCGGTTGTCTTCCAGTTCCACCTGGTGGCCGATCCGGCCCAGATGGCGGTTTCTCCCGATACGGTCCGCCTGACCCTGTACGAATGCGAAATGGGAACGCGGGGGCAGAACCCGGCGGCCAACTTCATCATTCAGAATATCGGCGGCGACGATCCCATGCCGTTTATCGTGAACTGGGAATCCGACCTGTTCGAGTTGACCCAGTTGACTTCGACCGCCCCGGCCACGGTAAGCCTCATGGCCAACTACCTTGACCTCCCGCTGGGGGTCTACCTTGACACAATCGTCGTGTACTCGTACAAGTCCATCACGCCCATCGATACGGTGATCGTGAAGTACTCGGTCATCGCGGGGACCCAGACGCCAAAAATCTGGGTATCCAATTTCACCTACACGATCCCGGCGCAGGAAAACCAGGGGCCGCTGCCCGACATGCAGTTCTCGATCCGCAACGAGTGGGGGGGATGCATGCCGTGGTATATCGTGGAAAATGTCCCGTGGCTCTTCCCGGAAGACACGGCCGGTGTTAACCCTGCCTCACTCAGGATCGGCCTGAATCCCGATGGCGTGCCGTTCGGCGAGTACCCGGATTCGTTTATCGTGTACGCCCCGACGGCATCGAACAGTCCCGGCACCATTCGCGTCAGACTGCAGATATGGCGCTTCCACGGCGACAACGATTGGGACGCTCAGATCGATGTCTCTGATCTGACGTATCTGGTGCGGTACCTCTTCACGTATGGACCGGAGCCGAGGCCGACGCGTTTTGTCGGCGATATGGACTGCAACAAGTTCGTCAATGTCAGCGATTTGACGTACTTTGTTGATTACATGTTCAATGAAGGGCCGATCCCGTGCCTGAATCCCTATAAGTGAGGGAAGAGGTCGAGATTATGAGAA
>JBGSIV010000091.1:0-11952 GCA_041742355.1 Candidatus Zixiibacteriota bacterium
GCTCCAGCGCGACCAGCGCAGGAGCCCGAGCCCCTCGGGCGTCCCGCGCAGGAAGATCAAGGCGTCCTTCAAATCGGTCGTGCGACCGTCATACTCGACCGCGAGGTAGAGCCGTGCTTTCGGATCGGCCAGCAGCCGGATCTCGCTCACAGCCGCGCCGGTCTTCGGCAGAAGCGGGAGCGGAGCGCTCTGGTCGCCGTTGGAAACGAATACGTCGGCTACTTTCGCCCGCACCAAGCGTTCCGGACGTTGCGGCGTGAAGAAGAACAGGCCACCGTTGTCGCGCAGCTCCCGGTAAAAAAACCGCGTCGTGGAATCAATATCGACCACGGGATCGGACAATTCGCATTTCATCACGGTGAACGCCGGCACCGGCCAGCGCCGCACTTCCGGGCACACCGAGCGGATGAGCGACTGTGTCGCCACCTCCCAGATCCGGTCGACACGGGAGTCGATGCGCGCGAGTTGGCCGGAGTACATGTGCAGGAGGATCCGCAGGATCGGATCCATCCGTTCCGGCGATTCGGAGATCTCCGGGTTCCACGCCCGCAGTTCGCGGAACATGTCGCGGAAGATCTGCTCTCGGCTCTGTGAATCGGTCGTCGTCATCTATGTCCTGTTGGGTGCCCCCAGCTCAGGCCAGCCGGTAGACCGCCTCAAATTTGCGTTCTTCGCCGTTGTCTTTGTATGTCCCGGTGACCCTGACCACCATCCCCAGCCGCGCCGCCAGCTCGGCCTCGGAGGGCGAGAACGAGATCGACACGTTGTACAGCCGCTTCTCGAAAGCATCGAGCGCGTTGCGCAGGGCCGAGCGGATATCGGCTTTGTTGGAAGAGAAAATGTCGCCGTACTCGCGTTCCCAGATCTCGCAGCCGAACTCCGGCAGGAAAGGCATCCGCCCGAGCCGGGTCGAGAGAATGAGGCCGACCGAGTGCGTGATCGACTGCAGCAAATCCCCCCGGTTGAGATAGCCGTTGCGCAGCACGAGAGGCAGGGAGAGGTATTCCATACGCGGTTAGTTGAGATTAATGACGGCGCCTTTCACCGTCACGGGGCCGCTCGCTTTAAGATCGAGGGTAGCGTTTGCTTTGACCTCGGCCGAGGCGCTCGCTTCCTGCTTGAGGTTCGCGCCCGCCTTGATTTCCGTGTCAGTGCCCGACTTCAAAATCAGCTTCTGCCCGGCGTCGACCGTGATATTCTGTCCCTTGAGGGTGATATCCCCTTCGGTCGAAATCGTGATGGCCTTCTTCGCGGCATCCAGCACGATCTCGCACTTCTTGTCCTTGGTGATGATCTCGATCTTCTCGGCGCCGCCTTCGTCGGTGAGCACTATCCGGTGCCCCGACTTGGTCGTCAGCCCCTTCTTCATGTTGTCCTTCGCGACCAGGTCCGCGTCCGGCATCGCGTTCTTGTTGTAGAGCGCGGCAATCGCGATCGGGGCGCTGGGATCACCGTGCTCGAATCCGACCAACACTTCATCGTTGATCTCGGGCAGCATATAGAAGCCGTGCTTGTCGCCGGCGTGTCCGGTAGTGAAACGCATCCAGTCCGATTCGAGCTGGGTCGGCCAATTGAACTTTACTTTTATCCGCCCCAGCTTCTCCGGGTCGTCGACATCCGTGACCACCGCGGTCTGCAACTCCGGTTGCGGCGCGGGGAGTCGCCGGGGCCGCGGGTAGGCCGTCGCCAGCGGCGTGCCGCTGAAGATGTTGTAGTATTTCCCCCCGCTGATGAAGTGCTCGACATGTTCGACGAAGTAGACGTCCGCGACGCCGTCGAGTCCTTCCACTTTCAGCCTCGTTCCCGGCCGGATTGCCGGGAGAGACGCCTGCCCGACACACCGCACCATCTGGGCGAGGTTATGCCCCCGCTCCCACTTCATGTAGTTGTCCAACAGCGCCTGCTCGTGCGCGGTCATCCCCACATCGGATATCCCCATTCCCTCGTAGATCTCCTTCGCGGCCTTTTCTGATTTCGACGGCAGGTCGCCGAGCGACCGGTTCATGCGCACCGCCTGCTCATCGGAGACATACAGCTTCCCCATCGCCGGGTTGTAGCTGGCTGAGCTGTAGCGGAAGGGGCCGGTGCCGAGATTGAGCGAAAATGCCCCGAGCATCTCGTTCCACTTGACCGTCTCGGACGATTTCGAATTGTCCGCCGCGACACAGGTGATACTAGAGCCGTCGTAGACCGTGTACAGCCCGTGCAGCGCGGCGAGCCGCACGACAAAGTCAAAATCCGTTTCGTGGTACTGGATGATGTACGGGAACTTGCTCTGGGTCGCCTCGATCGAACCCGATGTGACCTTGTATTGCCCGATCACCTGGCTGATTGCGTCCGACGCTTTCATCTGCTCGAACACCCGGTTCTTCGGCGCACCGTCGAGGAGAACCGTCGGACTCTTCGCCACGATCACGGCCTCGCCGAACTGGTCGACCGAGCTCTCGAAGCGGACCTCTGTGACCGTCCCGGTAAACGACAGCAGCTTGTCGTTGGCGACCTGCTGGTTGGCCGAGGATGTCTTGAGCGTCAGCGGCTTGCCCAGGATCCCCGAGAGTTCGTCGACCGAGATCGTCTCGCCGCTCTGATCGCCGACCCGGTGCAGGCCGATCGTAAGCTGGTGATGGTCGTTGATCGGCTGGACGAGGTGGAAGTACTGGATCTCCCGGGCGAAGGACTTACCGCTGACGGTAATCTCCGCGCCGAGATTGATCCCTATCTTCATGGCCGACTCTACGTCCCTGGCTCCTTTTGAGCCCGCTCTGCCGGCAGCACCGTTGATATCGACTGTCATAGCTCCTGCTCGCCTTCCACCCGGTCATAGGGCGCCGGGCGGGGTTGTGGCCCGCCCGGCTGCATGCCATTACCTACTCTTCCCACCGATTGTCGATTTCGGCGTCGCCGATCGACAGCTTGTGGCAGGAAATCTCGAAATACTCGAATACCTGGTCGTCCGGTTTGTCCTTGATGTGCGGAACGGACTCCACGTACTTCGTGATGAAGCCCTCTTCCCAGGTCAGTTCCTTCATCATGGCGTCATCGGGATTCTTGAAGACCACCTTTCCGGCTTTCCAGTTGGGCTTGGAGGAGTCCATCGCCCAGCGGGCGATGTCACTGGTGGAGTCGGATTCGCGGGTAACCTTGATTACGCCGGCGTGGGCGCGGTCGGAAGGCCGACCGGTCTCGTCTTTCGCCGTATACAGCTCGTACGAAACGGCGTATACGTTCTTGTAGACCACACCGTCGATCTCAAGTGCCGGTCTGCGTGCCATAGGGTATCTCCTTCTTCAACTTGTTGAAAAGCTATGTGAAACGCTCTGTTTGCTTCACATCTGCTGCGGCCGCCCCCGGACCGGTGTTACTTGTCCTTCACGTTGGTCTGGTTGTTCTCGTTCCACGCGGTGAATTCAATGTTGAACGTCCGCGCCGGATACTTCGGATTCAGGCTGACCTTGATATCGATCTCCTGGCGCTTGCGCATCTCGTCGTCGGCGAAAATCTCGACCTTGTAGTCCTGCAGGATATTGTCGCCGCCCGAGATCGCCTTCATAAACTTGTCGATATCACGGCGCATGGCGTCGATGAACTTCTGGTCGATGACGCTGAATGTCTGCTTGTTCAAATAATTGCGCAGCGTCTTGTAGACGTAGTCGTACGTGCGGCGGATCGAGTAGACGTTAAACGTCTCCTTGTTGAAAAGCGTCGCCGCACCCATCGCCACCGCCTGCCCCTCGAAATTCACGATCGGGTTGACCCCCTTTTCGTTGATCTTCGAGGCGTCGGGCTGGTTCGCCTTGAACCGAATATACTTCGCGTCGTTGATCTTGCCGTGCTTGAACCCGGCCATCGGCTGCTGCATCCCGACCGTCACATCCCCCTGGTACATCTTGCCCGCGACCGCCGCCGACGGCGGGATCCAGACATCCTCGTCCTCGTACTGGTTGGCCTCCCGGGCCATGACGTAGTTGGCAAACAGTGCGATATACTGCTTATAGGCGTCGGAACTCTGGAGGCTGGCGTAGTTAGGATCATCCAGCATCTCCATCACTTCCTCGAACGATTCGAAATTCGGCAGGTCGGTCAGCACCTGGACCTTGTTGGGCATGCCGATCTGGCGGCCGAAATTGTCGATCGCCTCGACACTGCCAACATACCCCGGCACCACGAGCATGCCGAACGCCTCCTTGACGCTCCACTCGCGGTAGAGATCCGAAATCGCCTTGCCGAGCGCCTCGAACTTCTCCTTGTCGTCGGGGTTCGCCAGTTCCTCGCCCGAAACATTGGCAAACCACGCATTCACCTTCTCGTCGGGCTCCTGCTGGGCGTTCGCGAAGAACTTGTCGATCGCGCGGTACGTCGTTTCGATCTCGCGGCTCTCGCGGTGGACCTTGCGCATGTTCTTCTCGAGATTCTTCTCAAGCTTCACCGCTTCGTCGGTGATCTGCTTGCGGACGTCGTCGAGATTGTCGCTAGTGGCGAGCGCAGCCACCCACATCTCGAGCCGCAGTTTCAAAAGCGCGCGCTGCTTGGCGAATTCGGGCTTGTTCAGGAATTCCTTGCGCTGGAAATCCTTCTTCGGATCGAGCCACTCAACCCCGCGCACGAGATCCCCTTCGGCCGTCTTGAACGACGGCAGCAGGGCCGCGAGCTTCTTGAAATCGGAAAACTGATCGTCGAGAATCGACGCAAACTCCTCGTCGGACACCTTCTCGACCTCTATCGTCGGCCTGGCGGCCGGCGCCGGCTGCGCATCGGAAGCCTGCGACTGAGTATTGATTTTTTCTTCTTCACCCATTATGCACCTCACTCGCTCAGCAGATCGATGTAGTACCGGGCCACCTTCAGAAGCGCCTGCTTCGTTTCCGGATCGGCCAGCGCTTTCTGCAGGGACTTGTTCTTCTTGAGCTGCGATTCGAGATCGTTGAGAATCTCCTTGCCGTAGTACACCCTCGACAGGTACTCGTTCTTCTCGATCAGCTCCTTGGGCGTGAAATCCTTCATCGCCCGGATGTGGAACTCGGCGTTCACCGGTTCGCCCTCGGTCGTCTCCAGTCCCACTTCGAATCCCGGCTGGAATTTGTCGAACACCTCTTTGAGGTTGCTGCACCGCACCGGGGCCACGTCGGCGTCTTCCTCGCTGTTCAGCTTGGCGGCGTAGAGCGTCTTGTTCGACGGGAGCAGCTCCACCGGCAGGCCGTCATCGCGCTGGACCTTTTCGGTCGCGCCGAGAACAAATTTCGCCATCAGGTCCTCCGTCTATTTCAATTGCTGTTACTTCTTGTCACCTGGCGGGCGACGTCACAAACGTGAACGCCCCGTCAGCCACATCGACAAACACGCGGTCCCCGGCCACCACCTTGCCGGTGATAATGTCGAGCGAGAGCTTGTTGACAATATCCCGCTCGATAATCCGCTGGATCGGCCGCGCGCCGAGTTCGAACGTGTAGCCGTCTTCGGCCAGTTTCCGGCAGGCCACCGGCGTCAGCTCGGCCGTGATATGCTGGTCGGCCAGGAGCTTGTTGAGCCCCTCGAACTCCAGCGCCGCGATCTTCTCCACCTGATCCATAGTGAACGTGTGGTAGATGATAATATCGTTGAGCCGGTTCAGAAGCTCCGGCCGGAATTTCTTGAACAGGAAAGCGCGCACCTGGTCCATGTCGACCGGCCGCCCTTCGCGGTCGGCATCGAGAATCATCTCGGCCGCGTAATTCGAGGTCAGCACGACAATCGTGTTGGAGAAATCGACTGTGCGGTTCTGACCGTCGGTCAGTCGGCCGTCGTCGAGCAACTGCAGCAGGATGTTGAACACATCAGGGTGCGCCTTCTCAACCTCGTCGAGCAGCACGATCGAGAACGGCTTGCGCCGCACCGCCTCGGTGAGCACCCCGCCAGCCTCGTAGCCGACATAGCCGGGCGGCGCACCGATCATCTTAGCGACCGAGTGCGGCTCCATGAATTCGGACATGTCGAGCCGCACCATGGCGTTTTTGTCGTCGAAGAGGAACTCGGCGAGTAGCTTCGGCAGGTAGGTCTTGCCGGTACCGGTGGGGCCGAGGAACAGGAACGATCCCACCGGGCGATTGGGCAGCTTGAGCCCCGCGCGCGACTTGCGCACCGCGTTGGCCACCACCTTGATCGCCTCTTCCTGCCCGATAATCCGCTTGGACAGGAAGGCTTCCATATTCACCAGACGGTCCTTCTCGGCCGTCAGCATTTTCGACACGGGAATCCCGGTGCGGCGGGCGACCACCGCGGCGATATCCGGGTCATCGATTACCGGCTGCAGCGTGTCGACCACTGCCTTGATCTGCCCAAGCGTTTTGACCCGCTCGTCGAACTCCTTGCGGAGGATCGCGATGTCCTTCATATCCTGGTTCATTTCGCTCCTCCCGTCGCTTCCACCCGGTGCCCCCAGCTCTCCTTGAGCCGGTCGACCGTTTCGTTGAACGCGAGCACGGCCGCATTGAGCGCCGCGAAATCCTCCGGTGCCTGGTCGGGTTTCTTCCCCTCGCACTTCTTGAACAACGCCTCGATCTCCTCGACCTTCTTCGCCGCCGCGGGCAACTGCTTGCAGGCGTACTCCGCCTTGACTGCGAACTCGGATGCGGCTTCGTCAACAATGTCCAGCGCGACATCGGGCAGGTTCCGCTCGCTCAGGTACCGCTTCGCGTAGCGCACCGCCCCGGTGAGAGCCGCCTCGGTATACGTTATTTTGTGGTGCGTTTCGTACTTGGGGACCACGCCCTTGAGAATCCGCACCGAGTCATCGTAGCTCGGCTCGCCGATAACGACGCGCTCGAACCGGCGGTCCAGCGCCTTGTCCTTTTCGAGGTATTTCGCGTACTCTTCCTGCGTGGTCGCGCCGATCAGGCGAATCTGCCCTCGTGCGAGCGCCGGCTTGATCAGGTTGCCGGCATCCATGCCACCCCCGCCGCCCGCTCCCATCAGGGTGTGAACCTCGTCGACAAACAGGACTATCCGCCCGGCCGACTTCACCACCTCGCTCACCAGCGCTTTGAACCGCTCCTCGAACTCCCCCTTGTATTTCGCCCCGGCCACGAGCGCCCCCATGTCGAGCTCCATGACCTTGACACCCTGGAGCGCTTTGGGCACCCGTTCTTCGATAACCGCCTGGGCGAAGCCCTCGACTATCGCCGTCTTGCCCACCCCGGCGCCGCCTACCAGCACCGGGCTGTTCTTCCGACGACGCAGCAGGATCTGGACAACCTGCTGGATCTCCTTGTCCCGCCCGATACACGGATCAAATTCACCTGCCGCCGCCCGGTTGGTCAAGTCCTCGCAGTAGCGGAGCGTCCCGGCGATCTCCTTGGCCGGGGCGCCATCGGGAGCGGTCTTGGTCGACACCTTTCCGCCCGTCATCTCGGCAACCGACTTGCTCTCGGCGATCGCCCGGTAGAAGTCTTCTTTGGTAACACCGACCTGCTCGCGCACGTAGCCCGAGAGGCGGGATTTCGGATCAAACGCCGCAATAAGGATATGCTCCGGCTCGACCAAGGCATCGAACAGCCGGGCCTTCTCCTCCAGCGCCTGGGTCAACACCGACTGCACCGCCGGGGAAACCGGCGGGTTCTCCTTGGCCGTGGCACGCCCCGGCTGGTCTTTCAGGTACGACTCAAGGATCGACTCGACCAGCCCCCGCCCCTTGCCGAGTTGATTGAGGATCGATTCGACCTCGGAGCCTTCGTGGCGAATCACGGAAACCAGGAGATGTTCGATCTCGATTTCCGCGTGGCGAAACGCCACCGCCACCTCGCGGGCATTCTTAATGACCGCCCTCGCATCCGATGAGAAATTGGCAATATCCATTGTGCCCCGGCTGTTGCGGTGTTCACGACCGTATGCGGCCTATTTCCTTCGCGGTTGGCAATTGTCCAATTTTATGATACCCGGAAGTTTTAGTCATTGTCAAGCCGTTTGCCGGGTGCTTCGCCGCCTTCCGGCATTCTGCCTGCCGCTCACTCTTCATCGGCATCAGTATCGGCGGTATCCGGGCTCGCCGCGCCCGACTTCTCCGAGCGCCAGTCCTCCGGAAACCACTGGTTGAAATCGATTGCCTCTTCGAGTTCGAAGTGGCGTTTGTAAACAATCATGATAATCCCGCTGGTCGTCCGCACCGCGTCGAGCCGGTCGGCCCAGCCCTCCATCTGCGCGAGCGTCTTTTCCGGCGCCGATGACATCACCTGCGCCGAACCGGTGTCGGCGCCGAGGTAGCGGAACACTGGCGATTCCATGGCGAAGAAGGTCTCGGCCAAACGGGCCGCCTGTTTGAGGGGATCGGTCCCACCGAACGAGCGGGGATCGTAGGCGCTGAACCGGATCTTGTAGAACCCGGCCCCTTCCTTTACATCGACCGTGCATCCCGCAGCCCGATAGGTGTGACGAACCAGATCGAAATCGAGGGAATCCGGCCCCGCAAGATGGTAGGCATGCGTGGCCTCTTTGGTATCGAATGGCCCCATCCCCTCTCGAAAGACATCCCTGGCCCAGTTGATGCTCTTGAAGTAGACATGCCCCGGGATTTCGGCAAAATCCGCCACGGGAACGTAATCGACCTCGCGGTACCCCCCGACGACGCGGAGGACGTCCGTTCGGAATTCAGCCATCGGATCCGTTTCTGCCATGCGACCTTCTTTCCTCGGCCCGTCGTTACGCCCGCCGCATGCCGCCCACAGCAGCATGCCCAGGACAAGCACGGCGGTCGCCCGCCTCATTCCACCGGATGCGGATACTCCCACACCCTCGTCACTTTCTTTTTCGTCCCGCCCTGCGCGTACACAAATTCGTATTCGGCCAACCCCCAGAAGACCAGAATCAGCGTCCGCTCCAGTTCGGCCACCGCATCGGGATCATTCGCGTCGACCTGGCCGATCTTCCCCACGCCCCCGCCGAACCAGGCCACCTGCGCACTCCCCGCACCGTCGTCGTAGGTGAATTTCATGTACGCTTCGAAATTGTTCCAGCCCACCTCGGCCTGCGTGTACGCTTTCCCCACCTTGACCTCCCGGTCAACCAGCGCGTAATTCTTCTTCTTGTCCGGCCCGGTGACCCGCGAACCCCGATCCTTGATGACCGGCGTCATGTAGTCGGAGGCATCGGCGTTCACGTATTTGACTTCGGCCGTCCCGGGGAGGCCGATCTGATTCTTGAGCCCCCGGATGAACCGGACGATCGCCTGGCATTCTCCACCATACTTCTCGAATTCGGCCAACGGCCACGCCCCGCCCACCGCCCCCTTCATGTACGCCGAAAAACCGGCCTGCGTCATGCGATTCTTAAGATCCTTGTGCTTATCGAGGTACTTCTGCTGCTTGCGGGACAGCATGTCAAACGACAGGATATACGCCGGGAATCGTTTGAACCACTCCTCGATGATATCGAGTACTTCCACCGCATCCCCGGTGGCGCAATACCATCTGGTCGCGGTCGTCATGCGGCGGGTGGTGACGCCGTCCTCCGGGCGGCCGTCCTCGATAGGCGCGGCGCACGTGGTATAGAGCACGTGCGGGCCGGAGGTCCCGGCCACGTACTCCCCGCCTTCGATCGCCACCTTCCACGAAATCGACGGAATCGTTACTTCGCCCATCAGATTCGGCAGAGGGCCGTCGGCTGTGACCTCCACTTCCTTCGTCCCCGGCGACAGGGTAATATCCCCCCGAAAACTGCTCCACGCATCTTTCCCGACACCGATCAGCCTGCCTTCCACCTGCTTGCTCGATCGGGTCCGCACGTTTACCCGTGCTTTCAACTGCAGCGTCGATGCCGTATCGACCGACACCGGGCGCGCCCGGTTGGGCCGCCATTCCGGCGCCGGTATCAGCGGACCGGTGTTCGCCCAATCCGCATCGTTCTCTTTCATCAGGCCGTGATCGGAGAGGAACTCGAGGCTGAGCAGAATCACATCGGTCGTTCGCCCGAAAAACTTCGCCAGTCTGCCGCTGGCCGCTTTCCCCGTGTTGGCCCGCTTGCCCGGAATCCACACGTGGTCACCGACATAAATGACATTCGGATCCGGGCGTAATTCCCGGAAATCCTCATTCTTCTCATGGTTGTAGATGTCATCCCAGCGCTTCAGACCGAACCGTTTGGCCAGCCGGCTGAGCGTATCGCCCCGCTTCAGGACATACCAGAATCCGTCGCCGTTCGCCACTTACTCCTCCCCCTCGAACGGATCGATCACTTCGAATTCGGGGAATTCCACGCGCACCGCCCCCGGCGGGATATCCGTCTCGCGGGCGCGTCCCTCCGCATCGAGCGTCCCGTCGCGCGTGCTGCCGTCCGCCAGGTACAGCGTGTACTTCGCATCGGCGACAGGCTGCCCGTTCTCGTCAGCCAGCACGATATCTAACCAGTCCTTGAACACCAGCAGCTTCGATTCCTGCTTCTTCCCGAAAACCGCTCCGCCGTAGTTCACGGTGAAAAAGTACTCCGGCGGATTATAGCTGCCGCCGTACTCTTCCTTCTCCTCTTTCGTGGGAATCTCGTCGGTATCCTCATGGTACTCATACTCCCACTGCAGTTCAATCTTGCTGTCCTTCACCACGGCCGGCAGTTCCACGATCTTGTCATGTACCCCGCCGGCATCGTACTCCCGGATCGTCACGAGCACCTCTTCCCCCGGCCCGATCCCCTTTTCGACCTCGGCCGACAGGGTCAGCACATCCCCGCGCCGCGCTTCGCTGGCGCTCCACTTGAGGTTCTTGATCACGACTGGCGGCGCCACCGGAATGCGGTCCGATTCTCCCTTGAGGCCGTTTTTCGACAACTTCACCTCGAAGTACAATTCGTCCTCGGGATCGAGATCTTCCGGGATCGCGATTTCATCGCGGAACCGATCGCACCGCATCACCCCCTTGACCGTGCCGATCTTCTTGCCGCCGTCGATTCGCACCGTCACCTCGACCGGGGCGCCGAAGCCGACGAACGAGGTTCCCACCTCGAAATCCGCCTTCTGACCGCAAATGGCGCTCGGCGACACCCAGACCGCATACAGCAGGGCGGACTCGACCTTCGCCGTTTCCTGTTTATCGGTGTTCTTGTTGAACGAGAGTTCCGGCATCAGTCTTCCTCGGGTGACTCGTAGGTCCCCGGCACCAGTTCCTCGATCAGGTCGCGGACATGATCGCCGAGCATCTGGTACGAACGCTTGCTGAACTGGACGGTGAACATGAATCCGACTCCCCCCGCCAGCACGAACACGTACATGTGGAGCACCGTCACGCCTTCCCCCGGCGCCCACTTGTAGACGAACTCCCAGGCCGGATTGCCGTCCTCGACCGTGATCTCCTCATGCTTGAGCACCTCGATCCCGTCCATCGCACCGACAATCGGCACCGTGCGGTCGCGCACGAACTCCTCGAGATCCTCGGTGCGCGGGTGGCGGTCAAGCGTCATCATGAGCAGGTGGGTGCGGTCATCGACCTCCGGGCCGGAGAACGTGAACACCGTCTGGTCCTCCCATCCGCGCGGGAGGTCGAGCGTATATGGTTTCTTCTTGCTGCCCACGGTCATTTCTCCAGCGTCTTGAGGAAAACCCGCACCTGCTCGATTTCATCATCCGTGTACCGGCGCGTATTCGAAGCGGCAAAGGCAAACTCGTCCGGATACCACGCCACGACCAGGGTCGCCGCGGCATCCGCCACCCGCGCGTAAACCGCCCGGTTCACGCTGCCGATCATGTACGCCTCCCCGGCGTCATCGAGCGCGGGAAGCAGGTACTTCGCCAGCGTAGAATCGTTGATATACCTCAGATCCTGAATCGCCCCGTAGCGCACCGACGATTCCGGCGTAGCCAGCGGGCGGGTGAACGCGCTTTTGTCGCCCTCTCCCAGCCGGGCCAACGCCAGTTGCAGGGAGCGGATCACCTCCGGATCAGCCTCGGTCTTGAGCCGATTGCGCATCGGATCCACGGCGGCGCGATCGTCGAACCGCCCC
>JBGSIV010000092.1:0-21026 GCA_041742355.1 Candidatus Zixiibacteriota bacterium
TTGCCGCCCGGGGCCGCATTGGCCGCCCAGATGCCGGCGGTCTGGTACCGCTCGAGCCATGCGGCCGCCTGACGCGGATTCCTCTCGCACTCGCTCGCGATCAGCTTGTCATAAGCACCCCCGTGGCGCTCTGAAAATGCCGCCCGCATATCGACCGGCGGAAGCTGGGAACGGAGCGCCGTCAGAAGCTCGGCGGCCCGCCGCCAGTGTTCGACAGCCGACTTCCGGCGTCCCTTGCGGGCATCGCGATCCCCCAGGAGTGTCATGTACTGGGCACGAACATGCGGCATCACGCGAACCGCCCGATTGGTCGACAGCCGGCGGCGCGCCTCAGTATGATCGGGTCGGTCGTTCAGCAACTCCAGATCGCACAGCGCCTCCCAGAGCGGCAACCGCCCCACGGGCATACGATTCCGAAGACGGACAATGGCGCGTACGCGGTCCTCCCCGGAACGCCGCGTCAGCGCCTCGGCGACACGCACAGCCGCCAGAAATCCATCGTTCCCCTCCCGGCGGAATCCTTCCTCCGCCTTCCGCAAAGCCACGCGGCTCTCCCGGACCCGCCCAAGTGCCATCAGCGCCCGGCCGAGGAAGAAGGCCGCTTTGGCCCCTTCATATCGGAGTCCAAGGGCCTTGGCCCGCCGCCCGGCCCGACGAGCGGTGTCGCGGGCATCGGGGAGCAGGTTCAGGCTCAAATACGTTTCTGCCCGGTCGAGCACACACAGGAGATGTTCGCGTTCCTGACCGGCTTGAAGGTAGTAATCTTCACACTCCGCCAACTCCTGCAGGGCGATATGAAACTGCCCCTCGAGCATGTGCAGCCAGGCCAGCCCGTAGAGGCAGCCGATCGCCCGCAGGGTGTGGGCATGCCGGTCGAAGATCGTGCGGGCCGATGAATAGAGCTCCTCTGCCGCCGGAAAAGAGAAGAGCTGGACGAGAGTATTGGCTTCGTTGTACCGACAAAAGGCCGCCGCCAGTTCGTTCCCCTGTCCATCGAAGAACGCGCCGGCCCGGTGATAGAGCTGCTGCGCCTCCGGGTGACGATCCATTCGGTGCAGGACATTAGCGTAGTTGACCTCTGTCTTGGCCAGATCGGCGTCGGCGTTTCGCCGCCGAAAAACCGCCATCGCCTGCCGCCCCCGCCGCAGCGCTTCGGTGTGCCGACCCATGTACATAAAGACATCGATCAAAATGCGGTCGATCCGGGCGCGGACGAGAGGATCACGGGTCAATTGCCTCGCCTCGAGGTAGCACGTTGCCGCCGGTTCATATTTGGCCGCCACGACATAGGCCCAGCCGAGCGCGCGCAGTGCTGTCAACACCATCGATCCGCCCTGCACACGGGCCCGCCGGACAAACTGCTTCCCGAGACGCACTGCGCGCGGGGCGGACAGCTCGGTCTCCTGCCGAATCAGCCGATCACAGGCTGCCGCCAGATCTCCGGGCGGCATACCCGCCACCTTCCCCGTGCCGAGAAAGCGAAGGATCGCAGCCCCGGGATCAACGTCGGTCGTTACCATGACACGCTCTCAAAGTGAACTTGTTCGTTCGGCGAAAGCAGCTCGACCGTGCGGGGCGGGCGCGCCGATGACCAGGTGAAGAACCCATCTTCCCCCGCGAGCAGGCGCTGGCGCCCGGCCTTGAGCGCGAAGTCGGTCACGACACGGCGATCACGGTACACCCGGGCGACAAACTGCCAGGCGTGGTGACGGCGCTCGCCGACAATCTCTAACGCCAGGTTGAGCGCCGCCAGCCGCAGCCGTCGCACCAGCCCCTCAGGGATATCCCGAACGGCTGCCGGTCGTTCCCGCCACGAGTCGAACACAACGCGGCCGGCGACCTTCGCGCGTACGCCCTCCGGCGGCGCCAGCAGGGGCGTATTGATCCAGCGACTGATAGCGTCCTCCGACGGTGCAACAAAGTCAACACTGCCGGCCAAAGGAAAGCGGCGCACCAACGCGAAGAACTCGCGGCACTCGGCGCATTCCTGCAGGTGTTTGCCGAGTCGCCCCGGTTCCGAGGTCGCTGCGGCGATCAATTGGGCGCGCGAAGGATGTCTGTCGGACGACTTCATAATGGCGGTTCCCTTCCTTTCTGCCATAAAGGAGCCGGACCGGCGGGACTTAGTCCACCGTGTAGCCCAGCTCGTCGAGAATTTTCCGTAATCGTTTAAGACAGCGCGAGCGCAGCGGCCCCAGCGCGTTGGGGGAGAGGCCGAACTGCCGGGCGATCTCCGCGTAGGGGAGAGCGGCCGGCGAAAAAAACAGCAGCCGGACAAGCTCACGACACCGTGGCTCCAACCGTCCCAGCGCGACCTCGAGAACCGCACGCTGCTCCAGCCGAAGCACTTCTTCGTCCGGAAGCCGGACCACCCCGGCGGCCTCGGTGTCGTTCTCCACCTGCTGTCGCGATGACTGCTGCTGACGCATCCGGATCGCCCGCCGCCGCGTCGACTGAATCAGCCAGGCCGGCAGGCGCTCGGGATCCCGCAACTTCACCCGCGTCCGATAGAGGGCCAGCCAGACCTGCTGGCCGCAGTCCTCCGCGTCGGCAACGCTCAGTCCGGCCCGAAGCGCCACTGTCATTACCAAAGCCGCATAGCGTCGGACGACCTCGGCCCAGGCCGACCGGTCTCCGTCAATAACGCGTTGCCAGAGAATGTGGATATCGTCAGTCACCGTCTGCCTTACGAAAGGATTGAGCGCCGCGGTATGGCCACCGAAAGAACGCACGGGTGTTCCCTTGCCCATTAATACGAAGCGCGGCGGAAAAGGCAATCCGAAGTACACGTATCGCGAAATATATGTTGAAGGAGTGCACGAACCGGCGACGGGACGGCTCTTCTATGAAGTCGTGCCGCGCCCGGCCTCAGAAGCTCAGCGTGAAACAGGTCCGCTCATCCGGCGTCGATCGGACCGTGATATTCCCGGCGTGCAGCCGCATGATCTGGCGGGCCAGCGCCAGGCCGATCCCCGTGCCCCCCTTCTTCGTCGTGAAGAACGGTATGAACACCTTGTCCAGCGCGCTTTCGGCAATTCCGGCCCCATTGTCGATTACCTCAATCAGGGTCTTGCCGCTCCGATCAATCCAGACTCGCACTACTATAGTGCCGTCGTTGCGGCCGTCGAGCGCCTGAATCGAATTCAGCACGAGGTTGATCAGCACCTGCTCGATCAAATCGGGATCGACCGCCAGCTCCAGTTCGGACGGGTCGATTTCACTCGTGAACCTGATATTCCCCGCCTGCAACCGGCTCTCAAGAAGGCAGCGCACACGCCCGATCAACTCGCCCGCACCCACGAACCGAAACTGCGGCGCCGGGATCTTCGTCAGGTTTCGGTAGGCTTCGACAAAATGCAGCAACCCCTGGCTGCGCTTCTCGATTGTCGTCAAAGCCGCCGTCAGATCGGTTGCCACCTCCGGGTTGATCGCACCGTTCGCCTGGTACTCCGGCGTGGCCATCTCCCGCTCGACCAGATTGTTGACCGACCCGGCCAGCGAGGCTATCGGTGTGATCGAATTCATGATCTCGTGGGTGAGCACCCGGATGAGGTTCTGCCACGCCGCCATTTCCTGCTCGGCCAGCTCCGAACCGATGTTCTGGATCGAAACAAGCATCAGCGAGTCCGAGTCCCGCCGAATCTTGGTGGCGTGAACCGCCAGCTGCAGCGTGTCATAGTCTCCCGTCACCTTCACCAGCGCTCGCTTGCCCGCCTCCAGGCCGCGCAGCGTTTCGGGAAGCGAGGGTTCCAGCTCCTCCAGACGATCGATATTCCGCAGAAAGTTGATATTGAGAATCCGCTTGGCCGCGTGATTGATCAGCTCCACATCCCCGTTGTCGCGAAACGCAATGACCCCGACGCCGATATGCTCCACGAGCGTCTGCAGGTAACGGTACTGCTCCTCTTTCTCAGCACGCGCCTTGCGGAAATCGTCGGCCACTTCCATAAACGCCGCCGAAAGCCCCTCGAACGACCGCCCTAATCCCAGCGTGACGAACGATTGCGAAAAGTCCTGGTGGCGGATTGCTTCCAGGAACCGCGTCAACTGCTGATTGGTGCGCTCGACAAACCGGATCAACAGCCAGATCTGGTACAACACCAGCGCCACCAGCAGCACCGAGGTCGCCACGAGCGAGGTGCCGACCAGTGCGTACCCGCACAGGGCCATAGTCAGCGCGAGGAGGACCACGCGCACGATCACTTGAAACCGAAAGTGCCTAAAGGCCATACTTCTGTATGCGTCGGTAGAGGGAAGTCCGCGTCAACCCCAGTTCCCGGGCGGCATGGCTCAGGTTACCGTCGTGCTTGGCCAGCACCTTTCGAATAACCGTCCGCTCCACTTCCTCCAGATGCAGTTCCTTGAACACCAGCCCCGTGTTCTTGTCAGTCGGCCCATACAGGAGGAAATCGCCGGGGGAGAGGACATTCCCGTCGGTCATGATCACCGCCCGCTCAATCGCATGCTGCAACTCGCGGACATTCCCCGGCCAGGCATAGTGCTCCAGCCGCTTGACCGTCCCCGCCGACAGCCGCTTGACCGTCTTGTGGTAGCGCCGGCAGTAGACCTTCAGAAAGTGGTCGGCCAGCGGCGCAATGTCCTCAATCCGCTCCCGTAGCGGCGGGAGCTGTATCTGGATCGTATTGATGCGGTAGAGCAAATCCTGGCGAAATCGCTGCTGCTGGACCATCTCATGAATCGGCATGTTCGTGGCGCTGATCAGCCGAATGTCAATCGCCGCCGCCCGGTTTGAACCGAGCCGCGTCACCGTCCGCTCTTGCAGCACCGTCAGCAGTTTCGCCTGCAGCCGCGGCGGCAGGTTGCCGATCTCGTCCAGGAACAGCGTCCCGCCCGAGGCCAGCTCAAACCGCCCCGCCCGGTCCTCCCGGGCATCGGTAAACGCCCCTTTCGCATGCCCGAACAGCTCGCTCTCAAACAGCGTGTCGCTCACCGCCCCCATGTCAACCCCGACAAAGATCTGCCCCGCCCGTTGCGACTGACGATGCAGCGCCCGCGCCACCAGCTCCTTGCCCGTGCCGTTCTCGCCGAGGATCAGCACATTGGCCTCCGTCGGCGCCACCCGTTCAATCGTATCGAACACTTGCCGCATCGCCGGAGAGACCCCGATAAACTCGCAGAACGGCTGATCGAGCGTCTCCACCAGGTGCTGCTGACGTTCCGTCAGCACTCGCGCCTGCTCATTCGACCGCCGCAGCTTCATCGCCGCCGACAACGTCGCCAGCAGCTTCTCGTTCTGCCACGGCTTGAGCACAAAGTCCGTCGCCCCCGCCTTTATCGCCCGCACCGCCAGATCGACATCGCCAAACGCCGTGAAGAGCACGATCACTGCCGACGGATCAATGGCCAGCGTCCGCTCCAGCCAGAAGAACCCCTCCTCGCCGCTCGACACATCGCGCGCGAAATTCATGTCCAGCAGGATCACATCGTACCGCTCGTTCTGCAGAAGCGCAGGGAGACGCTCCGGGCGCGTTTCGGTGTGAACCAGGGCAAAGTGCTGCTTCAGAAGCAGCCGGGCGGCTTGCAGCACGTCCTCGTCGTCATCGACAACGAGCACGCGGCCAGTCTTCTCCGAAGCTGATACCGGCTTGTCGCTCATCGATCGTCCCATATGCGCGTGTACGCGCGACAGTGGAGGGAAGTTTCCAGTAAGTTCTTATTCCGGCTACAGATACACAAGCCAAATCGCGTCAAAAGTGTCCGAAAACGAACACTTGGTGTACGCCTGCGGATGAATTGCCACCCAAATCCGTCGCATGCGACAGCTAACCCGTTGCCACACAACATTGGCACACCATTTGATATACAAATAGTCATATGCAATACCCTGTCGACAAAGAACCGGCCGGCAACTTGGACCTCCCCCAGTCCGGCATGGACCGAATCATCCCCCGGAAGAAGTGGACGCGCAAACGCCTCCTCTGGTGGGGGGGAAGCACGTGTGTCATACTCGCCGCCGTCGCTCTCTTCTTGTTTGCCGACACCCGCTCGTCCCTCAATGTCGAACAGGAGAAAATCACTGTTGCCGCCGTCGCCCATGCCCCTTTCCTCGAATTCATCCCCATCACCGGCGCGGTGCAGCCGATCAAGACCGTTTACATGGACGCCCTCGATGGCGGCCGCATCGAAGCGATTTACGTCGAGGAAGGCGCGTTCGTTGAACAGGGCGATTCCCTCCTGCTTATGGCCAACACAAACGTGCAGATGGAATTGATGTTCCGCGAAGCCGATCTGTACGACCAGATGAACAGCCTGCGGGCAACCCGCCTTGCGATGGAACAGAACCGGCTCTCCCTGAGCCAGCAGGCGGCCGAAGTTGCCTACCAGATCGGCCTGCAGACGCGCAACTTCGATCGCGCCAAAACGCTCCGGGAGAAGAACCTCGTCTCCGACGAGGAATTCCGCCGCGCCAAAGAAGACTTCGACTACTGGACCACCCGGCAGACACTCGTCGCCGAAAGCCAGCGTCAGGATTCGATCATGCGCCAGCTGCAGATCGAACAACTCGAGCAGTCTATCGTGCGGATGCAGCAGAATGTCTCTATCGTCAAAGAGAAGTTCAACAACCTCGTGCTCCGCGCTCCGATCAGCGGCCAGCTGTCTTCCCTCAACGCCGAGATCGGCGAACTCAAACCGGCCGGCATCCGCCTCGGCCAGATCGACGTCCTCGACAGCTACAAACTCCGCGCCTCCGTCGACGAATACTACGTCAGCCGCGTCGTGACCGGCCTTCTCGGCGACTGCGAAATCGGCGGCGCGTCCTACAAGCTATCCGTCCGAAAGGTCTTCCCCGAAATCAGGGACAGCCGCTTCGAAATCGACCTCGTCTTCGACGGCCCCACACCACCGACCATCCGCCGCGGCCAGTCGATCCAGATCCGCCTGGCCCTCGACGAACCCACCACCACCCTCACCATCCCCCGAGGCGGCTTCTACCAGACTACCGGCGGCAACTGGATCTACGTCCTCGACCAATCCGGCGACTTCGCCGTCCGACGCCCCATCCGCCTGGGCCGGCAGAACCCCACCACCTATGAAGTGCTTGAGGGCCTCGAACCCGGCGAACGCGTAATAACCTCGTCGTACGACAACTACGGCGACTTCGAAAAACTGGTACTCAGGTAACCGACACATAAAGGAACCCGGCCATGCCTTCCACCGGAATGTTGCGCGCAGACGTACCCATGATCCACACGGCGTCGCTCTGCAAGCTCTATACGACCGAAGAGGTGGAAACCTCCGCCCTCAACAACGTCAACATCGACATTCTCCCCGGCGAATTCGTCTCCATCATGGGCCCCTCCGGCTGCGGCAAGTCGACCCTCCTGAACATCCTCGGCCTGCTGGACAACCCCTCCTCGGGAAGCTACCGCTTCATGGGCGCCGAGGTCGCAAAGTTCGGCGAGCGGGAACGGGCCAACCTCCGCAAACGGAACATCGGCTTCGTCTTCCAGAGCTTCAACCTCATCGACGAACTGACCGTCTTCGAAAACGTCGAACTCCCGCTCCTCTACCTCGGCGTTTCCGCCAGCGACCGAAAGCGGCAGGTCGAGGAAACCCTCGAACGCATGAACCTGATGGCCCGCCGTAACCACTTCCCGCAGCAACTCTCCGGCGGCCAGCAGCAGCGCGTCGCCGTCTCCCGCGCCATCATCGCCAATCCGTCACTCATCCTCGCCGACGAACCCACCGGCAACCTCGACACCGCCCACGGCGACGAAGTCATGAAGCTCCTCACCGACCTGCACGAAGCCGGCACCACCATCGTCATGGTCACGCACTCGCCCGCCTACGCCGACTACGGCACGCGGACAATCCACCTGCTCGACGGCAAGGTCGTGACCGAAAATATCCTCCGCGCCCACCGCGCGTGAGACCGTGAACCCGTCCCGGATGGACGGCCAGTGAAAGCAATAGGACTATGCTGAAGCACTATATCCGCATAACCATTCGGCAATTCTCGCGACACCGCATCTCCACCGCCATCAGCCTCATCGGGCTCGCCGTGGCCATCGCCTGCGGGTTGCTCGTTCTCGCCTTCGTCCGCCACGAAAAGAGCTTCGACCGCTTCCACGAACACGCCGACCGGATTGTTCGCGTCTATGAAAAACAGGTCTACCCGACCGGCGACCTCTGGGTGGCCGTGACCCCCTACCCGCTGGCCCCAGCCCTCCAGCGTGATTTCTCCGAGATAGAAGCGGCCGTCCGAGTCTACTACGGCCGCCAGTTGATCGTCAGCCGGGGAACCGACCGCTTCCTCCAGTACCCGCTCTTTGCCGACAGCCAGTTCTTCCGCCTCTTCTCCTATCGCTTCCGCGCCGGTGATCCTGCGACCGCTCTCGCCCTGAAGAACTCGGTGGTCATTTCCAGCGAGGTCGCCGGGAAACTCTTCCCAGATGAGAACCCCATCGGGAAACCGATCCAGGTCAACGGCATGCCCGACCTCACCGTGACCGGCGTCCTCGATCCGCTCCCCGCGAACACCCACCTGCGATTCGACCTGCTCGTCTCACTTCCCACTGTCAGCGACACCTGGCCGCCCGAGCAGAAAGAAGCCTGGGGAACCAACGCTTTCGTCACCTACCTCCTGCTCGCCCCGGCGGTCAACCGCGCCGATTTCGATGCCCGCCTCGAGGGCAGTCTTAAAAAATACCGCGATGGCCAGGGGACCACGACTCTGTATCCCCAGCCCTTGACCGACATCCACCTTGGGCCGTCGTTCGTTGCCGACAACGCGCAGCGCTCCGACCCCCAGCGAATTTCCCTCTTCATCTTTGCCGCCGTTCTTGTTCTCCTCATTGCCGGCCTGAATTTCGTCAACCTTGCGACCGCCCAGGCCAACCTGCGCTTCCGCGAATTGGGCGTCCGTAGCTGCCTCGGCGCCGCCCTCGGTGACCTGCGCCGACAGATCCTCTGCGAAACCGCCATCATCACCGGCCTTGCTTCCCTTTTGGCTCTTGCCATTGGAGAACTTGCCTACCCGCTCGGACAGAGCCTTTTCGGGACCTCGTTCCCCCGACAGGACCTGCTGAGCCTCCCGAGCTTTGCCGCCCTCGTCGCCGGCTGGATCCTCATCTCACTTGCAATCGGAACCTACCTCGGCCTTATCACCACCCGACGCACTACCATACGGTGGCTCAAGGTCCAGCCCTCCGGCCGAAGTCTCGTTCGCACCGTTCTCGTCATCTGTCAGTTCGTCGTCTCAATCGGCATGATCCTCGTCGCCCTCGTCATGGTCCGCCAGCAGAACCTCGCCATGGCCACCCGCCTCGGCGCCTCCGGTGAACAGATCCTCATCGTACCGCTCCGAAGCGATGACACCAGGGAGAAGACCGAGACTCTTCGCCAGGCCCTGCGAGCCGTCACCGGTGTCAAAGCCGTCACCGCACTCGATCAGATTCCAAACGATATCGAGAACTCCTCCACCTTCGATTGGGAGGGCCAGCCCCCCGACCAGACCTTCCTCCTCAATGTATGCGGCGCCGATGAACACTTCTTCGCGACCTTTGGTGTTCGCCTGACCGAAGGCCGTGCCTACACCACCACCGAACAAGATGTCTGCATCCTCAATGAGGCGGCCGTCCGCAAGATCGGCTGGGACGATCCGATCGGCAAGGTGATCGGCTCGGGCCCCGATGCCCGTGCGACCGTCGTCGGCGTCGTCGAGGACTTTCACTTCACCTCTCTGCGCAATGAAATCGCCCCGCTTGTCATGTTCCCGCGCGAATCGCCGTCGGCCTACGGCCTTTTGGCGGTCAGCCTCGACCCGAATGACATCGGCGCCGCCGGCCGCGAAATCGAAAAGCGGTTCACGCAGATCTGCCCCGCGACGCCGTACTCCTCGTCGTTCTTCGACGAAACCTTCGCACGGCTCTATGCCGAGGAGATCCGCGCCCAGAAGCTCGTCGGCGCCTTCGCCGCTCTGGCTATCCTCCTGGCCTGCCTCGGACTCTACGGCCTCGCCATCTTCAGCCTCCAGCGCCGCACCAAGGAAATGGGCATTCGCAGAGTCTTCGGCGCCTCCATGCGCAACATCATCTCCCTCCATACCCGCGAACACGTCATCTGGCTCATCGCGGCCAACGCCGTCGGCCTGACCCTCGGCCTCCTCGTCAGCCGGCACTGGCTGGAGCGTTTTGCCTACCGCACCTCTATCCCGTGGTGGCTGCTGGCTGCGGTCGCCGCTGCCTCCGTGCTCCTGGTCGCGCTGACCGTGGGCATCCAAACCATCCGCGCCGCCCGAACCAAACCGGTGGAATCACTGCGCTACGAATAAACGGAAAGCGAACCGATGCTGCGTCACTATTTCTTTATAGGCCTGCGCCCTGAACCGATGAGGACCGACATATGCTGAAGAATTACTTTCTCGTCGCTATCCGCACCCTCCGGCGCGAGCGCCTCTACGCCGCAATCAATGTGTTCGGTCTCTCTCTCGGCCTGACCGTCTGCCTCCTCGTCTTCGCCTACGTCAAGCACGAACTGTCCTATGACCGCTTTCATGAGATGTCCGACCGCCTCCACCGCATCAACTACCTCACCCCCGGCAAGGGGGGAGAGGTGCACAGATCGGCCGGCACCGCGTTCGTCCTGGCGCCGATCCTGCGCGAACAGGTGCCCGAAATCGAGGCTGTCGTGGCGACGGCCGACATCCCCGAGGCCATCGTCCGATCCCGCACCGAGAGCTTTCGCGAACCGCTCCTCTTCGCCGACTCCCAGTTCTTCTCTGTCTTCACCTTCCCGCTCGCCGAGGGAAACGCCGGAACCGCCCTGCAGGATCCCAACTCCGTCGTTCTGAGCGAACGCCTTGCCGCCAAGTATTTCGGCGGTGAACCCGCCCTGGGCAGACAGCTGTCGATCGAGGTACGGGGGAAAACCGAGCCATACACCGTCACCGGCGTCTGCACGAATGTCCCCGGCAACTCCTCCTTTGAATTCGACCTCGTCGTACCGCTCCGCAAACTGTACTCGCTCTATGCCGGGACGTTCGAATTCGGCTGGAACCTCACCTGGCCGAGCACCTGCGTCCTGCTCCGCCCCGACGCTTCGGTCACAACGGTCAACGCGAAACTCGCCGCCCTCGCCGACGGACTGCCGATCAATGCCGCCGATCAGCCCAAAGCACTCCTCGGACTCCAGCCCCTCTCCGAAATCCATTTCGATTACGGTGTCGACAACGCCCCCGCTAACGCCGGCAACCCCCGCTACTCCGCGATCCTCGCCGCCATCGCCATCCTCGTCCTCGTTCTGGCCTGCATCAACTTCACCACCCTGGCGGTCGGACGATCCCAGACCCGGACAAAAGAAACCGGCATACGCAAAGTCCTCGGCGCCCGGCCTTCGCAACTCCTCGGCCGCTTTCTCTCCGAAGCCGCCGTCCTCTGCACTCTCGCCACCGTCGCCGCATTCATGCTCGCCGAACTCACCCTCCCCGCATTCAACGAACTCTCCGGCAAACGCATCGAGCGCGGTTCCCTGCTTGATCTCACCACCTTCGCCGGGGCCATGATCCTGATCATCCTCACCAGCCTCCTCGCCGGCGGCTACCCGGCCCTCGTCCTCGCCCGCACCCGCCTCCGCGACACCGTCCGGGGAAGAGCTATCCTCCTGACCGGCGGCGCCCTGACTCGCAGCCTGATTGTCCTGCAGTTCGGCCTTTCCATCGCCCTGATCGTCTCCACGCTCGTCATGGCTAATCAGCTGCGCTACATGCAGACCGTCCCCATCGGTTTCGACCGGGAACACCTCCTGCTGGTCAAACTCGCCGGTCCCGGCGCCGAAAAACTGCGCATGGTCGAACTGCTCCGAAACGACCTCGCCGCCAACCCCGATATCGTTGCGATCAGCGCGGCCGGACGGAGCTTCGATGGCCGCGGCATGGCCAACTCGGACTACCTCCCGGATTCGACCCTGTTCACCGCCTACTTCAACCCGGCCGACCAGTACTTCGTGCAGACCATGGGACTGTCGATCATCGAAGGCACTAACTTCACCGGCAGCACCCTCCCCGATTCGCTCGAACCCCTCCTCGTCAACGAAACCCTCGTGCGGGAATTGGGCTGGAATTCCGCTCTCGGACGGGCCGTCCCCGGCCTCAACGGCGGCCGCGTGATCGGCGTGGTCAACGACTTCAACTATCAGTCGCTTGTGGATCCCATCGCGCCGCTCGTAATCCCCTTCGCCAACGCGGAGAGCTGGGGGGGCGATGTTCGCTATGCCTACTTCCGGCTCAAAAACGAACACCTGGGCAGGACCGTCGACGCGATCCACGGGGCCTGGCGCCGCGTCACCCCGCAACTGCCCTTTGATTACCAGTTCATGGATGAACACATCGATGCCCAGTACCGCTTCGAACAGCGCTGGTCGAAAGTGGTCGCCTACGCCTCCGGTATGGCGATCCTCGTCGCCTGCTTCGGGGCCTTCGGACTCACCGCTCTCGCCGTCGCCCGACGGCGCAAGGAAATCGGCGTCCGCAAAGTGCTCGGCGCCTCCGGCAGCCAGATCGTCCGCCTGCTCAACCGCGAATTCGTCTGGCTTGTCATCGCGGGCAACCTGCTCGCCTGGCCCGCGGCGTACTTCGTCGCGCAGAAGTGGCTGGAGGGATTCGCCTACCGCACCTCCCTGTCGGTCTGGCCGTTCCTGCTGGCCGCCGCCGCCACGCTCGTCATTGTGATTCTGACCGTCTCGGCCCAGGCCGTTCGCGCCGTGCTGGCCAACCCCGTGGAGTCCCTCCGCTACGAATGAAACCGGAACAGAGGATTATAACCATGCTCTCCGCGAAAGCCGACCCGAATCGCAAATCTCCGTTGCCGGATGACAATGCCCTCATCCGCATGACCGGCATCTACCGCTACTACCAGACCGGAGCAGGGAAGACGTTCGTCCTCAACGGCATCGACCTCGCCATCCAGCCCGGCGAATTCGTCTCTATCATGGGCCCCTCCGGCGCCGGTAAATCCACCCTCCTGCACATCATCGGCCTGCTCGATGAACCCAACGACGGCGCCTACTTCCTCCTCGGGCAGGATGTCACCCGCCTCAAGGAGAAAGAACGTGCCGAGATCCACAAGCAGGCGATCGGCTTCGTCTTCCAGAGCTACCACCTCATCGACGAACTCACCGTCTCCGAAAATCTCGAGACACCCCTTCTGTACAAAGGCCTCGCCAAAGCCGAACGCAAGTCCCTCGTTGCCGACACCCTCGACCGCTTCCAGATCGTCGGCAAGAAAGACCTGTTCCCTTCCCAGCTTTCGGGCGGTCAGCAGCAACTGGTCGGCGTCGCCCGCGCGGTGATCACCAAACCGAAAATCATCCTCGCCGATGAACCCACCGGCAACCTCAACACCGCCCAGGGGGAGGAGATCATGCAGCTTTTTAAGCGGCTCAACACTGAGGGTACAACGATTATTCAGGTAACACATTCAGAGCGCAACGCCTCCTATGGCTCGCGGATCATCAACCTCATCGACGGCCGGATTGCGTAGAGCTGCCGGCTGGGGAGAAGGCATGTTGGGGAACGGCTCGACCGGAAGTTTTCTTTGGCACTCCGCCCTCGCCTTGCCTACGTTACCGTAATCAGAGCCGGAACGACCGGATCTGCTTCACGCAGCACAAACAGGAGCGGTCCCGGAATGGGTATCAACACCAGCATCCTCAATGCCATTGGCAACACCTCCCTCGTGCAATTGCGCCACGTCGTGCCCGACAGCTGCGCGCCCATCTTCGTCAAACTCGAGTGGGAAAACCCCACCGGCAGCATGAAAGACCGCACTGCCCTCGCGATGATTTCGCGCGCCGAGGAAGACGGCCGCCTCAAACCCGGCGACACCATCGTCGAATACACCGGCGGCAGCACCGGCATCTCGCTCGCCCTCGTCGCCGCCGCCAGGGGCTACCGCCTTCACATCGTCACCTCCGACGCTTTCAGCGAAGATAAACGCCGCCAGATGGCCGCTTATGGCGCGGAACTGACCCTCGTCCCCAGCGAAGGCGGCCTGACAACCAAAAAGCTCATTCTCGACATGATCGAAACCGCCCGCGCCATCGCCGACCGTCCCCACACCTACTGGACCAACCAGCTCTCCAACACCGACAGCATCGCCGGCTACTACCCGCTCGGCGAGGAGATCTGGAGTCAGACCGATGGCCGCGTTACCGCCTTCGTCCACTGCGCCGGCACCGCCGCCTCCTCGCGCGGCGTCGCCACTATCTTGAAACGCCACAACCCGCACATCCATATCGCCGTCGTCGAACCGGCCGAATCCGCCGTCCTCTCCGGCGGCCAACCCGGCCCGCACAAGATCGAGGGCGTCGGCATCGGCTACACGCCGCCCCTTTGGGATCCGAGCGTCGTCGATGAAATCATCCCCGTCGCCACCTCCGACGCCAAAGCCATGACCCGCCGCCTCGCCAAAGAAGAAGGCCTCTTCGCCGGGACCTCCTCCGGCGCCAACGTCATCGCCGCGCTCCGCGTTGCGGAGCGGCTAGGCCCTGACGCCACCGTCGTCACCCTCATGTGCGATTCCGGCTTGAAATACATGAGCACCGACGTGTTCCGGGCCTAGGGTCATCCGCCGACCCGTCTTCTTCCGACGCTGCGTACGCCTGAGGAGACGGACGTTCTTCACCGCAAAGGCCTTGCACTCCATGCTCCCGCACGATATATTGGCCCAAAAGATGACTAAAGTGGGTACGTTAAATACACTTTTTGGTGTAGATTCCGCCCGCTGCGAACGTGAAGTCGTGCCACCGTGCCTGAACCGACCACTGCTGTATCAACCCCCTGCGCCCACTGCGGCGAAGCCTGCCGGAAAGGATCCGTTACGGCGGGCGACCTCATGTTCTGTTGCCCCGGATGCAAAGCGGTATATGAACTGCTCCACGCCGCCGAACTGGGCGACTACTACCGTCGGGACGCCTTCCCGGGCCTCAAGCCCGAGTCCTCCGCCGAATTCGCCTACCTCGACGACCCTGATGTCGCCCGACAGCTCCTTGACTTCAGCGACCGGCGCTTCTCCCGCATAACGTTCACCATCCCCCAGATGCACTGCGCCTCCTGCATCTGGCTGCTCGAAAACCTCTACCGCCTCAAAGACGGTGTCAGCCGCAGCACGGTCAATTTCCCGCGCCGTCAGCTCACCGTCCTCTTCGAGCACGACCGCATCAGCCTTCGCCAACTTGTCGAACTGCTGACCGGCATCGGCTACGAACCGGTCCTCCGCCTCGACCAGCTCGACCGCCCCAAAACCAGGAGCCGCCAGCGCTCCTACGCGCTCAAGATCGGCGTCGCCGGATTCTGCTTCGGCAACATCATGCTCCTGAGCTTTCCGCACTACCTCGGCGCCGATGAACTGGTGAACACCGCCTTCCCGACGATTTTCAAGTATGTCATGCTGGCCCTGGCCCTGCCTGTCCTCTTCTACTCGGCGAGCGAGTACTTCCGCAACGCCTGGAGCGGCCTGCGCTCCCGCATGCTCACCATCGACTTCCCGCTCGCCCTCGGCATTGCCGCCCTTTTCGGCCGAAGTCTCTTTGACATCATCACCGGAATCGGCCCCGGCTACCTCGACTCGTTCTCGGGCCTGGTCTTCTTCCTGCTCATCGGGCGGTTCTTCCAGCAGCGCACCTACGACCAGCTATCCTTCGACCGCGACTACAAAGCCTACTTTCCCGCCGCCGTCACCCGCAAAACCCCGACAGGGGAGACCAGTACCGCCATCAGCAAACTCGCCCTCGGCGACCGTATCATCGTCCGCCACGGCGAACTCATCCCCGCCGACTCGATCCTCATCGACGGCGACGGCTACATCGACTACAGCTTCGTCACCGGCGAAGCAGCTCCGCAGCAGGCCTCCAGCGGCGACCGCGTCCAGGCCGGCGGCCGCCAGATGGGCACCGCGATCGAGGTCGAGGTCGTCCGCGAGGTCTCCCAGAGCTACCTCACCAGCCTCTGGAACAGCGCCTCGTTCCAGACTGACACCCCCCGCACCATGACCTCGCTCGCCGACTACCTCAGCCGCTGGTTCACCGCCGCTGTTCTGACTATCACCGCTGCCACCTTTGCTTACTGGGTTCGCCTCGACAGCACCGCCGCGCTCAACAACGCCGTCGCCGTGCTCGTGGTCGCTTGTCCCTGCGCCCTGGCCCTGGCCAGCCCTTTCATACTCAGTTCCGTGATGCGCGTCTTTGGCCGCCACGGCCTCTACCTGAAAAACCCCGCCGTCGCCGAAGCGATGGCCGCCGCCAACACTATCGTCTTTGACAAAACCGGCACCCTCACCTCCCCGGAGCCGACCGACCTTACCTTCGACGGCGCTCCTCTCACCGACATGGAGCAGCGACTGATCAAGGCGCTCGTGCGCAACTCGACCCATCCCGTCTCGCGCCGTATCGAGAAGTTCGTCACCGGGGAGACACTCCCCGTACAAAACTATGACGAAACCCCGGGGCAGGGTATCACCGGCACTATCGACAACCACACCCTTCACCTTGGCCGGGCTGATTGGGTCGCTGATGCGGGGGAGATGCCGGTCAACAACCCGTACGACCGCACTCCGGCCACCTACCTGACCATTGACCGCGTACCGCGCGGACGATTCCTCTTTGGATCGGCCTGGCGCGACGGCGTCGCACAGCACCTGCCGTCCCTCACCTCGGCCTATCGGGTCGCTGTTCTTTCCGGCGATACCGATCGCGAAAGGCCTCTGCTTGAGAAGCTCTTCGGTGCGGATACCGGCATGGCGTTCAACCAGTCACCGCATGACAAACTGGCCCGTGTCGAGCGCCTGCAGGCCGACGGACACAGCGTCATTATGATCGGCGACGGTCTCAATGACGCCGGCGCCCTGCGCGCCGCGGATGTCGGCATCGCCGTCTCCGATGACACCGCAGGCTTCTCCCCGGCCTGCGACGCTATCCTCGACGCCGGCAGCATTGGCCGCCTTCCCCGATTCCTGCGCCTCTCCCGCCTCGGCGTCCGACTAATTCAAGTTAGCTTTGTGATTTCATTGGCTTATAATATCGTCGGACTCGGCTTCGCCGTCACCGGCCACCTGTCCCCCCTGGTGTCGGCGATCCTGATGCCCATAAGCTCGATTTCAGTCGTCGGGTTTGCAACCCTCGCAACTTCACTTGCCTCCCGACGGACAGGATTGTAGATATGTATGTAGTAATTGTCCTCATGGGTGCCTCGCTCCTCGTCGCCGTCGGTTTCCTGCTCGCCTTCTGGTGGGCGGTCCGCTCCGGCCAGTACGATGACACCTACACGCCTGCGGTCCGAATGCTCTTCGATGACCCCGCGGCGAACAAGAAGAACAATACGAACGATAGCCATACTTCAAGGGAGAACTGACGCATGGCCGTTGAGACCTTCCAGTACGATAACCGAACGGTCCGTGATTTCGGCGTGGCCACCATTATCTGGGGCATCGTCGGCATGCTCGTCGGCGTCATCATCGCCACCCAGCTCTTCTGGCCCAGGCTGAACCTCGGCCTTCCCTTCACTACCTTCTCGCACCTGCGCCCGCTGCACACCAACGCCGTCATCTTCGCGTTCGTCGGGAACGCCATGTTCATGGCGATCTACTACTCCCTGCAGCGTCTCTGCAAAGCGCGCATGTGGAACGACACCCTCAGCCGCATCAACTTCTGGGGCTGGCAGATCATCATCGTCCTGGCCGCCGTCACCCTCCCGCTGGGCATCACCACCAGCAAGGAGTACGCCGAACTCGAATGGCCCATCGACCTCCTTATCGCCGTCGTCTGGGTCATCTTCGGCGTCAACATGTTCGGCACCATCCTCAAACGCCGCGAACGACACATGTACGTGGCCGTCTGGTTCTACATCGCCACCTGGGTCACCGTGACTCTCCTCCATGTCGTCAACTCCCTCGAAATCCCCGTCTCGCTGACCAAGAGCTACCCGCTCTACGCCGGCGTGCAGGACGCCCTCGTCCAGTGGTGGTACGGCCACAACGCCGTCGCCTTCTTCCTCACCACCCCGTACCTGGGCATGATGTACTACTACCTTCCCAAAGCGGCCAACCGCCCCGTCTTCTCCTACCGCCTCTCGATTATCCACTTCTGGGCGCTCATCTTCATTTACATCTGGGCCGGCCCCCACCACCTGCTCTACTCCTCGCTCCCCGACTGGGCCCAATCCCTCGGCACCGTCTTCTCCATCATGCTCCTCGCCCCCTCCTGGGGCGGCATGCTCAATGGCCTCTTGACCCTGCGCGGCGCGTGGGACAAAGTCCGCGAAAGCGCCGTCCTCAAATTCATGGTCGTCGCCGTCACCGCCTACGGTATGGCCACCTTCGAGGGCCCGACCCTCTCCGTCAAGAGCGTCAACGCCCTCTCCCACTTCACCGACTGGACCATCGCCCACGTCCATGTCGGCGCGCTCGGCTGGAACGGCTTCCTGACCTTCGGCATCCTCTACTGGCTGATCCCGCGCATTTTCCGCACCAACCTGTACTCCGAGAAACTGGCCAACCTGCACTTCTGGATCGGCTTCTTCGGCATCGTCATCTATGCCCTGCCGCTCTACTTCGCCGGCATTACCCAGGGCCTCATGTGGAAGCAGTTCGGCGAGGGCGGCATCCTCAGCTACCCGAACTTCCTCGAAACCGTCGTCCAGATCATCCCCATGTACACCATTCGCATGGTCGGCGGCCTGCTCTTCCTGATCGGCGTCCTCATCATGTTCTTCAATCTCTACAAGACCATGAAGCAGGGCTCGATGGAGGCCAACGAAGCCGCCGAGGCCCCTGCGCTCGAACCGCGCTACGAACCCGCCGGCCACGATCGCGCCTGGCACCGATGGCTCGAACGCCGCCCGGTGCAGTTCCTCGTCCTGACCACCGTCGCCATCGCCCTCGGCGGCATCATCGAAATGATCCCGACCTTCCTCATCCGCACCAACATCCCGACCATTGCCAGCGTCCAGCCCTACACCCCGCTGGAACTGGAAGGCCGCGACCTCTACATCCGCGAGGGCTGCAACAACTGCCACTCGCAACTCGTCCGCCCCTTCCGCTCCGAAACCGAACGCTACGGCGAGTACTCCAAAGCCGGCGAATACGTCTACGACCACCCCTTCCTCTGGGGTTCCAAGCGCACCGGCCCCGATCTCCAGCGGCAGGGCGGGAAGTACCCCGATGCCTGGCAGTTCTCGCACCTGAAAGACCCGACCTCGATGTCCCCCGGCTCGATCATGCCCCCCTACCCGTGGCTGATCACCGACCAGCTTGACCTCGATGACACCGAGGCGAAAATTCGCGCGATGCAAACGCTCGGCGTGCCATACCCCGAGGGCTACGATCAGATCTGCCTGAACGACCTGCGCCTGCAGGCCGACAAGATCGCCCGCGGACTGGCCGATGCCGGCATCGAGGTCGCTTACGACCGCGAAATCATCGCCATGATCGCTTACCTGCAGCGGCTCGGCACCGACATCAAGGTCAAACCGGCCCAGCCGACACCGCCGCCAACCACCCCGGCCGAGATCATCGCCGGAAACTAGGGGAGAGGACGATGTTCTCCGACATACTCGGCAACACCGGCGGCGCTGTCCCGCTCACCCTCGCCGCGATGATCATCTTCATCGTCTGCTTCGCGGCCGTCGTCATCTGGGCCATGAAACTCGACAAGCACATCGTAAACGAAATGGCGCACCTGCCGCTCAACGACGGCGCGGCGCCTGTGGAAGATAGAGGTAACCATGAGTGACACGCAGGATCGGCTGCTCGATCACGACTACGACGGCATCCAGGAACTGGATAACGACCTCCCCCGCTGGTGGGTCTGGCTCTTCTACATCACCATCGTCTGGGGTGTGCTCTACATGTTCTACTACCACGTCTTCGGCATCGGCTACTCCAGCGACGATGAGTACCGCTCCGAAGTCGACCCCAACTACGTCCGCGTTGAAAGCAAAGAGGCCCGCCTCCTCGGCGTGCTGCCCGTCTACCGCAGCCCGTGGTACGACCCCGCCCGCGATCTTGAACGCGTTGCCGACAAACCCAAAGCGGCCGCCTATGTCGAGGAAACCCGCGAGAGCGACACCGCCACCTACGTCGCCCTCACCGACCTCGCCGTGCTCACCGCCGGCAAAGCCACCTACGACCGCCTCTGCTTCACCTGCCACGGCAAGTTCGGCGAAGGCGGCATCGGGCCGAACCTCACCGACGACTACTGGCTCCACGGAGCGGGTATGTCCGATGTCGTCAAGACCATCAAGTACGGCGTTCCGGCCAAGGGGATGGTCCCGTGGCGCTTCGAACTTAAGCCCGATCAGATCCTCGAAGTGGCTAGCTACGTCATGACCCTCCACGGCACCAACCCGCCCAACCCGAAATCCCCGCAGGGAGAACTCGCAGCCCGGCAGTAAACCTATGGCCATCAAGGAGAGCCCCTCAGACTCTTTCCGCGACCAGCTCGCTACCATCGACCGCCGCGGCCGCCGCCTCTGGGTGTACCCCAACAAACCCCACGGCATCCTCTACCGCTGGCGCACCATCGTCTCCTGGGCGCTCCTGGCCATCCTCTTCGGCACGCCGTTCGTCCGGATCGACGGCAACCCGCTGCTGCTGCTTGACATCATCAATCGCCGCTTCTTCATCTTCGGCCACATCTTCTGGCCGCAGGACTTCTTCCTCTTCGTCCTCGGCGGCATCTGGCTCGTGCTCCTGATCATCCTGTTCACCGCCGCCTTCGGACGCCTCTTCTGCGGATGGCTCTGCCCACAAACGATCTTCCTCGAAATGGTCTTCCGCAAAATCGAGTACCTCATCGAGGGGAACGGCCCCCGCCAGCGCGAGCTTGACAAGCGACCCATGGACGCCGACAAGTTCATCCGCAAATCGACCAAGCACGTCATCTTCTTTGGGCTCTCGTTCCTGATCGGCAACCTCCTGCTGTCCTACTTCGTCGGCACCGAACGCCTCTGGCAGATTATCACCGACCCGCCCGCCGAGCATGTCACCGGCCTCGTCGCGATGGTCATCTTCTCC
>JBGSIV010000093.1:0-6956 GCA_041742355.1 Candidatus Zixiibacteriota bacterium
GGTCCCGAGAAACCCGACGGGGAAGGAAAACCGCAAGATGCTGAAACGAACCCAATCCCCTTTCCAGCGCGTAGGGGCGGGGCTTGTCTCCGCCCCGGAGCGTGTGACCCTGCGCGTGTGTGCGGCCGATATCCACATCGGCCGCATATCAAACGAACCCAATTCCCCGTTCCGCAGGGTCTTGCGCGACCCCGAGCGCAGCGAGGGGGAGCGTGTGACCCTGCGCGTGTGTGCGGCCGATGTCCACATCGGCCGCATATCAAACAAACCCAATCGCGACCCTCTACAACCGCATCTCGAACTCGAACTCGTCGCGCAGGGGGATACCGTAACAGCCGACCAGCGGGATCGTCGGCTTCACACTGCGGGAATACTCCAGCGCGTTCACATGCACCGCCGCGATCACAAACCCCCGACGGTGATAGAACCGGATCGCATCGAGGTTGTCGTTGGTGGTGATCAGCCACAGGCGCGTGCAGCCGCGTTCGCGCGCGAGTGCCTCCATCTGCTCCATAAGCGCGGTGCCGATCCCGTGGAACTTCTCGAATGCGTCGAGCGTGATCACCTCGCACTGGTCGCCGATGATCTCGTAGGTCACCAGCCCCACCCGGCGGCCATCAGGCCCGGCGGCATACAGCCCCTCGGTATCGCCGGCGAAAACCTTGCGCCCGCGGGTGACGACAAAATCGGCTCCCCAGGAGCCATAGACCTGGCGGACCCAGTCCCGGTCGGCGTCGGCGACCGGGTAGATCTGAATGGACAGTGTGCTCATTATGCTTCTTTCAGCGTTTGGTTCCGACAAACAGCCAGCCCTCGCGGCCGACCTCGTGCACGGGGTAATCGACTATTGAGACTGCAAACCCTCCTTCGTCCAGGAGGCGCAACCAGTCCGCCTTGGGAAACAGGCCAAACGTGTGACGGTCCAGCTCCACCTGAACTTCTCCCCCACGGCGAATGATGTACGTGAACAGCGTGTCGGTCTCTGTGTCAGATGGGTCGGGGTCCCACTGGTACTCCATGTACGTGAACGATCCATCCGGCATCGGGCGCGTGCGACAGGCCGTGTAGCCGTCGGCAAACGTCTCGGTCGTGTAATCGGGCGAGGTGACGAAGATCCCGCCGGGCTCCAGGTGTGCCGACACTGTAGCGAAGGTCGCCCGCAGGTCGTCCTCGGTCAGCAGGTAGCTGATGGCGTCGTGGATAATGACCGCGTCGAATGTCCGGCCCAGCCGGATTGCACGCATGTCCCCCTGGTGGTGCTCGACTGTCGGGTTGAGCCGACGGGAGTTGGCGAGCATCCCCTCCGACAGGTCAACTGCGACCGCGTCGAATTCGCCGGTCAGGTGGGAAAGGTTGTGCCCGCCGCCGACACCGAGTTCGAGGATTCTGTGGCGGCCGGGGCCGAGGTGTGCCCGGAGGGCGTCGATCCAGGACAGCGCCTCGTCGGCGTAATCTTCCGGCGGGCTCATGTAGGGCCAGACCCACGCGAGGTCGCCATAGAGGCGAAACTTCGGTATGTCGGGACTCTTCATAGATCGCATGAGTCTCTAATAAGGATTAGTGCTCGAGGATGTCAAGGCAGTGGTGTCTGGTGCCCTCACCTGACACCACTGAACACTCCTGGCAGTAATGACAACCGTCACCCTGAGCGTAGTCGGAGCATGACAATAACCTTACCCTGCGCCCAAATGCCGTCATTGCGAGCGTAGCGAAGCAATCTCTCCCACGAGTACTCCACAGCTTGCTGTGGGATCCCCCAACCCGATCTGCACACACCGTCTTGCACTAACATTGCCATTACACGGGAAGAAGAATTGACTCGTCATTGTAGATAGAGCAGTGGTATATTGGGATTAACAGCACGGAGGGAAAAATGAAGAAGTATTGGTGTATCCTGTGGATTACTATCCTCGGGCTTGGGTTCACGGTGGGAATGGCGACAGCCGTGGGGGCAAAATCGGGGAGGCTCCCCGGCCCGTTTCTCTGCCGGCTTGAGATCGCTTCGTCTGACGAGGCCAGCGGCCGGATGGCCGTCGACATCGGGGTTACTTGGGACACGCGATGGGCAATCGACACGGCCCTGAATCATGTGATTCTGGTCCGCGTTGATCAGATCGATGATCTCCAGTGGCTTGGCATCCAGGAGTGGGCCGTGACGGTTGAACGGGGAGAACCGTTGGTGTGGCAGCGAATGGAGTTGACAGTGCCGACGGACGATACCTGCGGTTTCTGGTTAGTGACATCTTGCGGGGATCGGTCTGAGAGATGGCCGTGGTATTTTATTACTGCCGGTGACAGCCTTCAGGTTGTGACTGGAGACCCGCGAACAAACCCCGGCGCCGCCGATCCGATTCCGGACTCGATTCTGCATCGACTGCAGTACGAAGAGCAGCAGCGCTACCTGGAGCAGATGCGACGCACACCCCCGCCCCCGCCCGAAGGCATTGGCGCGACCAGTTACATCATCTATCCCGGCGACAGCGCCTTAGCCGACAGCTTAACCGACGAGGACAAGGGAAAGCTCTCACTCATGCGGGCAAAGGAGAGCACCCCTCTTTCGGACAGCGAACAAGAATCATATGCGGTCGAGGGCCGCTGGTTTTTCCGGCTACGCGGCGAAAGCAGGTTTCGCCCTCTGTCGGGTTTCACGAGGGAGGAGCTTCACGAGCGTTACCGACAGAGAACCGATTCGCTGGCTGCTGCCGACACCTCTCACTACAACGTTATCCTCGACCTGCGTGCGCCGGGGGCGTTGGAATCCGCCCGCGAAATCGTCGACAGCCTGGTCCCGACAGACAGTGCGGGGTTCTATCGGACAAGCGTCAAACGGATGATCTTCCGCGAACTCCTGAACCAGGGTATCCCGTGTCAGCACCTGCGCGATCCCAACAAGCCTAAACGGACGCTTCAAGGGCGGAAAACGGGTACATGAGTACTCCACAGCTTGCTGTGGGATCCCCCAATCCGATCTGCACACCCGTCTTACACTCACATCCGACTCCCGCCGCCTTCGCACGCGACCTTTCGGCCCCCCTATCGAACAGGTACTCCTCTGCCCACTTTTCTGCTTGACACTCAATCAACTATCAGGCATCTTGTGTCAGGTTCCGGCAGGTCTGGCTTGTCCTGACGGAATCCTGACCGCAGGTTTGGAACACGCTCAGAACTCAAGAACGAGGTAGTACCTATGAAGCGACTGACTATCCTGCTCATGGTGGCAGTGGTCGGCTTCACGCTGCTTCCCCCCCCGGCCCAGTCGATCTCCTGGGATCCAGCCAAACCCCGCTATGTCCACCGAGTCGATCAACTACCAGCGCCGGTAAATGAGGTTGATCCATTCGACATTGAGCGAAGCGCCCGTCCGGGTGGTGGGCAGGTATTCCTCCCCTACGGCTGGCTCGACTTGGGTTTCCGGCTCTACTGGTTTGTAAACGATATGGTTGCGGACGAAGATACGAACGTCACGGGCGTCACGGTTGAAGAGGACGATGTCAGAACGGGTAATACAACCGCCAATACTGCAAGCGGAACAGGCGCTAACTGAAGGCAAGTTAGCAGTCCGCAGTTCACTGAAGGTGCTACGCACAAAAGACCGGGTCAATTGAGCACTGATCTTGAAGTACTGAGAGAATACGAGGTGAGACTATGAAACGGCTGATACTAGTTCTATTGACGACAGCCTTTCTTCTGTTTCTCTTCTCGCCAATCGTGAATGCGGCCCTCTGGGACCCGAGGAATCCGCCAAAATTCCCAGAGAGACCCACACTCGAGGTCCAGCCAACCGGTGACGACGATCCCTTCGGTGTCGACAAATCCAGCAAGTTGCGGATAATCTGGATAGTGTTGTCCTACCACATTTTCATCGTGGATTCGCATTCCGAAACGCCAGTACCAACGACTACGGAAACCAAGGGGAGCGATGGACTCCATCTGCAGGGTCAAGGCACTTCTGGACAGCCAGCAATTCCTGCAGGCAATCGCTGATGACAAGAGATGTGTTAACGAAGCGCACTTGCGCTTGCCGCTCTGAACTCAAGAACGAGGTAGTACCTATGAAGCGACTGATAATCCTGCTCGTACTGGGAGCGGTCGTCTTCACTCTGCTGTCCCCCCCAGTTTGCTCTCTGGCCTGGGATCCGAGGAATCCCCCCAAATATCCGGATAGACCAACCCTGATCGCTCAGCCGGTTGCGGACGACCATCCGTGGATTGACGTCGAGAAGAGTCAAGATACCCCCGTTGTCGTGCGCGATGCCCGCAGGATTACTTGGATCGACTGGATAAAGATCGGTTTTTACTTGCTGATTACACCTACCGTCGATGTAACCGCCACAGATCCGCCTGGATCTGATACACACGCAGAGGTTGTAGATGTCAGTGCTAATTGACGCACTGCGAATTGCTTGTGATCGATGCCGCTCTGGCCAACTCAGCGAGGTGCCGGATCTCCTTTCCCGGCTCTCATGCGAAGAGCTTTCACACGCGGACCAGTTGGCGTACTCGTACATTCAGGCTTGCCTGAACCTCGAACGATCCAATCCCGACATAGACCTCGTGGAGGATACGATACAGTTGCTCCGCCGCCATCGTTTGGATTTGTTTTTCGCCGACCTCAAATTCAAACGTGGGCAATTGATGATTTCGAGAGGCCGCCGTGAGGACGCGAGAGACGACTTCATTGAAGCCTACGCCGCCTTTAAACAGTGCGCCGATAACGACGGATGCGTCAAGACCTTGAATCGACTGGCCTATATTCACTTTCTCCTTGGTGAATCTGAAAGCGCGACCCGCCTTCTACAAAAGTGCGCTACTTTATGCGCTGACGCCGGCGATTATCCTCGGGCCATGAAGATCAGGCTGAATCTTGCTATGACTCTGGTCGTTTTCGGGCGTTTCCGGGAAGCTCGTCCGCACTACATTGAAGCCGCCTCCTGCTTGGAGACTTTTGAGCCCCCCGTTCAAGCTAAGGTCCATCTTGGCAGAGCCTTCCTCCACATGCACACCGGAGAAGTGAATCTTGCGATTGCAGCGATCGAGCATGCTACCCGGCTAACAGAGGGTCGGGCATACGATTCCGCGTTGGCAAAAGAATACGAAGGCGCTGCACTCATTCAGGCCGGATCCTACCAACTGGCTCAAGCTGCTCTTGAACTGGGCCTTCGGACCGCAATGCACGTTGCCCCCGAGTCCGCCTTGATTTCCCAAATCAAGCGCCTGATGGGGGATCTCTACGTCGCCACTAAGGGATATGCCAAGGCCGATGAGTATGCCCGCGAAGCCCTTGCCGTCGCTGAGAAACTAAACGAACGCCTCGAAATCGCCGCCTGCTACCGCGTCTTCGCCCAGGTCGAAAACGCCCGCCGCAACCCCGACCTCGCCCGCGACTGGTTCACCAAAGCCACCCACCTCTTCGACCGCATCGGCGCCCGCTACGAACTCGCCGTCACCCGCTACCTCGCCGCCACCAGCGGCCTCTACCAGAACGGCGAACGCTCCGCCATGCTCTACCTCGCCCGCGAGTACTTCCTCTCCGAGGACATCCGCCACTATATCGATAAAGTCGATGCCGCCCTCAAGGCGGCCCCGGTGATCCCGGTCCGCCGAACTACCGGCCCCGACCAACAGCCCCCGGCCCTCATCTACCACAGCCCGAAAATGCACTCGCTGGTCGAACTGGCCACCTGCGCCGCCCAATCGAAAATGACTATTCTCCTGACCGGCGAAACCGGCACCGGCAAGGAAGTCTTCGCCCGCCTCATCCACTACCACAGCGGCCGCACCGGCCCATTCATCGCGGTCAACTGCGCCGCCCTGACCGAATCATTGCTGGAGACCGAACACTTCGGCCACGAGAAAGGCGCTTTCACCGGCGCGGTCGCCCGCACCCGGGGACGATTCGAACTGGCCCACACCGGCACGCTGCTCCTGGATGAAATCGCCGAGATCTCCCCGTCAGTGCAGGCCAAGCTCCTGCGCGTGCTGGAGGAAAGCCAGGTCACCCGGGTTGGCGGCACCGAGGCGGTCCCTGTCGATGTCCGCGTCATCGCCGCCACCAACCGCGACCTCAAGGCCCGCATGGCCGACGGCACCTTCCGCGAGGATCTCTTCCACCGCCTCAACAACGTCCCGGTGCACCTGCCGCCTCTACGCGATCGGTCCGAGGACATCCCGCTCCTGACCCGCCACTTCCTCGCCGAACAGGGCATACCGTTCGATGGCAATGGCAACGGCCACACCGCCACCCTTGACCGCCTCGGCCTGATCCTCTCGGCCAGGCCCTGGCCGGGCAATGTCCGCGAGCTGCGGGCGACCATCCGCCGCCTCGCTCTCACCTCCGGCGCCGACCTGGGTCGCATGGTCGACCTGGCCCTGTGCGATGACAGCACCTCCGAGGAGTCGCAACTGGCCGCCGCCCTCCAGGCCACCGGCGGCAACAAGTCCAGAGCCGCCGAGATCCTTGGCGTGAGCGAAGGCGCGATCCGCAAACGCATCCGCAAGTACGGCCTCTCCGAGTAGCCGCTCTCCCAAAGCTCCCTCCATTACATTCGATTCGAACCGCTTCGCCTCGCATTCGTACCAAATAGCTTCAGATTCGTACCAAAACCCCCGCGATTCGTACCAAACGACCGCTTATTCGTACCAAACAGCCGTCGATTCGTACCAAACACGATTAAATTCGTACCTCGGCTGATTCTCGATGCCGTGTCCCCCACACACCTCCCGCCCCCACCATGCAAAGGTCGTTCGCACACAACATGTTCGCTCTGATCCACCTTTGGCCCCTCCCGCTTGGCACGCCGTGTGATATGTAGTCGCACGAGAGCTACCAACTGAGCGCTACTGACCTGCTTCCTTGAGTCTTGAGCGTGTGATCCTCGCATGCGGGACGGGGTCTCGGCTATCCAGGCTTACTCCTCTTGGCCGGGCACCCCTCCCGCATGGGAGGGAGGAACGAG
>JBGSIV010000094.1:0-2717 GCA_041742355.1 Candidatus Zixiibacteriota bacterium
AAACCGGTGTGGGGGACATGCGCCGGCATGATTATGGCGGGGAAATCAATCGAAGACAACCAGGCCGGCGTGCAACCCCTCGGACTGATCGACATTGCCGTCGTTCGCAATGGCTACGGCCGCCAGGTCTTCTCCTTCGAGGAGAATATCGAGGCCCGGCTTGCGGGAGCACAGGTACCATTAACCGCCACCTTCATCCGCGCACCCCGGGTAACCGCGCTTGGCCCGGGAGTCCAAGTGCTTGCGGAATATAAGGATTCGCCGGTGCTGGTGGAGTCGGGGCGGGTGATGGCCAGCTCGTTTCACACCGAGCTGGGAGAGGATACCCGGCTGCTGGCGTATTTTTTGGGAAAATGCCTGTAAATTCTTGCCGAAGTTCCGAAAAACCAATATACTAATAGTAGATGCAAAAAGTCTTCTTTACCCAGTCGATCGGCGAGGTCTCGGCGCATGCCCCGAAGCCGAAAGCCCCGCCCAAAGCGGAACGAGCCCAGGTCCCGTCGGTAAGGCTTCCGCGGTGGATGAAAACGCGGGCGAATTTTTCGCCGAACTACGACCGCATCAAAAACCTGTTAACGACGCACGGTCTCCACACAGTCTGCCAGGAGGCGGCCTGCCCCAACATTCGGGAATGCTGGGAGGGAGGCACGGCAACCTTCATGATCCTGGGCAAGTACTGCACGCGCGGATGTAACTTCTGCGACGTGCTCAAGGCCCAGCCGGTCGGCCTCGACGAAGACGAGCCGAACCGGGTCGCCGAGGTGGTCGCCCAACTTAGCCTGAAACAAGTGGTGATCACGTCGGTAACAAGAGATGACCTGCCGGATGGAGGTGCCTCTATTTTTGCCCGGACTATAGAGGCCCTCCGAAGGCAGGACTCCGACGTCAAAGTCGAATTCCTCATTCCCGATTTCGGGGGCAATCTCGACAGTCTCAAAATCGTGCTCGACAGCGGCGTCGACGTGCTCGCGCACAACGTCGAGACGGTCCAGCGGCTGTATAAAAGAGTGCGCCCGTCGATGAAGCTCGACCGCTCCTTGGAGGTCCTTCGCGCCTCCGATCGCTACCGCCCCCGGCCCGTGGTCAAGACCGGATTCATGGTCGGCCTGGGAGAAACGGGCGAGGAGATTGTCGAACTCATGGAGCAGATCTACGCCACCGGGTGCGACATCGTGACGATCGGCCAGTACCTGCGGCCCTCCGGGCACCATTTGCCGATTGAACGGTTCTACACCCCGGAGGAGTTTGCGGAAATGGCCGAAATCGGCCGCCGGATCGGGTTCGGCCATGTCGAGGCCGGGCCGCTCGTCCGCAGCTCGTACAAGGCGTTCAATCAGTCGAAGCACTTGCTGGAGAAGTAATGCTCAGAAAAATACACATAGCGCGCCACCACGGATTCTGCATGGGCGTGAAACGCGCCATCCAGATCGCCGAGGAGACCTCGGACAAGGCCGCCGAGCGGGTAACGATTCTCAATGAGATCGTGCACAACGACGCGGTCGTGGAGCGTTTTCGCGAGCGCGGCGTCGGCCAGGCGTTCGGCGTGGAGCAGGTGAATGAAGGAACACTCATCATCTCGGCGCACGGCGTGGCGCCGGCGGTGAAAGCGGCCGCCCGGGCGCGCGGGCTCAACGTGGTCGACGCGACCTGCCCCCTGGTCGAACGCATCTACGTTATCATCGATAAGATCGTGCAGAACGGCTACCACGTGATTCACTGGGGGGAAAAGGACCACGACGAGACCCACGGCGTGGTCGGGCACGCGCCCGAGCACATCACCGTCGTCTCGACCCAGGAAGAGCTGGAGGCCCTGCCGGCCTGGACCGACCGCAAGCTCGGCCTGACCGTGCAAACCACGGCGCACATGGAAGAAGTGGCGCGGGTCGAGGAACTCGCCCGCCGGAAGTGGCCGCACGTCGAGGTTTTCAACACGATCTGCAACGCCACCACGCAACGCCAGAACGCCGTGATGGACCTGGCGCCACAGGTGGACATGATGCTCGTGGTCGGCTCGAAGAGCTCGGCCAATTCGAACCGCCTCGCCAAGATCGCGGACGCGATCTGCGGCCGGGGCGTGTTGATCGGATCGGCCGCCGATATCGAGCCGGCGTGGTTCGGACCCGAATCGGGCGTGGAGCAGGTGGGCGTCACCGCCGGGGCCTCGACGCCGGATTTTCTGGTCGAAGATGTGATCAAGCGGCTGGTCGAAATCTCCGGCGGCGTCGCCGAAGTGATTCAGCCGGAAAAGAAACGCCGCCGTACCGAGACGCCCGCACAGTAGCAAGCGGCCCCGTCCGGAACAACTTCCCCAGGAACAGGATATACGATGAGCGCATTCGGCAACTACTGTATCTTCGCGGCAACGGGGACTTCATTGGTCTCCGCAGTCCTGTACGCACTGGTCTGGCGGGGGCGGGACGATCTCCGCAATCTCGCCCGCACCTTCTTCACCCTCACCTCGGTGCTCCTCGCCGGCGCCCTGCTGACCCTCCTGTACCTCATCCTCACCCACGACTTCCGGGTGGCCTATGTCTTTTCGTACTCCTCGACCGACCTGCCCCTCTGGTACCTGATTGCATCGTTGTGGGGCGGGCAGGAGGGGACGTTTCTCCTGTGGATCGTCTTCGTGTCGATCCTCGGGCTGGTGCTGCTGACGAGCCGCAAAGCGCGCTCGTTCGAAGCGGGAAACCTGTTCTTCGTCAACCTGTTCATCCTCT
>JBGSIV010000095.1:0-28496 GCA_041742355.1 Candidatus Zixiibacteriota bacterium
CTCCGAACCCGACCTACGATTTACTTCTTCAGCTTCAGGGCTTCTTCCCAGCCCATCTCGACCGCTTTGCGGTTCTTGTCCTCAGTCCCTTTGGGGGCGTGCTGGAGGACAACCTCTACCAGTTTCTCCTTGGCGACCAGACCGGTGAGGGCGCCGATCGCGCCGAGGGCGAGCACGTTGGCGACCATGATCTGGCCGACATCGTTGCGCGCCATGCGGGTGAATTCAACGGCATAGGCCTTGTCCTTAGGATATTCACTCACCAGCGACGAGTCGACAATGAGGATACCGTCGTCCTTGAGGTCCGGCAGATACTTATCGAGCGCTTCCTGGGTCATCGCCAGGAGCAGGTCGAGTTTCATCGCCTTCGGGTAGTAGATCTCCTCAGACGAGACGACGACATCGGATTTGGAGGCGCCGCCGCGGGCCTCGGGGCCATAGGACTGGCTCTGGCAGACGTTCTTTGCATTTTCGCCGGTACCAATCGCTTTGGACAGGATGACGGATGCGAAGATCATCCCCTGTCCGCCCGAGCCCGAGAGGCGCATCTCGAAGCGGTCCGTCGAGAACTGAATCTTATCGAGTAACGGATGTGCCATGGTGCGCCTCACTTCTTCGCTTTCATTCGCTCGAGCAGTTTTGAGTACTCGTCGCAGAACTCGGTGATCTCGTTGTCCTCATGGAGCACGCCGACAGCGTACTTGCCCTTGAGTTCCTCTTTGGTCATGGTTTTCGCCTTGGAGACTAAGACCGCGTTCTCCTTGAATGACTGCAGCATCGCCACGGCATCCCCCTTGCGATTCAACCGTCCGTAGTACGTGTGGCAGTTGGAGATCGTTTCAAGGAGCGAGAATCCCTTGTGCTGGAGCGCCTTGGTGATCAGATTCTCGAGCTGCGTCGTGTGGTACACCGTGCCGCGACCCACCCAGCTTGCGCCGGCGGCCATGGCCAGGTTGCACGGATCGAACTGCTTCTCCGTGTTGCCGTAGGGCGTGGTGGTGGAAAACGAATCGGCCGGCGTGGTCGGCGACCCTTGTCCGCCGGTCATGCCGTAGATGTTGTTATTAATGAGAATCGTGGTGATGTCAATGTTGCGACGGCAGGCGTGGATGAAATGGTTGCCGCCAATCGCGAGCGCGTCGCCGTCGCCGGTGATGACCACGACCTTCATGTGCGGCTGGGCGAACTTCACGCCGGTGGCAAACGGCAGCGCCCGGCCGTGAGTCGTGTGCAGCGAATTGAAGTCCATGTACACGGGCATGCGGCTCGAGCAGCCTATGCCTGAGACCATGACGACCTCATCCTTGTTCCAGCCGAGCTTGTCGACCGCGCGGATGAACGCGCCCATCACGATGCCGATGCCGCAGCCGGGGCACCATACGTTTGGGAATTTCTTACCCGGACGCAGGTAACCGAGAGCCACGTCGGACGACTGCTGCCGTTTTCCTTCTTTGGTGTCAGCAACGGTAGCCATTAGAGCACCTCCTCCAGCTTCTCAAGAAGTTGCATAGGGGTCAGGATCTCCCCGTCGTACCGCTGGATGGGGTGGACCGGGATATCGGCCGGCAGCACTCGCCTGACTTCGTGAATGATCTGTCCCATGTTGAGTTCGCCGACGATCACCTCTTTGGCGCGACCGCAGAGCTCGCGCAGTTCCTTGTCGGGGAACGGCCAAACCGTATAGAGCTGGACGCAACCGACTTTGAATCCGGCGGCGCGGGCGAGTTTGGTTGCCTGCAGCGCGGTGCGCGACACCGAGCCGTAGGAGACAAAGACGTACTCGGCGTCGTCCATCATCTCGAAGCGGATCTTGGTGATCTCGTCGCGGTAGTTTTCGATCTTGTCGCGAAGCTTGTCCAGCTTCGGCTTGATTTCATCGGCCCGATTGGTCGGGAACCCCATGGTGTCGTGGGTGAGGCCGGTGACGTTGTACCGGTAGCCCTCGCCGTACGCCGGCATGGGGCTGATACCGTTGGCCGTGAATGCGTAGGGCTTGTACTCCGACGGCGGCACGGTCGGCTTCACACGATTGAAGATTTCGATCTCCCCCTGTTCGGGGATGCGGATGATTTCGCGCGAGTGACCGATCACTTCGTCCAGCAGCACAGTCACCGGCGTGCGGAAACGCTCCGCGAGGTTGAACGCGCGGACAGTTTCGGTGAAGGTGTCGTTGACGTTCGACGGCGCCACCGCGATGGCGGTGTAGTCGCCGTGGGTGCCCCAGCGGGCCTGCATGGTATCGGACTGGCTGACCTTGGTCGGCAGACCGGTCGAGGGGCCGCCGCGCTGGACGTTCACGACCACCACAGGGACCTCGGCCATGTAGGCGTAGCCGATATTCTCGACCATGAGCGAGAAACCGGGGCCGGAGGTTCCGGTCATGGACTTGTAGCCGGAGACCGAGGCGCCGACGATCGCGGCGATCGAGGCGATTTCATCCTCCATCTGGATGAACCGGCCGTTGACTTTGGGCAATTCCCGGGCACTAACCTCGGCGATTTCGGTCGAGGGAGTGATGGGGTAGCCGGCGTAGAAGCGCATGCCGGCATACAGGGCGCCATGGACACAAGCGGCGTTGCCCTGTAACAACTGTTGATTCTGTGGCATAACCCCGCTCCCTATCACTTGTAGTTAGAGGTGATGGCGAAATCGGGACAATGCTCCCAGCAGATGGTGCACTGGGTGCAATTGTCGGGACGCGCCAGGACCGGCTTGCCGTCGCGGTCCGGTTCAAAAACCTGCTTCGGGCACAGGGCGATGCAGATGTTGCACGCTTTGCACCAGACGAGATTGATATTCAGAGGGGCGGGCCCCTTTGAATAATCGTACTTGTTCTTCGGGCCGGACTTCTCTGTGACTTCGCCCGACTCCGTGTTCATAGCGCTCATTACAATCCCCGAGTTGTCGGCCCGCAATCGCGGGCCGAACGTATCGATGCAGCCTTATTTTTTCTTAATCCCGGTTTTCTTCTTGTCGGCCGCCCGGACGGCAGTCTTCTTCGTCGCCTTGCGCATGGGCGAGGCTTTGGGCGGCTTCTTGGCCGTCTTTTTGCCGGCCACTTTGACCAGCGTCTTCTTCGCTTTCTTCGCCGGTTTCGCCGACGGCTTCTTGGCCGTCTTCGTCTTCGCTTCGGCCCTGGCTTTCCGCTTCGCCAGGAGTTCCTTGAGCAGCTCCGGAATTTCGGTCGGCGAGGCCGCTACCGGAACTCCGGCGGCGTTGAGCGCCGCGACCTTACCTTCGGCAGTACCGCTGCCGCCGGAGATGATTGCTCCGGCGTGCCCCATGCGCTTTCCAGGCGGAGCCGACCGGCCCGCAATGAAGGACACGACCGGCTTGGTCATGTGCTTCTCGATGAACGCCGCAGCCTCTTCCTCATCGGAACCGCCGATCTCACCGATCATCACCACCGCCCTAGTTGCCGGGTCGGCTTCGAATGCCGACAGGCAATCGATGAAGTTCGTGCCGATGATCTGGTCGCCGCCTATCCCAATGCAGGTGGTCTGCCCCATCCCGGCCAGAGTCAGCGCCCAGATTGCTTCATACGTCAGGGTGCCGGAGCGGGAGACCACGCCCACATGTCCCTTGCGCACGATCGTACCCGGCATGATGCCGACCTTGCTCTGGTCAACCGAAATCAAACCCGGGCAGTTCGGTCCGATCAGCCGGGCGCCGCGCGCCTTCACGTACGGGTACACCTTCATCATGTCATTGGCCGGCACGCCCTCGGTGATACACACCACCAGCTTGATCCCGGCATCAACCGCCTCGTAAATAGCATCGATCGCGAACGACGGCGGGACATAGATCACAGATACATCGGCCCTGGTCGTGCGCACGGCTTCCTCTACAGTATTAAACACCGGAATGCCGGCAACTTTCGAACCGCCCTTGCCCGGCGTCACACCGCCGACCACATTGGTTCCGTAGGCCTTCATCTGCTCGGCGTGGAACGAGCCGTCGCGGCCGGTGATCCCTTGGACGATCACCCTGGATTTGTCATTTATGAAAATCGACATCTTTAACCTCTAGGAGTAATTTAATCCTGAATGCCCGCCATTTCAATGGCCTTCTTCACAACTTTATCAAGAGTGTCTTCAAAAGGCAGATTGTACCGGGCGAGGATCTTGGCGGCTTCGGCTTCGTTCGTCCCGGTGAGTCTGACGACTATTGGCACGGAGGGTTTGAGTTCCTCCAGCGCCTGCACAAGGCCGTTAGCGACATCGTCACAACGAGTTATGCCGCCAAAGATGTTGATCAGGATGGCCCGGACATTGGGATCGGAGGTGATGATTTTGATCGCCGTGACCACTTTCTGAGGGTTAGATGATCCGCCGATATCGAGAAAATTGGCCGGCTCGGCACCGTACCGCTTAACCAAGTCCATCGTCGCCATGGCCAAACCGGCGCCGTTGACCATGCAGCCGATCGTCCCGTCGAGCTTTACATACGACAGGTCGGCCTCGCGGGCTTGGATTTCGGTCTCTGGTTCGGCATCAAGATCGCGCATCGCCGCAATCCCGGGCTGACGATAGAGTGCGTTGTCGTCGACGTTGAGCTTGGCGTCGATGGCGATCACGTTGCTCATGGCATCGGTGATGAGCGGGTTGATCTCGACCAGCGAGGCGTCGACTTTCCAGAAGACATCGTAGAGCTTCATGATGATATCGGCGGCCTGGCGGACCTGGTTGATATCGCGGAACAACTTGTATGCGAGGTTGCGTGCCTGGAACATCTTGAGGCCGACCACCGGGTCGACCGCCAGTTTGTGAATCTTCTCGGGCGTCTTGGCCGCGACCTCTTCGATGTCGACGCCGCCCGCGGCGGAGACCATGATCACCGGGCGCTTGCTCGCGCGATCGAGAATGATCCCGACATATGCTTCAGAGATGATGTCCATCGCCTCGGTCACGAGAACCTTCTTCACGGTGAGACCCTTGATATCCATGCCAAGGATCGTGGTCGCCAGCACTTTCGCGGCTTCGGCGTTCTCGGCGTACTTCACGCCTCCGGCTTTTCCGCGGCCGCCGACGTGTACCTGGGCTTTGACCATCACCGGTTTGTCGATGCGCGAGGCGATCTGGAATGCCTCAACCGGGGTGGTCGCCACCTCCCCGGCCGGAACGGGAATGCCGTTCTGCGCAAACACCTGTTTGGCCTGATACTCGTGAATCTTCATACGTCCGATTCCTTATCGTTTGTTCTATCCTTCGTTGACTCGTAATGCTCTTTCGCCAGCGCGGTCAGCCGCTCTGGTGTATTCTGGTCGGGGTCATCGAGCACCTGTTCCATCAGGTAGTCGAGAATCCGCCCGACTTCGCGCCCCGGACCGAGGCCAAGGATGCGCATGATATCGCCGCCATTGATGGCCAGATCACGCAGCGAGAAGGGAGGCTGTTTAGTCAGCTCGGCCCGAATATTCGTTTCGAACTCGTCGACATCGTCGGTGCTGCCACCCATTCCCTGTGCAACTACATCGGCCCGGCGCAGGTCCAGCAGCTCAAAGATGAGCGGCACGCCGACCTTGCGGATCAGCCGCCGCATTCCCTTGCCGGTGACGGCGGTCGTGAACATGTGGCGGTCAACCAGGGTCACGACCTGTTTCGCCAGTTCATTGGAGAGCTTCAATCGCCGCATCACCTGCTGAGCGGTGCGGGCCCCGAGGGTTTCGTGTCCGTAAAATGTCGCCGCCGGTTCCCCCTCGCGGATGATCGGGCGTTTGGCCTGCGGCTTGTTGATATCGTGGAATAGCGCCGCCAGCCGGACGCGGAAGTTCTTCGGGCTGGCATCGACCGCCCGCAGCGTATGCTCGAAAACATCGTACGCGTGATAGCCGCCGGGCTGGTCGACCCCGACACAATCCTGCAACTCGGGCAGGATCTCCCGCAGGAGGCCCGTCTGCTCCATCAGGCGAAATCCGATCGAGGGGCGGTCCGCGCGTTCCATGAGCTTGCGCAGTTCGTCGGCAATGCGTTCGGCCGAAACGGTGTGGATGAGCTGGACGTTTTCGTTGAGCACGGCCAACGTCCGATCTTCGATCTCGAACTCGAAGCGGGACGCGAAGACGATAGCCCTGAGCATACGCAGGGGGTCATCGGTAAACGACTCCGGGTAGACGATACGGATCAGCCGATTCTCGAGGTCCTTGCGGCCGTCGAGCGGGTCGATCAGCACGTCGGTGCCGAGTTCGATCGCCATGGCGTTGATCGTGAAGTCACGGCGCACCAGGTCATCCTCGACCGAGAGCGTCGGGTCATACTTCACTTTGAAGTCCTTGTGGCCGACGCCGGTTGAGTACTCGGTGCGCGGGAGGGAAATGTCGAAGGTCACCGGTTCGCCATCGCGGTACTCGGTGTACTTGATAACGCCGAAACTCCGGCCGACCAGATTAACCTGGCCGTGCCTCCGGAGAATTTGCGAGAGGTCGTCGTACGAAATGCCGGTGACGAGGATGTCGAGGTCATGGCCGCCCTGGCCGGTAAGTAACCGGTCCCTCACGGCGCCTCCGACTTCGTACATCCGACCTTTCTCCAAGACTGCGTTGATGGTTGCCTTTGACAGCTGCGCCATTACTTATCCGGGCGGATCCGCGTCCCCGCGGCGCCGTGGGCCGCCGCGTGGGCATTCTCCAGCGAGGTGATCACCACCTGCTTGCCGCCATTCTTTATGAACTGAATTGCCGCTTTGACTTTGGGACCCATCGACCCGGCCGGGAAATGCCCCGCGCAGAGGTAATCCTCCAGCTCGGAGACGGTCACCTCTTCCAGTTTCCTCTCTTCGGGAGTGCCGAAGTCGACCGCGACGTTATCCACAGCGGTGAGGATGCACAGGGTGTCCGCGCCGATTTCGTTGGCGAGCACGGACGACGCCAGATCCTTGTCGATGACGGCATCGAAACCTTCGTAGTAGCCGCGGTGATCGATATACACGGGAATACCGCCGCCGCCGGCGGCAACAACAATGTGCCCCTTGTCGACAAGATCCTTGATGACCTCGGCGTTGATTACTTTGGTTGGGATCGGTGAGGGAACCACGCGGCGCCAGCCGCGCTTGCTGTCCAACTTCATCGACCAGCCGCGTTCCGTCTCAAAGCGCCGGGCTTCCTCTTCCGAGTAGAACTGGCCAATGAACTTGGTCGGGTTTTGCAGCGCCGGATCATCCATGTCGATGAGGATCTGCGTGATCAGAGTCACCACCCGGCGGTCGATCTTCTCGGTACCAAGCCGGTTCTGCAGTGATTGCTCGATCATATACCCCATGCCGCCTTCGGTGTCGGCCACCAGAACGCCCAGGGGGAGAACCGGCGTGCGGCCGCGGGACAGTTCCACGCGCAGAAGCGCGTTACCGACCTGCGGGCCGTTGCCGTGGGTGATGACGAGGTTGAAACCGTCGCGGGCCATCTCGACAATACTGTCGAGTGACTTGCGCGTGTTGGCGAACTGGTTGGCAATGGTGTCTTCCTGGTCCGGGCGCGTAATCGCGTTGCCCCCGAGGGCAACCACTGCGGTTCTCTTTGCGGACATGTCTCGGTCTGCCTGAATCTATCGTTTCGGTAAGGGGGGCGGGCCGGATCTCCGGCCCGCCCTCGTCTGAGTTACTTCGTTCTCTTCTTCGGAACGGCTACCTTTACCGTCGCTTTCGACGGCGCCCCAATGAAGTTACAGAGGACGTCGTTGAGATTCGGGCGGCCGATCTCCTGGAGGCTATAGCCGACACGTACGGTGGGCTTGCGGATCTTGATAATCCGACCGAGGTCTATCGGCGTGGCAATGATCACGCTGTCGCATTCGGTCCGGTTGATCGTGGTCTCGAGATCCTTGACCTGTTTGTCGCCGTAGCCCATCGCCGGCAGCAGCATGCCGATCCCCGGGTACTTCTCGTAAGTCTCGGTGATCGACTTGACCGTGTACGGCCGCGGGTCGACCAGCGCCGCCGCGCCGAACTTCTCGGCCGCGACGACCCCAGCGCCGTAGGCCATCTCGCCGTGGGTCAGGGTCGGACCGTCCTCAACCACCAGCACCCGCTTGCCGCGGATGAGCGACGGATTGTCAACTTCCAGCGGCGAAGCTCCGTCGATGACGATCGCCTTCGGATTGTAGGCGGCGATGTTCCCACGCACCTCGGCGATCCCTTCCGGGTCGGCCGAATCGATCTTGTTGATCACGACCACATCGGCCAGGAGCAGGTTGTTCTGGCCGGGGTAGTAGGAAATCTCATGCCCCGGACGGTGCGGGTCGACGACCGTAATGTACAGGTCCGGCCGGTAGAACGACATGTCGTTATTGCCGCCGTCCCAAAGGATCACGTCGGCTTCCTTCTCGGCCTCGCGGATGATCTTCTCGTAGTCAACGCCCGCGTAGACAACTACACCTTTCATGATGTGCGGCTCGTACTCCTCCCGCTCCTCAATCGTGCACTCGTGCTTGTCGAGATCGGAGAGCTTGGCGAAGCGCTGCACGGCCTGCTTGGCCAGGTCGCCGTACGGCATGGGGTGGCGGATCGCCACGACCTTCTTGCCGAGCGACTGCAGGACTTCGGCCACCTTGCGGGTGGTCTGGGACTTGCCGCACCCGGTGCGCACGGCGCACACGGCCACGACCGGCTTAGACGATTTGATCATGGTCGGCAGGCCGCCTTCGACCGCGAAGCGGGCGCCGGCCGCCATGACGTATGCCGCTTTCTCCATGATGTACTGGTACGGAACATCGGAATAGGAGAACACGACTTCGTCGACCTTGTGCTTGCGGATCAGATCCATCAGCTCGGACTCGGCGTGGATCGGGATGCCGTTCGGGTAATTCTTGCCCGCGAGTACCTTCGGGTACTTGCGCCCATCGATATCGGGAATCTGGGTAGCCGTGAAGGCCACGACTTCAACGTCGTCATTGTCACGGTACAGCACGTTGAAGTTGTGGAAGTCGCGCCCGGCGGCGCCCATGATGATTATTCTCTTCTTAGTCTTAGCCACGTTGAACCTCCGGTTCAATTCGAAGTTTTCGGTTTACCATGTCACACGGTCGCCCGGACCGGGGGCCATTGTATGCTTGACGCCCGCCAGAGGTGCTGGACGAGGTACGTTGGTTTGTACCCGCCGTGGTCATGGTAAACGTACTTACAGCGCAAGTAGAGTTCCTTCTCGATTTCCGTACAGCGCGCGGCACATGTTCGCATCTGCCGCGTAGGGGCGGGGCTTGTCTCCGCCCCCCTCATCGTCCCACGTCAAACACGCAGAGCCGTGTTTGACCTACCGCTTCGTTATTCGTTGTCGATCTGCGCGCGCTGGAGCTTGCCGGAGAAGTCGACATACACCGACTTCCATTCGGTGAAGACATCGAGCGCCGCAGTGGCCGCTTCGCGGTGGCCGTTGCCGGTTTCTTTCGTGCCGCCAAACGGCAGGTGCGTCTCGGCGCCGATGGTCGGCGCGTTGACGTAGAAAATCCCGGTGTAGACGTCGCGCATCGCGGTATAGGCCTTGTTGATATCCTGGGTGTAGATCGACGCCGACAACCCGTAGGGCGTGTCGTTGGCCATTTCGATCGCGTTGTCGAGGTTGCTGCAGACAGCGATCGAGAGCACCGGGCCGAAGACCTCTTCGCGCCAAATACGCATCGCCTGGGTCACCTCGCCGAAGATGGTCGGCTGGATGAACCAACCCTTATCGTACGTGCCGCCGGTGAGACGCTGGCCGCCGCACATGAGTTTCGCGCCTTCGTTCTTCGCGATGTCGGCGTATCCGAGCGACGTGTTCAATTGATCTTCGTTGATGTGCGGTCCCATCTGCGTTTTGGGATCAAGGCCGTTGCCGACCCGAATCGCTTTGGCCCGTTCGACCATCATTTCGGTGAATTTCTTCACGACGTCCTTGTGGCAGACAATACGGCTGGTGGCGGTGCAGCGTTGACCGGTGGTGCCGAATGCGCCCCACAGCGCGCCCTCGACCGCGAGGTCGAGCCGGGCGTCGTCCATGACGATCATCACGTTCTTGCCACCCATCTCGAGGCAGGTATGTTTGAACTCGGAAGCGCAGGCCTCCGAAATCTTGCGGCCGATCTCGGTCGAACCGGTGAACGAAACCACGCGCACGCGCTTATCCTTGATAAGCGGATCGCCCAGCGCGCCGCCGGAGCCGGTCACGACATTGAACACGCCGGCCGGGACGCCTTCCTCGTGGAGGATGCGGCCGAAGTTAACGACTGAGAGCGGAGTATCAGTGGCCGGCTTGATCACAACCGTGTTGCCGGCGATGAGCGCGGGCATTGATTTCCACGACGGGATCGCCATCGGGAAATTCCACGGCGTGATGAAGGTGCAAACGCCGAGCGGCTGGCGAACGGTCATATTGAACTTGTTCTTGAGCTCCGATGGCGTCGTCATTCCGAACAGTCGGCGGCCTTCGCCGGCCATGTAGAAGGTCATGTCGATCGCTTCCTGAACGTCCCCCTTGGTCTCGTCGAGGACCTTGCCCATTTCGCGCGTCATGTCTTCGGCTAGCTTGTCTTTCTCTTTTTGCAGGCGGGTGGCGACGCGGTAGAGGATCTCGCCGCGTTTGGGGGCCGGGACGAGACGCCACGATTTGTAGGCCTCAGCAGCAGCGTCGATGGCGTCTTTCACGTCGTCGGCGTTGGACTTCTGAAAAAGGCCGACGACTTCGTCGGTGTTGGCCGGGTTAATATTCTCGTAGCACTTCCCCGATTTCGAGTTCACCCACTCCCCATTGATCAGATTCTGGTAGACTTTCGGCTGGCTCATGTTGGCCTCCTCTAAAACTATTCGCAGCAGATACTTATCGTGACCGAACTGATCGAGAATTGTGAATAAATTCACACCCGATCATCGATATAACCCGTTAATATACCGGCGATTTCCCTCTTGTCAATCGGTTTCACGATCAAATCTGACCTATTTCAACCATGCGCGGCAAAGGGTTAGCGCAGTATAAGCACCCCCGACCGGTTGCACACACAGCCACCTGGGCGAGTGCACTCCTTCCGGCACAAGCATGCCCGCCATGTTCCTAACCAAAGAACCATTGTCGCGAATAATTCTCCGGGATTTCTTGGACTTTTCCGGATCGAAATACGTTAATAGAGCGGACAGGTACTGACACAGAAAGCTGTAACACAGGAATCGATTGCCTATGTTGACACTGTTACTGGCCACATGGTTTGCCCTGCCGCTCTACCCCCTGAATCCGGTCGAGCAGGACACCCTGAACCAGATGAACGTGCACTTCACCATCGGCGTCAATGGCCCCAACAAGATCGCCGATCCGGGGCTCCAGTTCTCCGCCAAGTATGAATTCCTCGTCGCCCACCCGATTGTGCTACGCGGGGCGGCGGACTACGGATTTCAGGATCTGTCGTCCCGGCAATACCCCGACGGCAGGCTGCATTCGCTCATCCTTTCGACCGAAGCGCTCTACTACCGGGGTACGGATAACCTGACCGGTTTTGTGGGCCTGGGTGCGGTGTTTTATAACGGGTTCATACGGCTTGACGACGGCATCGGAAACCACACGATCAACGATATGCAGGTGACCGACTTGTCGGTTCGGCCTCGCCTCGGCCTCCGGGCTACCTTCGGCCTGCGCTTCTCCCGGAACATCTCGATTGAGCTGGCCATAACGGATGTGCGCCCCTCGATCGTGAGCACCGGGCGGGTCAACTCCGCATCTTATCGGGAAATCGCCGAGAGGATCAAACTCAACGAGGTGCGTTTCACCCTCGGCTACCTCTTCTCCCTGCGCTCATGACGGAATCCCGGACGGGCTACGCCCCGAGATACCGTGCGAGAAACTCCCGCCGATAATCCGCGAATCGCCCTGCTTCAATCGCCCGACGTATCCCCTGCATCAATCGTTGGTAGAAATACACGCTGTGGTAGGTCGCCAACACCATCCCGGTAATCTCCGATTGGTTGTACAGGTGGCGGAGATAGGCACGGCTGTAGCGGCGACAGACGGAACAGTCGCAGTTGGGATCGAGCGGCCGATCGTCGTTGGCCCACTCGGCGTTGCGGTAGGTCAACTGGCCAACCGACGTGAAGACGCTCCCGGTGCGGGCGTTGCGGGTCGGCAGGACGCAGTCGAACATATCGATCCCGTACGACACCGCCATAAGAATGTCTTCCGGGTAACCGACGCCCATGAGGTAGCGCGGGCGGTCCGGCGGCAAATACTGAATCGTGTGAGCGAGCATATCCTCCATCTCGCCTTTGCTCTCCCCTACCGACAATCCGCCAATCGCGTATCCGGGCAGGTCGAGCGCGAGGATCTGTTCGGCCGATAAAGTGCGGAGGTCGGTGTACGTCCCTCCCTGAACAATTCCGAAGAGCTGCGAGCAGGTTTCGGGTCGCTCCCGGCGAATGCGATCATGTTCTCCACGGCAGCGCCTGGCCCAGTCAGCCGTGCGGCGGACACCCTCGGCTGCGGCCTTGTGTTCGGCCGGATAAGGCACACACTGATCGAACGCCATAATAATGTCGGCGCCGATATCATGCTGAATCTGAGTGGCTCGCTCAGGGGTGAAGAAGTGTTTGGAACCGTCGTGGTGCGAGCGGAATTCGACGCCTTCGTCGGAGATGCGAAGTGAGTCCTTGAGCGAGAATATTTGGTACCCGCCGCTGTCAGTGAGGGTGGGACGGTTCCAACCGGAGAAGCGCGCCAGCCCGCCCCGCGCACGGATGATCTCTTGTCCCGGGCGGAGAAACAGGTGGTAGGTGTTGGAAAGAACGATCTCCGTTCCGGTCTCTTCGATGTGCTCGGCGGTCAGCCCTTTGACCGAACCCGCCGTCCCCACCGGCATGAATGCCGGCGTCTGAAAGGTCCCGTGGGCGGTGGTCACCTCGCCCCGACGGGCCGAGCCGTCGGCGCTTCGCAGTTCAATCACAGACGTACTCCGCGTTCGATTCCAGTGAGAGCCGGCGACCGAGCAAACTCATCCGGCGTTGGCTCTCGGCAGCAGACAGGGTTGGTTCAAGTGCCTGGTCAGATCGGTAATGGTGATCGCTCGTCCGTTCAGGCAGGTTCCCTCGTACCGGTTGAAGAGATCCCGATAGGTGCTGTCGGCCGACACGAGGTAATCGCAGCCGTCGAGGTACACCGCCTCCTGGCGGGCGAAGTAGTGCCCCGGCTGGGGTTCCACTTCATCGAAGCAGTACCAGGCGGCGTAGGACCGTTCCAATTCAAGGTAGCACAAAAGGCCGCTCGCCGCCCGGAGGATATCTTCGTCACTCGCGGCGGCGAAGTAACCGGACAGCTCGAACTGCGAAAGTATTTCCTCACGGTTCTTGTGCAGCAGGTTCGGCACGCTCATCGCGCGCTCGAACGACTGCCGGGCGTCGGCATGAAACCGGATCCGGTCGCGGCGATAACAGATCTCGTCGAGCAACGCTTCGGTGTACTGCGCCAGCGATTCAGCCATTCCCTGCTGCATAGCCCCGAACCGCGTGACGAAATCGTCCCAGCTTTCGACACTGATGAAGTCGCGGATCAGCGTGCCGAGGATCGCGATATCGCGGGCGGTTTTCTCATCGGAGGTCATCCCATCGAGCCAGAGATGCAGGTGCACGGCCGGCGGCGGAAGGTAGGCGCCGCGGTCGGGACCGCACAGGCGCTCGGCCACCGCGAGCAATTCCTGGTGCACGCTGCCGTTGTGCGGCCCGGTGCGCAGGAGCAGTTCACTAAAGGACGTGAAGGAATAGCAAAGTACGACGCGGCGCTCACGCGCCGGCTTACTGGCTTCATCTTCAAAACGGTAGAGGTCACTTGACCCGGCCAGTTCCCTCAGGGCACTGTTGTCCAGGCTCACCCATAGTTGTCTCATCGTTACCCCAGTAGAAGTTCTACCGCCTCCTGCAGCGAGGCCGCAGAGGCGATCTTAAGCCCACTCCCCTTCGCCTGCTTGGTATTGATCTCCGGAATCACCGCCGCGGTGAATCCCATCTTCTTCGCTTCCGCCAGACGGCGGTCGATCATGGTCACGCCGCGTACCTCCCCCGACAGTCCGACCTCGCCCACCACCAAAGTCAGCGGATTTACCGCACGGTTCATAAGCGACGAGGCGATCGCGATGAGCATCGGCAGATCCAGCGCCGGTTCAGAGAGCCGCAGTCCCCCCGCTATCGACACGAATACGTCGTTCGTACCCATAGGGTATCCCCCCTTGCGGTCGAGGATCGCAATGAGGAGGGCGAGGCGCTTGTTGTCGATACCGCCGGCCACCCGTTGCGGGTTGCCGTAGTTCGCGGCCGTCACCAGCGCCTGAATCTCGACAAGGATCGGGCGTTCCCCTTCGCAGATACCGGCCACGACAGATCCGGTCCGTTCATCGTCCGCACGGTTCGAGAGAAATAGCGACGAGGGATTGGTCACTTCGACAAGCCCACGCCCCTGCATCTCGAACAGCCCGATCTCGGAGACCGAACCGAAGCGGTTCTTGGTGGCGCGAAGCATGCGGTAAAGGTGCGTGCTGTCCCCTTCGAAGTATATGACAGTGTCGACCATGTGTTCGAGCACTTTCGGGCCGGCCACCATTCCCTCTCTGGTGACATGGCCGACCATGAAGAGCGAGAAGTCCTTCTGGCGGGCAAGCGTAATCAGCCGGTAGGCCGACTCGCGCACCTGGGCAACGGTGCCGGGCGGCGAGTCGAACGAGTCGGAGGACATGGTCTGGATCGAGTCGATCAGGACGACATGGAAATCCCCGGTGCCGACCAGGTCGCACGTCTCTTCGACCGAATTTGCGTTGATTGCGACAATGTTTTCGCCGACCACGCCGAGGCGTTCCGCCCGCAGGCGGATCTGCGTCAACGATTCCTCGCCGGTGACATAGGCCACATGGAGGCCGCGCTGCGAATAGGCTTCCGCCACCTGCAGGAGCAAAGTCGACTTGCCGATCCCCGGTTCGCCGCCAATGAGCACGGTCATCCCCGGCAGAAGGCGCCCGCCAAGCACGCGATCGAACTCGCCGATACCGCTGTGGTAGCCGGCCGACGTCTCCAGCGAAATATCTGGCAGCCGCCGCGACTCCGCACCGGAGCCAAGCGGTTTCGGCCTTCCGGAGGCCGACTTCTGCGTCCGCTCTTCGACCAGCGTATTCCAGCCGCCGCACTCCTTGCACTGCCCCTGCCAGCGCGGATGTTCCGCACCACACTGCGAACAGAAAAACGCCGTCTTTGTCTTCTTGCCTGTAATCATATCTCACATCCGGATCGGGCCGATCGCGCTGCCGGTGATGAACTGCTGCAACACCGGATCCTTCGACTCCTGCAACTCCTTCGGTGTGCCATCGAACCAGATTTTCGTCTGGTACAGCATTATTACTCGCCGGGCGATCTTGAAGGCCGACTTCATGTCGTGCGTCACGACGATCGAAGTCACCGAGAGCTTCGTGTTCAACTCGACAATCAGGTCGTCGATGACATCCGCTGTCACCGGATCGAGTCCGGTGGTCGGCTCGTCGTACAGAAGCACATCGGGATCATTGGCAATCGCCCGGGCCAAACCGACTCGTTTGCGCATCCCTCCCGAAAGTTCGGAAGGGTACTTGCTTCCGGCTTCCTCCAGTCCGACCATGCGAAGTTTTTCCGCCACAATCCGTTCAATTTCCTGCTTCTTATACCGCCGAGACTCGCGCAAGCCGAGGCCGACGTTATCACGTACTGACATCGAGTCAAACAGCGCCGCCGACTGAAAGAGCATGCCAATCTTGCGGCGTACTTCCACCAGTTCATGGTCAGGAGTTTCCGCCAGGTCCTGGCCGCCGTAGAGCACCCGGCCCGAGTCGGGCGACATCAGTCGGATGATGTGTTTCAGCATCACCGACTTCCCCGATCCCGAGCGACCAATAATAGCCACCGATTCCCCCCGGCTGACCTTGAAGCTGACGCCGTCGAGCACCGGCTGGGCGCCGAACGCCTTGCGGACGTCGACGAATTCTACGCACACATTATTTTCCATTGCTAGAACCGGAACAACAGGAGAGCGAAAATAAAGTTGAACACCAGTATGAGCACCGACGACACCACCACCGATGTGGTCGTCGCCTGCCCCACGCCATGCGCACCACCCGAGGTATTGAATCCTTCGTAGCACCCTACCAGGCCGATGACGAAGCCGAACACGGCGGCCTTAATCTCTCCATTGATGAAATCCTGGAGGCGGAAGGAGCTTCTGAACCCGTTCAGAAACGTTTCGACCGAGACATTCACTCCCAGCACGGCCACCGCCATCGCTCCCATGATGGCGATGAAATTTGCGAACACAACGAGGAAGGGAACCATGGTTACGCAGGCCAGAATGCGCGGCTGAACCAGGTATCGGATCGGGCTAATCCCCATCGACTCCAGCGCATCGATCTGCTCGGTCACCCGCATAGTGCCCAACTCGGCGGAAATCCCGGCCCCCACCCGCCCGGCGAAGACGATAGCCGAGAGCACGGGCGCCAGTTCTATCACCACCGCCTTTCCGACCGCTTGCCCCAAAAAGCGCAGGGGCGCACCGATAAATGAAAACTGGTAGGCGCCCTGCCAAGCCGAGACCGCGCCGACGAAGACCGAGATGATTGCGATAAGCGGCAGCGAACGCACGCCGAGGTAGTACACCTGTTGGATATACAGACGGATCGAGTAAGGGAAGTCCTTGAGTGAGAGCAGGAACTGGCCGAGCATGATCGAGGCCCGCCCGACTTCCTGAATGACGTTCACGCCCCGCCGCCCGAGCGGCGTTACCCCGACGACTTCCATGGCATCCCCTTAGAATGGCGTGTGGCCGCCGCTGACCGGTTCGACTCCCGGCGGAACCTCGCGGTGGTGGCGTTCGAGATTCTCAAAACGTGCAAATTCTTTCCGGAAGTGCAACTTCACCATCCCGGTGGGACCGTTACGCTGCTTAGCGACGATGATTTCGGCAAGGCCCGCGACTTCCTGAAACTTCGGATCATTCTGCTCCAGGTGGGTGAGGTAATGCTCGGGCCGGTAGATGAACATCACGAGATCGGCATCCTGCTCGATAGCGCCCGATTCGCGCAGATCCGAGAGCTGCGGGCGCTTCTCACCGCCGCGCTGTTCGACCATGCGCGAGAGCTGCGAGCAGGCGATAATCGGAATCTCCAGCTCTTTCGCCAGCGCTTTCAGGCCGCGAGAGATATTGGCCATCTCCTGCTGGCGGTTCTCATACCTACCAGAGCCGTGGACCATCTGCAGGTAGTCGACAATGATGAGTCCGAGATCCTGCTGGGCCCGGAGCCGTCGGGCCTTGGCGCGGATTTCCAGCGAGCTGATCGTCGGCGAGTCATCGATGAAGATCGGCGACTCGGAGAGAATGCCGCCGACCGTGGCCAGCTTGCTCCACTCGTTGTCACGCAACTTGCCGGCCCGAAGCTTCTGCTGCGAGATCCCGGCCCGCCCGCAGAGCATACGCAGCGCCAGCTGCTCTTTGGACATTTCGATAGAGAATACGCCGACGGCCTTCTTCTGCTTGATCGCGATGTGTTCGGCCATGTTCATGGCGAGCGCCGATTTTCCCATCGACGGCCGGCCGGCAACGATGATCAGATCCCCTTTATGCATGCCATTGGTCATGATGTCTAGATCGTCATAGCCGGTCGTGAGACCGGTCAGGCCGCTTTGATTGGACTGCAGGTTCTCGATGTCTTCAAAGGTCGACGGAATCAAATCGCGGATAGAGGTAAACCCCTTGCGGAGACGGCTCTCGGAGAGGCGGAAAATAGTCGACTCGGCGAGGTCAAGCAGGTCATCGACCGGCTGTTCGAACGCATAACAGCTCTTGATGATCTCGTTGGATGTGCCGATCAATCGCCGGAGGATCGAGCGCTCAAGCACAATCGTGGCGTGGGCGACGAGGTTCGCAGTCGAAGCCACGCCTTCGACCAGTTCAACCAGGTAGACCCGTCCGCCCGCGCGGGCGAGTTCGTCCTCGCGCAGGAGTTCGTTGGCAATCATCGTTATGTCGGTAGGTTCACCCCGTTCGTAGAGGGCGCGGGCGGCGCGGAAGATCGCCTGGTGCTTGGGAACATAGAAGTGCCCTTCGTCCTCGAGCACCTCGACTACCTGGTTCATCGCGTCGGAATCCTTCAGCACCGCGCCGAGCACCGCCTGCTCGGCATCGAGGGAGTGCGGCGGCTGCAGTTTGTCGACTCGCTTATCTTCCTGCGGACCGTAGGCCATGCCTTGATTCCTCACTTGCGCATTTCGTCCAGCTTCGCCATCACCAGTTGCATGTCTTCCCAAACGTCTTTCTTGTAAACCGGGAAGCGCAGGAGCGCCGCCGGGTGGTAGGTCACCAGCAGCGGGATACCTTCGTATTCGTGCCAGACCCGGCGCAGTTTGCCGAGCGGCGTCTTTGTGTTCAGCAGCGCCTGTCCCGCAATGCGCCCAAGCGCGCAGAGCACTTTCGGCCGGATAATCCGGATCTGCTCCTGCAGGTGCGGCAGGCATTCGTCTATCTCCTCCGGGAGCGGATCGCGGTTGTTCGGCGGCCGGCACTTGAGCACGTTCGCGATGTACACATCGCTCCGCGACAGGTGCATCGCTCCGATAATCTTATCGAGCAACTGCCCGGCCGCACCGACAAAGGGCTCCCCCTTGAGATCTTCATCGCGCCCCGGCGCCTCGCCGACAAACATCAGCTCCGCTTTCGGATTCCCCACACCATAGACGAACTTGGTGCGCGAGTCGGCAAGCGGACACTTGCGGCAGTCGCAGATTGCGGCGCGATGCTCCTCCAGCGAGGAGTACTTCGGCGCCGGTGTCTCATGCTTCGAATCCGCGAACAGGCGCGCCGGTTGCTCCGGCGCAGGCTGCCTTGTCTCGCGGGGAATCGGCGTTTCCCCGGCGCGCGAGATCAAAGTCGCCGGATCCGGCAGAGACGGCATCACCGCGGCCGGGCGCACGTTCGCTCGGTTGACGATCATCTCCCCCATCCCCAGGTCGACCTGGGAACGGATCGCGGCGCGCAGGAGGTCATGCAGTGTATTCGGTTTATCTCTCATATGGCAGTCCTGAGAGTGTCAAGGTACGACAAGGACCAAAGACAATCAAGTAACACCACTATAATTGTTCGGATCGACAAGATAGAGCGTCGCCGGGCGATCTCAACAAAAAGATGCGGAGAGAAGGCGAAAGATGCGCACCCGACGAACTTCTGTCGGTTCGGCATCCGGCGATTAGCCAACCGCAGTGCGTCGGAGTCAGGGCGAGAAGATTCTGAAAGCGGGGTGGTGATCACCGGTGACGGTCTGCGAAGGACTCTGCCACCAGTGCCATTAGCCGGAACGCGACATCTTGTTTGGACAGCAGGGGCCACTCTTCGGGGGAACCGCCCTGACGGACAATCGTCACACGGTTCGTTTCAGTGGAGAATCCGGAATCAGCGCCAGGGATGTTGAGCACGATGAGGTCGAGGTGCTTCTCTCGGAGCTTGCGCTGGGCGTTGGCGACAGCGTCATCTGTTTCAAGCGCGAAGCCCACGACCACCTGGTCTCGGCGTTTGCCCGGTGCGAGATCTCTGAGGATATCAACCGTCGGTTCCAAAACCAATTGCAAGCCTTCGGACCGCTTGAGCTTGCGATCGGCAACCCGGGCCGGACGGTAATCCGAAGGCGCGGCGGCCATAATCAGGCAGTCGCAGGATTCGAACCGTTCCTTGACCGCAGTATGCAATTCGGCGGTAGTTTCGATTGGTATCACCGTCACTCCATCGGGAGGGGTGAGCGCGGTTGGTCCGCTAATAAGGGTCGTCTCAGCTCCAAGGCAGGCGGCGGCGGCGGCAAGAGCATATCCCATTTTGCCGGAGGAGTGATTGGTGATGTAGCGGACAGGATCGATCGGCTCGCGGGTAGGGCCGGCGGTGATGACTATCTTACGGCCGTTCAGCTCTTTTTTTTTTCAGCCGTCTTATTGGCCGGATGATCGAAGAAGCGTTCGACCGCGTCGAAAATCGCCTGCGGCTCGGCCATTCGACCGACCCCGTAATCCTCGCACGCCATCTCCCCTTCGGTCGGATCAACTACGCGGAACCCCAATCCGAGGAGCGTCTTGTAGTTGCGCTGCGTGATCGGGTTGCGCCACATCTGGGGATTCATCGCAGGGGCAATCATCACCGGCTTGGCGGTCGCACAAATAATAGTCGTAAGGAGATCGTCGGATATCCCTGAGGCCACCTTGCCGATGAAGTTCGCTGTGGTCGGGGCGATCACCAGCAGGTCCGGCCACTGGGCGAAATCAATGTGGCGCGTGGAGATGTACCGTTCCTGAGAAAACATCTCGACCGCGACCTCGCGGTTGGAGACGGTTTCCATGGTCAGCGGGGTGATAAACTGGGTAGCCGACCTCGTCATGACCACCTGCACTTCCGCCCCCGCCTTGCGTAACGCCCGCACGAGATACGGAACCTTGTAACAGGCGATGCCGCCGGTCAAACCGACGAGGATATGCTTGTCTTTGAGAGGCATGTGCTAGTTGATGTGGAGCGAACGATCAAGCGGGCCGCCGCCGAGCTCGATATCGTCGATCTCGTCGAAATCAGCCAGCACGACCGATGACGCGATCAGCTTGACCTGATCCAGCGACACCGACTTCGTGCCGAACACCGCCACTCGCTCCATGATCCCCTCGAGTTGCTCGTGGTCGATCAGCGAAAGATTCACCAGCTTCAGAAGGAACCCCTGGGCTTCGCCGGACAGCTGGAACCGCTCGATAGGAGTCAGAACGCGCGTCGATGCATTCATGATCGGGATTTCGGAGAAATACTGCTCGGGAGCATTGTCAAACCGCTGCAGCAGCCAGGAATACGCCGACGAAATCTCATCCTGAGAGTAACCTTCGGCCTCAAGAACCGTCGAAAGATCTTCCGATCCGGCAAGATTCCCCTTGTTACCCTGCATAAAATCGATGAGAAAAACGACTATTTCGAGTATCCTGTTACGCATCGCGGCTACATTCCCATCACTGAAGTATTCTGCGCTGAAGATACAGCCCTCAACGGATATTTGCAAAGACTATTTCCCCGAAACCCCGTCGACCGCGGCAGAATCGGGATATGCTTTTGTCTGGCAAACTGTTGCAGAATCTCACAATTAGTGCGCTCAGAAACGTGCCCCAGCGCCAGCCAAAAGGCGCCGGCGCTGGGGAATCCGGCCAGGTCGCGGGCAAAGCTGCACCCTGTCGAGGCAGCGTCAGTTCAAGCGCGGCCAGTCCGGCAATGAGACATCCGCTCCGGGTTTCCCGGTATAGCCGGTGAAAACGACGTCAAGCTTGATCGTCTCGGCGACTTTGAGAAACAAGGCCTTGGGGCGCTCGATGTTAAAATCCTCAAGGTTGAGGGAAAACCGAGCGCGGATGCGTAGTCCCTCTCCTCCGTCCGCCTCCCCGAGCCGGGTCACTTCCAGGTCGGCCGTGATCTGACGGTAACCGCCGTGGATGTAGAAATTCCCCGAAGCCGTTGCAGCCACCGTTTTCCCCAGCTCAAGCTGGGCCGGAAGACCATTGACCCGGGTCAACTCAAAGTAGGCGTAAGGATAGTCGTCTGTGTGCAGGTGGTTTTCACGAAGGTGGCGGTTGCGCAGACCGATACCGGTCTCGATATTCCGCAGATCGACCTGCAGGCGTCCGGACACGCCGGCGGCGGTGTTTTCCGGATCAACCGAAAACCTTCCCGATATCTCGTCGGTTCGCCCCTCGATGAACTCGAGTTTCGCCGCCGACTCGAAACGCACCGTGTCGGTTTGTCGGGCAGGATCGAGTCCGTAATCGCCGGCCAGAACAGGCACAGCCAGCGCCACGAAGATTGTGGTCAGCATGATTCGGCTCATATCAATCTCCTAATTGTCCAGCGCTCCCTGATCAATCCACCGTTTGATCAACTGCTGCTCGGAGGTGGACAAAGGTGTCTGACCCAGCGGCATGCGCTGGCCAAACGGCGGCGACGAAGTAGTTTTGAGGTACAAGTTGCTTCCGGCACCGTTGCCCGGGTCGACTGTAGCGCCAATTCCGGCCTGGTGAGTGGTAATCGCGTCGTAGCCGGCCATGTGAAAGCCGCTGGCGGCCGACGCGCCGTGGCAGGTATTCGACGACGTATTACAGCGCGCCTGAATGAGGCTAAATACCTCGGAGAAATTGGCCAACGTGTCGGGGGAGCCGGTGTCGGGCGAAGTGGGCGAATCTCCTCCGTCAGAACAGCCGATCGCCAGCGCCAGTATCAGAGCGGGGATGCTTCCCCAGAGTAGCCGTTGCATTCGGGCCTCCTTGTAGGGCGTATTGATGCGGCGGCAGGGGCCGTCAGTTATTCTTCTCAGTAGCCTAAATGAAGCTGGAGATAGAAGTCATCCTCTCCATCGAGCGGTCCGCGAGTGTACCAGGTGTACGCTGGCCGCAGTTCGACATACGGCAGCGGGAAGACCTGCAGCGACAGCCGCACGAACTCATCGACCCCAGCGGCGATATCCCGGTCGCCATCGTAGAAATTGTATTCGGTAAGGAAGTACAGGCCGTGCTCGATTCGGGCGGTGAACCCGGCGCAGAAAGCGAGTTGATCGGGGCTCCGTCCGGCCAGATCCAATTCACCGAGGAGCGAAAACCGATCATACGACAATCCGCCGAAGACAGCCCGGTTATCGGGCGGCGGACCAGCCGGATCGTGCGAGTGGTCGGTCTCATCCGAAGGTTCATCGTCCGAGTCGCCGCCTTTCTCCGAAAAGCGCCCGGAGAAGCCCGCCATCCAGCCGAGGTTGAGTTGCGGAATGAACCCCGGACGGTAGGCGTGCACGACAATCATCCCCCGGTCCTCCGGGTTGAACAGCTCCACCGCGGCGTAACCATCGCCGATCTTCGCACCCAGAGCCAGGCCATCGTAGTACAGATGGGGCTGATCCCCCGTGCGGGAGCGGACGTAGGCCGTGTGGTCTTCAAGCTTCAGGCCGTGCGACAGCTCGAACCGGCCGACCTTGATGTAGTGTCGCTGCTCATCGAAATACAGCAGGCCGAAATTCTCGGTTATCCCCTGTTCGTCGGATAACCGCAACTGGTAGTAGAAATCTCTGAAGGGTTCAATCGCCGCGTAGGCATCGGTCTGCATGCGAAAGACTTCGCCATCATCAAAGACGAGGTAGCGCAGGTCAAATCCGACCGTGACGCTCTCCCCCAGCCGCGGCGGCTTGAAACGATCCTCCACCAGCTTCTTCATCGGCGGCAGGACCAGTTCCTGAAAGGCCACCGCGTGGTTGCCGAACTCGTTGCGCATCCCGCCGCCGGAGGGGTTGATGTGGCAGGTCTGGCAGGGCGTGCTGTTCTGGAGGCTGAATCGCGGCAGGGCGTAAACGCTCGCGGCAATGAGACCAACGGCGCAACCAACGGGTAACATATGGCAGGCGAGACGCATGACGGCTCCTCTGATTTCGGGTGGCAGTGGCGGTTGCGGACCGGCGCGCGACTGGTAGTCGAGTCGCCGATACAGAGGCCCTTCGGGAGGAAGTCGTACAGCCGGAGCAATGATTATTAGGGACTATTATGGTCCAGAACAAAAGAAGGGCCGGGAGTCTTCCCGGCCCGAACTGGCAGAATTGGCCATACGGTCAGTGCTTGAAGTGACGGTTGCCGGTGAACACCATGGCAGCGCCGGCCTTGTCGGCCGCAGCGATCGCCTCTTCATCCCCTTTCGAGCCACCCGGTTGGATAATCGCGGTCACGCCGGCATTGGTGCCAACCTCAACGCCGTCGGGCATCGGGAAAAACGCATCGGAAGCCATCACCGAGCCTCTGGCGCGATCCCCGGCCCGCTTGACCGCCATGAAGCCGGAATCGACCCGCGAGGTCTGCCCCATGCCGATACCGACTGTCGCGGTCCCTTTGGCGAGCACGATCGCGTTTGACTTGGTGTGTTTGACCACTTTCCAGGCGAACAGGAGAGACTTGATTTCATCGGGTGTCGGAGCACGTCTGGTCACCACTTGCAACGTACCCGGATCGGCTTCGACATCATCGGTGTCCTGCCGCAGCAGCCCGCCACGTAGAACCTTGCTCATGAGGCCGCCCTTCGGCCAGCCCTGGGCAATCGACGGCAGGGCAAGCAGACGGCGTGTTTTCTTCTTCACCAGCAGCTTGAGGGCGTCGTCATCAAACGACGGCGCGATCATGCACTCGACAAAGGGCGTCTCGTGCAGAAGTTCGGCACAGGCCATGTCAACGGGGCGGTTCAATCCGATGATCGAACCGAAAGCCGAGAGCGGATCGCTCTCGTATGCCGCCTTGTAGGCCTCTGAGATCGTCTTGCCAGTGGCGGCCCCGCAGGGATTGGCGTGCTTGAGAACACAGGCGAACGGCTCCGTGAAATCCAGAATCATGTCCAGACACGCGTCGAGGTCGCCGTAGTTGTTGTAGGAAAGCTCTTTGCCGGCAAGGATCTGTGCCTCGAGCAGGGTTGGCCCGGAGTAACCGTCTTCCGAGTATAGCGCCGCCTGCTGGTGCGGATTCTCACCGTAACGCAGGCCACTCCGGTAAGTGTATTTCGGCGTATAGATTTGCGGGAAACGATCGCTGCCGGCCTCGGCGCCGCCCTGGAAGTACTTCGCAATCGCCGTGTCGTACTTCGACGTCAAAGCGAATGCTTTGGCAACGCAGCGGCGACGGAAGGCAAACGTCGTGGCACCATCGTTGGCTTTCATCTCGGCGATCAGTTCTGCGTAGTCGGCCGGGTCGGTCACGACCGTCACCGCATCGTGATTCTTTGCCGCCGACCGGACCATTGACGGCCCGCCGATATCTATGTTCTCGATCACCTCTTCATCGGCGACGCCGGGCTTGGCCACCGTCTGCTCAAACGGGTACAGGTTCACGATAACCAGGTCGATCATCTTGAATTCCTGCTGGGTCATGGTCTCCATGTCGCCCTCGTTGTCGCGCCGGGCCAGCAGTGCGGCATGGATGCGCGGATGGAGGGTTTTGACCCGGCCGCCGAGAATCTCGGGCGAGCCGGTGAAAGCCGACACCGAGACGGCATGGACGCCCGCCTTCTTGAGAGCCTGCAGCGTGCCGCCGGTCGAGAGGATCTCGACGCCGAGTTCCTCAAGGTCGCGGGCGAGCTGATCGATTCCGGTCTTGTCCGAGACCGAAATCAGGGCGCGTTTGATCTTGACCGTACTTTCCATTGTCTTTCATTCCCCTGATGCGGTTACAAATCTATCTTCACAAGACCGTTATTTGCCAGTGAGGAGACGCTGGGCCTCACGGTACCGCTCCGCCGAGGCCATCACGACCGATTCCGGGAGCACCGGAGCCGGCGGCTTCTTGTTCCAGTCGAGCGTATCGAGGTAGTCGCGGATTGGCTGCTTGTCGAACGACGGCTGACCCTTGCCGATCTCATACCGGTCGACCGGCCAGAAGCGGCTCGAATCCGGTGACAGAACTTCGTCAATCAGGATGAACCGTCCGTTCTTGAAGCCGAATTCGAACTTGGTGTCGGCGATAATGATCCCCTTGGTGCGAGCGTAGTCGGCCGCCTTGGTGTAGATTGCCAACGATTTCTGCCGGCACAGCCGCGCCGTTTCCTCGCCGACTATCTTGATCATTTCATCGTAGCTGATATTCGCGTCGTGGCCGTCGTCGTTTTTCGTCGACGGCGTGAAAATCGGTTGCGGAAGCTGCTGGGATTCCTGCAGGTCGGGCGGGAAATCGAATCCGTGGACGACATTCGAACCGCTCTTGCGTGCCTCCTTCAGTTCCTTCCACATCGAGCCGGAGATGTAGCCGCGCACGATGCACTCGGCGTCGATCCGATCCGCCTTGGTCACGATCATCGAGCGTCCTTCGAGCTGGTCGCGGTACTTGCGGAGTGCCTGCGGGTACTCGTCGACCGCTGCCGTGACCAGGTGGCTCTCTACGGTGTCCTTGAGGAATTCGAACCAGAACAGAGACATCTGCGTGAGGACCTTTCCCTTGCCGGGGATGCCGTTGGGCATGACAACATCGAATGCCGAAATCCGGTCGGTGGCGACAAACAGGAGGCTGTCGCCGAGGTCATAGATGTCGCGGACTTTGCCGCGGCGCATGAGCGGGTACTCACCGATTTCCGTCTGCATCACGACTTGATCCCTGTCAACCTTCATATTCACCTCGAATGAATTTATCCAGCACCCGGGGGTACCAGTAGTGTTCCTGCTCCAGCACCCGCGTCGCGAGTGTTTCTGGCGTGTCGCCGGGGTTGACCGGCACGCGCGCCTGATGCAAGATCTTGCCGTTATCGTAAATCTCGTCCACCAAGTGAATCGTCACTCCCGACTCCTTCTCGCCGGCCGCGATCACCGCTTCGTGAACGAAGTGTCCATACATCCCTTTGCCGCCGAATTTGGGCAGCAGCGCCGGATGGATGTTCACTATCTTCTTATGATAAGCCTGAACCACGTTTCCCGGCAATAGTTTCAGGTAGCCGGCGAGGGCCAGAAATTCCACCTGGTGGGCGGTGAGCACTTTCAGCAGATCGACGTGGGCTTCCTCTACCAACGGATAGTCCGCTTCCTTGTAAACGAAAGTATCAATCCCAGCTGCTCGGGCGCGTTCAAGGCCATACGCCTTGCGCATGTTGGAGACGACCAGGACGATCTGTCCGGAGAGCACGCCGCTTTGGGACGCGTCGATAAGCGCCTGAAGATTGCTGCCTCCTCCGGAGAGGAAGACGGCGATGCGGGCTTTGGTCTCGACCATCGGATACCTCCTGATGCCTCTCCGCACAATTCACGCACGAAACAAATAGGCGCTCCGTCTCACGGCGGGGCGACATGGTTCGTATTGAGGTGGTAATTATGGGGCTTCAGGGGAGAATGTCAAACGCTATCAGACGGGCCGGGACCAACGGTGAGACAACGGCGTACACGACCAGCACAATCACCGCTATCTGTATACCCAGCCGCAGGATCCGTACCGAGGACCGGGATTCGAAGCTCCGGGTGTCATAGCCGGCCCGATGGCAGACGACCAAAGGGAGATCGGCCAGAAACCCGGCGAACTCGTAGAGCCAGAAGAGAGGGTTGAACAACTGGAGTTTTTGCCGCGCGAGCCACTCGGTATAGAGCAGGATCCCCTCGTCGAGGAGCTTCACGGGGGCATTCTCGTCAAGGTGGTAATGCTCGCGCACACGGTCACGGAAGATCGCTCTGATTTGGTTGATCTTGACCTTCTTGCCGCCGCGAGCCGGGGCATCGCGGGTGATGATCGCCCCGAGGCCTACCCGATTGAGGGAATCGACTGTCTGCACGATCATCGGTTCCATTTGTCGAAGGAGCGCTTGCGCCGGGAGGTTCCCCGCCCGGTTGGTAAAGTCAAGGTACTCCCGGTAGAGTCGACGGAACTCAGTCAGTTTCTCCAACCGGTCGCAGATTTCGAAGTAGGTCATCATCTTGCATCGATCTCATCAAGAAACGCTTCCACGTCAGCGTGAAACCGCTCAGGCTCTTCGAGATTCACCATATGGCCTATCCCCGTGTACAGGTGCAGCCTCGCATCGGGGATCCGCTCTTTCAATATTCTCGCCAGCGGCACAAACACCCGGTCCTGTTCGCCTGCGATAATCAGTGTCGGCACAGTAATCGTGTGCACCCGTTCGAGGTCCTTGCCGGGGTCGGGATACTTCCCGCGCCGTTCATCCATCCATGCCGCCCCGGAGTGCTCGCGCATCATAGTGGCGATCAGGTCCCGGATTCCTTCCTGCCCCTCACGGTAGTACCGCAGGCTGTACTCCATCCATTTGGCCCGGGCCGCTTCCAGTCCGTGGTCGCGGGCGATCTGGTCGATCCGGCTGATTTTCAGGCCGACATTCCATCCGGCCGCCCCGGTCGAAACGAGGGTCAGCGATTTCAGCCGCGACTGGCCGCGCAGGGCGTAGCCGATAGCGGTTGAGCCCCCCATCGACAGGCCGACAAGGTGGAATGCCTCTACACCCAGTTTATCGACAGCGGCGACCAGATCGTCCACCCGGTCGGCCCGGCTGTAACCGGTCGGCGGGGCGTCGGAGAGGCCATGTCCCCGGGCGTCGAGGAGCAGCACTCGGTGGGTCTGGGAGAAATGGGCCGCGGCGGCTCCCCACATCCGGTGGTCAACCGTGAAGCCGTGGAGGAAGATAATCGGGGGGCGACTGGCAGAAGAGCTGTCAGGACTAAAGTCCTGGTAGTAGAGGCGGAGTTTTTTTGGGATCGTGGCGTACGGCATCAGGCGGCTGTCTCCGGTTTGACTGCTGATTCGGGCATGAGAAATGATACAGGTCGCGGCTCTTTCGATCAAGCAGTGATGAGACAGCCGAGAGACTAATCGGAGACGGTGGAGATCGCCGCTTGGCCATCCGCCCCCGAATCGTCAGGGCCTCCCCCGGCACCCGGATCGCCCAGTGTGACCGACGGATCCTCTCCCCCGATCGAAGCGCCATCGGAGAGCAGCACGCCGATCGACCATCCCCCGGCTCCGTCGCCGCCACGACCGCCCCGGCCACCATCGCCGCC